>NZ_JAVAXT010000019.1:0-32662 GCF_041955125.1 Pantoea sp. BR_17 | reverse complement strand
CGGGGCTTTTTTACGTCCGTCGTCCGGGGAGGGCGGGGGCTGCCGGGCCTCTGCGGGCTTCAGGGCAGAGCTCTGTTGCTGCCTGCCGGTCTCCTCCCTGGTCCGTTTACCTTGCCTCTGCATGTAAAAGGAAAGAATATGTCGTCAGCGGCCCTTTCCTGTCTATGCCTTTTAGCCCATGCTTTGCATCAATCTCTCCAGTGAATAGCTAAACAGACTGCGATCAAACCGCGCTGTTTAAACGTGCGGTTGGCAAAACGGCCTGGATGAAACGGATGCCCACCTCTACAAAGTTCTGCTGATACTTCACAATTGTTCCGCCTGTGTTTTTAGCTGTTTTAAACCGCTGAGCCTGCAACTCACATTCCATCAGCTTCCCCTGTCGTCATGCCCGCGACGGGATTTCTTTCTACCCGTTCAGCGTTCTGAGTGGCTGATATGCAGCGAAAAACGTCTTCGCACGCAAATTCCCTCTCAATCCGTTCATGATGCGGTAAACTACGGCCAGATTAACCCCGTGAAGGCCTTATCATGTCCAGCTCGTATACCTCCTTAAAAGCCGACAATACGCTCGGTCTTAATGTCAGCACACAAATTCGTATTGTCGCCGAAACACCTGAAGCCATACTTGCGGCATGGCAGATGAGCCAGCGTAACCAGCAACCCTTTTTGATCCTGGGTGAAGGCAGCAATGTACTGTTTCTTGAGGACTTCGCGGGCATTGTGGTGCTCAACCGCATCGCTGGAGTTGAAATACGCGACGAGAATGAGCGCTGGAAGCTGCATGTTGGCGCGGGTGAAAACTGGCATCAACTGGTGAAAATGACGCTGGAAAAAGGCATTTCCGGACTAGAGAACCTGGCACTTATTCCCGGTATGGTCGGCTCTGCACCCATCCAGAATATCGGCGCCTATGGCGTTGAACTGAAAGATGTCTGTGAATATGTAGACGTGCTGAATTTGCAAACCGGCGTCACTGAGCGTTTAAGCCGTGACGATTGCCAGTTTGGCTATCGCGACAGCATTTTTAAACATCAGTACCAGTCGGGCTATACGATTGTTGCCGTCGGGTTTGCATTAACCAAACAGTGGCAACCGGTGCTGACGTATGGCGATTTAAAGACGCTTAATCCGGCGACTGCGAATGCCTGGGATGTGTTTCATGCCGTTTGCCATATGCGACAGAGCAAATTACCTGACCCCAAAATAACAGGCAATGTTGGCAGTTTTTTCAAAAATCCAGTGATTAGTCGGCAGCAGGCCGAAGTATTGCTTAATCACTATCCTGCGATGCCAAATTATCCCCAACCAGAGGGTACGGTAAAACTTGCTGCAGGCTGGTTAATCGATCAGTGTCAGCTTAAAGGCTGTCGGGTTGGCGGCGCGGAAGTTCATCAGCAGCAGGCATTAGTGCTGATTAATGCCGCCGATGCCACGCCAGGCGATATCGTTGCGCTGGCAAAAAAGGTGCGCGCACGCGTAGGTGAGAAATTTGATGTCTGGCTTGAGCCTGAGGTCCGTTTTATCCGGGCACAAGGTGAATGCAATGCGGTTGAGGTGATTGCATGAAAGACCACAGCGTACCGCTAAAGCTTATTGATATCCTGTCAGATGGCGAATTTCATTCTGGTGAGCAATTAGGTGAAACGCTCGGCATGAGCCGCGCAGCAATTAATAAACATATTCAGACGTTAAAAAGCTGGGGCCTTGAAGTGTATACGGTTACCGGGAAAGGCTACAGCTTCCCTGCACCGCTTCAGTTGCTCAATGAAGAGGCGATTCTTGGTCAGCTTTCTCAGCCTGATGTCGCCGTGATACCGGTTATCGATTCGACGAACCAGTATTTACTTGAGCGTATGGATTCACTGCCTTCAGGTGCCGTTTGTGTGGCGGAATATCAGCAAGCGGGACGCGGACGACGCGGGCGGCATTGGTTTTCTCCCTTCGGTGCTAATCTTTATATGTCTATGTACTGGCGTCTGGAGCAAGGGCCTGCTGCAACGATGGGGCTCAGCCTGGTGATTGGTATAGTGATGGCAGAGACGCTTCAGTCATTAGGTGCGGAGGATGTTCGCGTAAAATGGCCGAATGATATTTACCTCCATGACAGAAAATTAGCAGGCATCTTAGTAGAGTTAACCGGTAAAACCGGCGATGCTGCGCAGATCGTAATGGGAGCGGGCATCAATTTAGCGATGCGAAATGCCGACGCGGCGCAAATCAATCAGGGCTGGATTAATCTGCAGGAAGCGGGCGTAACGCTTGATCGTAATGACCTGGCTGCAACGTTAATCAATCGCCTGCGTGAGGCACTACCTGTTTTTGAACAGGAAGGTCTGGCACCTTTTGTCGCACGCTGGGCAGGCTTAGACAACTTTATCAACCGTCCGGTCAGGTTACTGATGGGCGAGCGGGAAGTTCACGGCATTGCACGCGGCATTGATAATCAGGGTGGTTTGCTGCTGGAACAAGAGGGCGAAATTAAATCCTGGATGGGTGGGGAAATATCGCTGCGTCCCCTTTAAAAGTCTGTAAAGCCTGCTTTTAAGGCAGGCTTTATTGTTGTAACTTATTTTCTCAGGCGGACTTTTTCAACCGCATGATTACCACTTTTGGTCATAATCAAGCTGGCTCTTTCACGCGTAGGAAGAATATTTTCTTTCAGGTTCAGCCAGTTGATCTCTTTCCACAGTGATCCCGCGATCTTGATAGCCTCATCTTCAGGTAACTGTGCATAATGATGAAAATAAGAGTCAGGATCGGTGAAAGCGCCCTGGCGAAATTTCAGAAAGCGATTGATATACCAGTGCTGTAAAAGATCTTCTTCCGCATCGACATAGATAGAAAAATCGACAAAATCAGAAACAAATACGTGGTGCGGATCGTGGGGATAATCCATTCCACTTTGAAGAACGTTTAAGCCTTCCAGAATTAAAATATCGGGTTGTTGCACCACTTTATCCCCATCCGGAATAACGTCATAAATGAGATGGGAATAAACGGGCGCCGTCACCTGCTGGGCGCCAGACTTAAGGTCTGACACAAACTTAACTAACCGATGCATATCATAAGATTGAGGAAACCCTTTTTTCTTCATGAGACCGCGCTCTTTTAGTACCGAGTTCGGATGAAGGAAGCCATCAGTTGTAATTAACTCAACCTTACGGTGCTCAGGCCAGCGGCTGAGAAGCGCCTGTAAAACGCGGGCAGTCGTACTTTTCCCCACCGCAACGCTACCAGCAATACTGATAATGTAAGGGATCTTTTGCCCGTCTGTGCCCAGAAATTGTTCCAGAACAGCCTGGCGACGCACATTCGAACTTATATAGAAATTCAGCAAGCGTGAGAGCGGCAGATAGATTTCCGCCACCTCTTCAATAGAAAGGTCTTCGTTTATCCCTTTTAACTGAGCAATTTCATCCTCTGCCAGCGTCATGGGAACGGAGTCGCGTAATGACGCCCATTGTTCACGGGTGAACTGTAAATAAGGCGTGGTGAGTGATGTCGTTTTATCCATAAGTATACATTTGACTGCAGATTCAAACCAATCTGTACATTTTCACCGAAGATTACTCGGGCACGGTAGCGTAATGAATTGCGGGTCACAGAGTTATTAACGAGAACAATGGGCTGGAGGGTACCACCAGTATAGCTTTTAAAAGAAGTAAAAAATAAACGGGGATAAGCTTTCGTCGGCGCCTCCGCAATTTTAACAAATCCTTGATCAAGAGGCTTGATCTCTGTAATTACAGCATGCGATGTGACAGGCAAATCTTTAGCCCGGTGGGTAGCACTGATCAGGGCTCGTAAACGGGCCTCCGCTCATTATCGTATGGTTCACTTAGCCAGCAGCCGGTTAACGAGCGGTCTTTCATGATAGCGCGTGCAACGAATCCGTGGCTGTCTGTTACTTTATGCCGGACGTTAAGCCGCAAATAAGGTGCGTGTCAGGCGCGTCACTGTTTTGGGGCGTGCTTTCATTCCCCAGATCATTTGTCTGAACATCCACACCGCACTTTATTGCCTTCAGAGACCAGTCTGCCCCGGGCAAGGATACCTTCTGTACTCTCTTTCCCGTGACGAATAACCCTTACCACGACCCTTTCTCTGCCCTCGCATGGCGTGTGCATCAAATACCGTTGCTGCCAACATAAGGCCGCCACAGGCTTTGTGGTGTGCTTAAGCTGTCTGAGGGTCGAAGGAGAGAAGAAGCGCTTCAATCCGCCTGACCGGGTTTCTATGCAGGTTGAACCGGGAGGCACAGCGCGTTCTGACAACAGAAGGGACAAACATAATGACTTTCGGCGGCGTTCCAGTTGGTCGCAGCCGTCATCGGTGCGGACAGGGTGGAATCTGCACATCAAGCATCGGGCCGTTCTCATGTGTCATGTGACTTCTCTGTTGTACGTAGGCAGTACCTGTTCATATGCAACCTCGCTCATCTTCACCGCGTCGACATCAATACACATGCACTCGCGCGCCTGTCAGGCCAGTAACCGAACAGAGCAGCGCTGTCGGCCACAGAAAGCATACAAGCAATGCCTGATTCACGCGTATTGAAAGCGGTATTGTGCCAGTGTCCATTCTCACCTCTTTAGGTGCCAGTACGTTTTCTCTGCAACCCTGTCAACTTAACATCACTCATCGCTTACCCTGTGGTGGCGTTTTTGCACAAACAAACCGATTTCCACAAACAAAAACCGGCTGTCGATGGAAAACACCGGGCAATAAATAAGCAATCGAGACGAATTTTGCATGATCAGCAAAAAAAGGGGGCGTGAAAAAAGCCATCCACCAAACAATGAAATCGTGAAGACCCAATCCAGGGACAGAAGATGACGCGAAAATTTGACCAATAATTGGATGTTATTTCTGCAGAATAGGGGTAAATTGCGATGCTTTGCACAAATAGTAAGCGATAGAACAAAAACAGTGATTTTTTTGTTGCATCCTTCAGCCGACCTTCCTAGAATGCGCGTCACTTGATGCCGGCTTAGCTCAGTTGGTAGAGCAACTGACTTGTAATCAGTAGGTCACCAGTTCGATTCCGGTAGCCGGCACCATCAAGTAGGTGGGATTCCCGAGCGGCCAAAGGGAGCAGACTGTAAATCTGCCGTCACAGACTTCGAAGGTTCGAATCCTTCTCCCACCACCATCTCGACCCTCGGGTTGAGAACAGATAAACAACCTGTTTATCTGGCAGGTGAGTCACTTCTTCTCACCCTGAATTCAGATTGGGTGTAAGCTCAGTCAAAGTCAGCCAGCTTCGCTGGCAGGCTAAGAATAATGGGGGACTTCCCCTGTTATTCACAAGCTACAGAAAGAACAGGTAGCCGAGTTCCAGGATGCGGGCATCGTATAATGGCTATTACCTCAGCCTTCCAAGCTGATGATGCGGGTTCGATTCCCGCTGCCCGCTCCAGATGTGCTGATATGGCTCAGTTGGTAGAGCGCACCCTTGGTAAGGGTGAGGTCCCCAGTTCGACTCTGGGTATCAGCACCACTTCCTTTATCTCCCTCCTGATTTTCTCTGTAACTCCTTGCAGTCAGGCAATGCCTGGTTAATGTGACGATATCTTTGATATATCCGTGTCTTAGAGGGACAAGCGATGGCTAAAGAGCAATTTCAACGTAACAAACTGCACGTAAACGTGGGCACCATCGGTCACGTTGACCACGGTAAAACCACCCTGACTGCAGCAATCACCACCGTTCTGGCTAAAACCAACGGCGGCCAGGCGCGTGCGTTCGACCAGATCGACAGCACCCCTGAAGAAAAAGCACGTGGTATCACCATCAACACTGCACACGTTGAGTATGAAACCCCGTCTCGCCACTATGCACACGTTGACTGCCCGGGCCACGCCGACTATGTGAAAAACATGATCACCGGTGCTGCGCAGATGGACGGCGCGATCCTGGTTGTTGCTGCGACTGACGGCCCAATGCCGCAGACCCGTGAACACATCCTGCTGGGTCGTCAGGTAGGCGTTCCTTACATCATCGTGTTCCTGAACAAGTGTGACATGGTTGATGACGAAGAACTGCTGGAGCTGGTTGAGATGGAAGTCCGTGACCTGCTGTCACAGTACGACTTCCCGGGCGACGACACTCCAATCGTTCGCGGTTCAGCACTGAAAGCGCTGGAAGGCAACCCAGAGTGGGAAGAGAAGATCGTTGAGCTGGCTAACCACCTGGACAACTACATCCCGGATCCGGTTCGTGCTATCGACATGCCGTTCCTGCTGCCAATCGAAGACGTATTCTCAATCTCTGGCCGTGGTACTGTAGTAACCGGTCGTGTTGAGCGCGGTGTTGTTAAAGTCGGCGACGAAGTTGAAATCGTGGGTATCAAAGATACGGCGAAATCAACCTGTACCGGTGTTGAAATGTTCCGCAAACTGCTGGACCAGGGTCAGGCAGGCGAAAACTGTGGTGTTCTGCTGCGCGGTATCAAGCGTGAAGACATCCAGCGTGGTCAGGTTCTGGCGAAGCCAGGCACCATCAAGCCACACACAAAGTTCGAGTCAGAAGTTTACGTTCTGTCTAAAGACGAAGGTGGCCGCCATACTCCGTTCTTCAAGGGCTACCGTCCACAGTTCTACTTCCGTACCACTGACGTGACCGGTTCAGTAGAGCTGCCAGAAGGCGTTGAAATGGTTATGCCAGGCGACAACATTAAAATGGTTGTTACCCTGATCCACCCAATCGCAATGGACGAAGGTCTGCGCTTCGCAATCCGCGAAGGTGGCCGTACCGTTGGCGCGGGCGTTGTTGCCAAAGTTATCGCTTAATTACCGATAATATTTGACGCAATGCACATGGAAAGGGCATCATTTGATGCCCTTTTTGTACGCTGTTTTATAGAACCTGACTCATCAGTGATTTTGCACCATAATCATTGCTGAGACAGGCTCTGTTATGCGGCGCTGGATACCGAGTTACGCCCCAAAAGCTCATTCGGTTTGGATGCCTCGCGATGCGGGGCAGAATAGTTTCTGAATTATTGTGGCAGGTTGGTTTATGAGTGCGAATACCGAAGCTCAAGGGAGCGGGCGCGGCCTCGAAGCGCTGAAATGGGTAGTGGTAGTCTTATTACTGCTTGCGGCGATCGTAGGTAACTACCTCTATCGTGATGTGACGTTACCTCTGCGTGCGTTGGCTGTTGTTATTTTGATTGCAGCAGCAGGCGGCATTGCGCTTTTAACGACCAAAGGCAAAGCGACCGTAGCCTTTGCACGTGAAGCAAGAACCGAAATGCGCAAGGTTATCTGGCCAACCCGCCAGGAGACACTGCATACCACGTTAATCGTTGCCGCGGTCACTGCCGTGATGTCACTGATTTTGTGGGGGCTGGATGGCATTCTGGTCCGTCTGGTATCGTTTATCACTGGCCTGAGGTTCTGAGATGTCTGAAGCTCCAAAAAAACGCTGGTACGTCGTGCAGGCGTTTTCCGGTTTTGAAGGCCGCGTAGCACAGTCGCTGCGTGAGCACATCAAATTGCACAACATGGAAGAGCTGTTTGGCGACGTCATGGTGCCGACTGAAGAAGTGGTCGAGATCCGTGGTGGTCAACGCCGTAAAAGCGAACGTAAATTCTTCCCAGGCTACGTTCTGGTTCAGATGGTAATGAATGATGCCAGCTGGCACCTCGTTCGCAGCGTGCCACGCGTAATGGGTTTCATCGGTGGTACTTCTGACCGCCCTGCGCCAATCAGCGATAAAGAAGTTGATGCGATCATGAACCGCCTGCAGCAGGTAGGTGACAAGCCACGTCCGAAAACGCTGTTCGAACCGGGCGAAATGGTACGCGTCAACGATGGTCCGTTTGCCGACTTTAACGGCGTGGTCGAAGATGTCGATTATGAGAAGAGTCGTCTGACTGTTTCGGTCTCCATCTTTGGACGTGCAACACCTGTCGAACTCGACTTCGGTCAGGTGGAGAAAGGCTAACCTTTCTTTCACTATTTGGCTGTTGCAGCAGGCGCGAAATTAAACTATAATTTCGCGCCTTTTGTTTTTATGCGCTGGCAACAGCGTGTAAATCGTTACCACGGGGAGCCTTTTAAAGGCGCTATAACCCAATTGAGGAATTATCATGGCTAAGAAAGTACAAGCCTACGTCAAGCTGCAGGTTGCAGCTGGTATGGCGAACCCAAGTCCACCAGTTGGTCCAGCTCTGGGTCAGCAGGGTGTTAACATCATGGAATTCTGTAAAGCGTTTAACGCCAAAACAGAATCACTGGAAAAAGGCCTGCCTACTCCAGTTGTTATCACCGTATACAGCGACCGTTCTTTCACCTTCATTACCAAAACGCCTCCGGCTGCCGTTCTGCTGAAAAAAGCAGCGGGCATCAAGTCTGGTTCTGGTAAGCCGAACAAAGATAAAGTCGGTAAAGTGACTCGTGCTCAGGTACGTGAAATCGCAGAAACTAAAGCTGCGGACATGACTGGTTCTGACGTTGAAGCGATGACTCGCTCAATCGAAGGTACTGCTCGTTCCATGGGCCTGGTAGTAGAGGACTAAGAAATGGCAAAGCTGACCAAGCGCATGAGCGTTATTCGCGACAAAGTTGACGCGACTAAGCAGTACGATATTGCTGAAGCAATCGCATTACTGAAAGAGCTGGCTACCGCTAAGTTCGTAGAAAGCGTAGACGTTGCTGTTAACCTCGGCATCGACGCTCGTAAATCTGACCAGAACGTGCGCGGCGCGACCGTTCTGCCACACGGTACAGGTCGTTCTGTACGTGTAGCCGTCTTCACCCAGGGCGCAAACGCTGAAGCTGCTAAAGCAGCTGGCGCTGAGCTGGTAGGTATGGAAGATCTGGCTGAGCAGATCAAGAAAGGCGAAATGAACTTTGACGTTGTTATTGCATCTCCAGATGCAATGCGCGTTGTTGGCCAGTTAGGTCAGGTTCTGGGTCCACGTGGCCTGATGCCAAACCCGAAAGTCGGTACTGTAACCCCGAACGTTGCTGAAGCGGTTAAGAACGCTAAAGCAGGTCAGGTTCGTTATCGTAACGACAAAAACGGCATCATCCACACTACCATCGGTAAAGTGGACTTCGATGCTGACAAACTGAAAGAAAACCTGGAATCTCTGCTGGTTGCGCTGAAAAAAGCAAAACCTGCTCAGGCGAAAGGCGTGTATATCAAGAAAGTCAGCATCTCTACCACCATGGGCGCCGGCGTTGCCGTTGACCAGGCTGGTCTGAGCGCAGCGGCAAACTAATTGCTGCTTGAAACGGGCGAAAAATTCACCTAGAATCTTACGCCCGTTGTTCTGCATTCATGCAGATGTCATCGTGAGTAAGTCAGATTGTGCGAACGCAGCGACTGAGTCAGTCGCCTGAAACACAGTAAAGTGTTCAGCAGGCCTTATAAAGGCTGTCAGTGCAAGGCAATCTGAGCCACGATGTACAGCCGAATTTTAGGTTGGAGCCAGGCCTTATCCTGGCCTCCGTCCAAGACCGCAGGAGCTGCACATTTTCGGATGTAATGCTTAATACCCTGCGTAGACGGTGACAGAACCAAAAGAATTTTTCTTTACTGGATTCTGCTCACCGTGTAATAGCGCTTATTTTCCTTCGGGCGAATAAGTGAAGTGAGTTCCGGGGAAATCCATCCCCGGTCAAATCCAGGAGCTAAAGCTAATGGCATTAAATCTTCAAGACAAACAAGCGATTGTTGCTGAAGTCAGCGAAGTAGCCAAAGGTGCGCTTTCAGCGGTTGTTGCGGATTCTCGTGGCGTTACCGTTGATAAAATGACCGAACTGCGTAAAGCAGGTCGTGAAGCTGGCGTTTACATGCGTGTTGTTCGTAACACCCTGCTGCGCCGCGTCGTTGAAGGTACTCAGTTCGAGTGCCTGAAAGACACGTTTGTTGGTCCGACCCTGATTGCATATTCTATGGAACACCCGGGCGCTGCTGCTCGTCTGTTCAAAGATTTCGCGAAAGCGAATGCAAAATTTGAGGTCAAAGCTGCAGCCTTTGAAGGTGAGCTGATCACGGCGGCCAATATTGACCGTCTGGCAACGCTGCCGACCTACGAAGAAGCACTGGCACGTCTGATGTCGACCATGAAAGAAGCCGCTGCCGGCAAACTGGTTCGCACTCTGGCTGCTGTTCGCGATGCAAAAGAAGCGGCTTAAGGCCTCTCTTTTCTTCGTACTTGCTAACGTATAAACTTTTTCTGATTCTTAGGAACAATTGTTATGTCTATCACTAAAGACCAAATTCTGGAAGCCGTTGCCGCTATGTCCGTAATGGAAGTAGTTGAGCTGGTTTCTGCTATGGAAGAAAAATTCGGCGTTTCTGCTGCTGCTGCTGTAGCTGTTGCTGCTGGCCCAGCTGAAGCTGTTGAAGAGAAAACTGAATTCGACGTTATCCTGAAAGCTGTTGGCGCGAACAAAGTTGCAGTAATCAAAGCCGTTCGTACCGCAACTGGTCTGGGCCTGAAAGAAGCCAAAGATCTGGTTGAAGCAACTGGCGTGATCAAAGAAGGCATCAGCAAAGATGACGCAGCTGCACTTGAAGCTGCTCTGAAAGAAGCTGGCGCTGAAGTTGAAGTTAAGTAAGACAACCCTCGGGTTGCAGTCTGAGTAATATCAGACTGATGGCTGGTGACTTTTTGGTCACCAGCCTTTTTGCGCTCCAGGGCCTCAATGGGGTTTCGCACTGTTTGTCCATTGTTGCTCTTCAATATCTTTCTCTATCGACGACTTAATATACTGCTTTCCTGTGCGGGTTCCCTGCCCACGCTGAAGCAATGAAATGATTTAAGCGTGATAGAAAGAGGTATTGCACACACTGCCGGGCAGTGCGTGAATCAAACAAAATCGTGTTGCATGAACTGTCCTGTCAGGACGGACAGCGTGGGTCGACTTGTCAGCTAGCTGAGGAACCCTATGGTTTACTCCTATACCGAGAAAAAACGTATTCGTAAGGATTTTGGTAAACGTCCACAAGTTTTGGACATACCTTATCTCCTTTCTATCCAGCTTGATTCGTTTCAGAAGTTTATTGAGCAAGATCCAGAAGGTCAGTACGGACTGGAAGCTGCCTTCCGCTCTGTATTCCCTATCGCGAGCTACAGCGGCAACTCTGAGTTGCAGTATGTCAGCTATCGCTTAGGTGAACCTGTCTTTGACGTGAAAGAATGTCAGATCCGTGGCGTGACCTACTCGGCACCGCTGCGCGTCAAACTGCGTCTGGTGATCTATGAGCGCGAAGCGCCAGAAGGCACAGTAAAAGACATTAAAGAACAAGAAGTCTACATGGGTGAAATTCCACTCATGACAGACAACGGTACCTTTGTTATCAACGGTACTGAGCGTGTTATCGTTTCTCAGCTGCATCGTAGTCCTGGCGTATTCTTTGACAGCGATAAGGGTAAAACCCACTCATCGGGTAAAGTGCTGTATAACGCACGTATCATTCCTTACCGTGGTTCATGGCTGGACTTCGAGTTTGACCCGAAAGACAACCTTTTCGTCCGTATTGACCGTCGTCGTAAGCTGCCGGCCAGTATCATCCTGCGCGCACTGCATTACACCACTGCTGAAATCCTCGATATCTTCTTCGAGAAAGTGGTGTATGAAATCCGTGACAACAAGCTGCAGATGGAACTGGTGCCAGAGCGCCTGCGTGGTGAAACCGCGACCTTCGATATCGAATCGAACGGCACGGTCTACGTTGAGAAAGGGCGTCGCATCACTGCGCGTCACATTCGTCAGCTCGAAAAAGACGGTATCCAGCACATTGAAGTGCCTGTTGAATATATTGCAGGCAAAGTGGTCTCTAAAGATTATATCGATGAGAACACCGGTGAACTGATTATCGCAGCGAACATGGAGCTGTCGCTGGATCTACTGGCCAAGCTGAGCCAGGCGGGTCACAAGCGTATCGAAACGCTGTTCACCAACGATCTGGATCACGGCCCTTATATCTCCGAGACCCTGCGTGTCGACCCAACCAACGATCGCCTGAGCGCGCTGGTTGAGATTTACCGCATGATGCGTCCTGGTGAGCCACCTACGCGTGAAGCAGCAGAGAACCTGTTCGAGAACCTGTTCTTCTCTGAAGATCGTTACGATCTTTCTGCTGTCGGCCGCATGAAGTTCAACCGTTCATTGCTGCGTGATGAAATCGAAGGTTCAGGTATCCTGAGCAAAGAAGACATCATCGAAGTGATGAAAAAGCTGATCGACATCCGTAACGGTAAAGGCGAAGTGGACGATATCGACCACCTCGGTAACCGTCGTATTCGTTCAGTGGGTGAAATGGCGGAAAACCAGTTCCGCGTCGGCCTTGTCCGTGTTGAGCGTGCAGTGAAAGAGCGTCTTTCTCTGGGCGACCTCGACACATTGATGCCTCAGGACATGATCAACGCCAAGCCTATTTCGGCGGCGGTGAAAGAGTTCTTTGGTTCAAGCCAGCTGTCCCAGTTTATGGATCAGAACAACCCGTTGTCAGAGATTACGCACAAGCGTCGTATCTCTGCTCTCGGCCCGGGTGGTTTAACCCGTGAGCGTGCCGGCTTCGAAGTGCGTGACGTACACCCAACGCACTACGGTCGTGTCTGCCCAATCGAAACCCCTGAAGGTCCGAACATCGGTCTGATCAACTCCTTGTCTGTATATGCGCAGACGAACGAGTACGGTTTCCTGGAAACCCCTTATCGTCGCGTGATCGACGGTGTGGTTTCTGATGAAATTCATTACCTGTCTGCCATCGAAGAAGGTAACTATGTCATCGCTCAAGCGAACACCAATCTGTCAGAAGAAGGTGCGTTCGTTGATGACCTGGTGACCTGCCGTAGCAAAGGTGAATCGAGCCTGTTCAGCCGCGATCAGGTTGACTACATGGACGTTTCGACCCAACAGGTCGTTTCCGTCGGTGCGTCACTGATCCCGTTCCTGGAACACGATGATGCTAACCGCGCCCTGATGGGTGCGAACATGCAACGTCAGGCCGTTCCTACACTGCGTGCCGATAAGCCGCTGGTAGGGACCGGTATGGAGCGCGCGGTTGCCGTTGACTCCGGTGTTACCGCTGTGGCGAAACGTGGCGGTACCGTTCAGTACGTTGATGCATCACGTATCGTTATCAAAGTTAACGAAGACGAAATGTATCCGGGCGAAGCGGGCATCGACATCTACAACCTGACCAAATACACCCGTTCTAACCAGAACACCTGTATCAACCAGATGCCATGTGTATCTCTGGGCGAGCCAGTTGAGCGTGGTGATGTGCTGGCTGATGGTCCGTCTACCGATCTCGGTGAACTGGCGCTGGGTCAGAACATGCGCGTCGCGTTCATGCCGTGGAACGGTTACAACTTCGAAGACTCCATCTTAGTCTCCGAGCGCGTGGTGCAGGAAGATCGCTTCACGACCATCCACATTCAGGAACTGGCCTGTGTGTCTCGCGACACCAAGCTGGGGCCAGAAGAGATTACCGCTGACATCCCGAACGTGGGTGAGGCTGCACTCTCTAAACTGGATGAATCCGGTATCGTTTACATCGGTGCGGAAGTGACCGGTGGCGACATTCTGGTTGGTAAAGTGACGCCAAAAGGCGAAACCCAGCTGACACCAGAAGAGAAACTGCTGCGTGCGATCTTCGGTGAGAAAGCGTCTGACGTGAAAGACTCTTCTCTGCGCGTGCCTAACGGTGTTTCGGGTACGGTTATCGACGTTCAGGTCTTCACCCGCGATGGCGTGGAAAAAGACAAACGTGCGCTGGAAATCGAAGAGATGCAGCTGAAGCAGGCGAAGAAAGACCTGTCTGAAGAGCTGCAGATTCTGGAAGCGGGCCTGTTCAGCCGTATCCAGTCTGTCCTGATTTCTGGTGGCGTTGAAGCAGACAAACTGGACAAGCTGCCGCGTGAGCGTTGGCTGGAACTGGGTCTGACTGACGAAGCCAAGCAAAACCAGCTGGAACAGCTGGCAGAGCAGTACGACGAACTGAAGCACGAGTTTGAGAAAAAACTCGAAGGCAAGCGTCGTAAAATCACACAAGGCGATGATCTGGCACCAGGCGTGCTGAAAATCGTTAAGGTTTATCTGGCCGTTAAACGTCAGATTCAGCCTGGTGATAAGATGGCAGGTCGTCACGGTAACAAAGGTGTTATCTCGAAGATCAACCCAATCGAAGACATGCCTTACGATGAGAACGGTACGCCGGTCGATATCGTACTGAACCCGCTGGGCGTACCTTCACGTATGAACATCGGTCAGATCCTTGAGACGCACTTAGGGATGGCAGCGAAAGGTATCGGCGAGAAAATCAACGCGATGCTGAAGAAGCAGGAAGAAGTCGCCAAACTGCGCGAATTCATCCAGCGTGCTTACGATCTGGGCACAGATGTGCGTCAGAAAGTTGACCTGAATACCTTTAGTGATGACGAAGTTCTGCGTCTGGCTGAAAACCTGAAAAAAGGTATGCCGATCGCCACGCCGGTGTTTGATGGTGCGAAAGAGAGCGAAATCAAAGAGCTGTTAGAGCTCGGCGGTCTGCCTTCTTCCGGTCAGATTACCCTGTTTGATGGTCGCACTGGTGAGCAGTTCGAACGTCAGGTAACCGTTGGTTATATGTACATGCTGAAACTCAACCACCTGGTTGATGACAAGATGCACGCACGTTCTACCGGTTCCTACAGCCTCGTTACTCAGCAGCCGCTGGGTGGTAAGGCACAGTTCGGTGGTCAGCGCTTCGGTGAGATGGAAGTATGGGCACTGGAAGCATACGGTGCGGCATATACCCTCCAGGAAATGCTTACCGTTAAGTCTGATGACGTTAACGGCCGTACCAAGATGTATAAGAACATCGTGGATGGCAACCATCAGATGGAACCTGGCATGCCAGAATCGTTCAACGTACTGTTGAAAGAGATTCGCTCGCTGGGTATCAACATCGAGCTGGAAGACGAGTAACCCTCAGTAGCAGGCTTCGGCCTGTAAGCGCAGGGTTAACGCGCTCGCATTTGTACTGGTTATGGGGCGTTCAATTTCGGTTGGACGCCCCTGAGTCTCACTCCGACGGGAGCTAATCCGTGAAAGACTTACTTAAGTTTCTGAAAGCGCAAACTAAGACCGAAGAGTTTGATGCGATCAAAATTGCGCTGGCTTCGCCAGACATGATCCGTTCATGGTCTTTTGGTGAAGTTAAAAAGCCGGAAACCATTAACTACCGTACCTTCAAGCCAGAGCGTGACGGTCTTTTCTGTGCCCGTATTTTTGGACCGGTAAAAGATTACGAATGCCTGTGCGGTAAGTACAAGCGTTTAAAACATCGTGGCGTAATCTGCGAGAAGTGTGGCGTAGAAGTTACACAGACCAAAGTACGTCGTGAGCGCATGGGCCACATTGAACTGGCATCACCGACTGCGCACATTTGGTTCCTGAAATCACTGCCATCGCGTATCGGCTTGCTGCTGGATATGCCGCTGCGTGATATCGAGCGCGTGCTGTACTTCGAATCTTATGTTGTGATCGAAGGCGGCATGACTAACCTGGAAAAACGTCAGATTCTGACGGAAGAGCAGTACCTTGACGCGCTGGAAGAGTTCGGTGACGAATTCGACGCGAAGATGGGTGCAGAAGCTATCCAGGCGCTGCTGAAAAATATGGATCTGGAGCAAGAGTGCGAGCAGCTGCGTGAAGAGCTGAACGAAACCAACTCCGAGACCAAGCGTAAAAAACTGACCAAGCGTATCAAGCTGCTGGAAGCGTTCGTTCAGTCTGGTAATAAGCCAGAGTGGATGATCCTGACCGTTCTGCCGGTTCTGCCGCCTGATCTGCGTCCGCTGGTACCGCTGGATGGTGGTCGTTTCGCTACGTCGGATCTGAACGATCTGTATCGTCGCGTGATCAACCGTAACAACCGTCTGAAACGCCTGCTGGATCTGGCTGCGCCAGATATCATCGTACGTAACGAAAAACGTATGCTGCAGGAAGCGGTTGATGCCCTGCTGGATAACGGTCGTCGCGGTCGTGCGATCACCGGTTCTAACAAGCGTCCTCTGAAATCTTTGGCCGATATGATCAAAGGTAAGCAGGGTCGTTTCCGTCAGAACCTGCTCGGTAAGCGTGTCGACTACTCCGGTCGTTCTGTTATTACCGTTGGTCCATACCTGCGTCTGCATCAGTGCGGTCTGCCGAAGAAAATGGCACTGGAGCTGTTCAAACCGTTCATCTACGGCAAGCTGGAACTGCGTGGCCTGGCCACCACCATCAAAGCCGCGAAGAAGATGGTTGAGCGTGAAGAAGCTGTCGTTTGGGATATCCTGGACGAAGTCATCCGCGAACACCCGGTCCTGCTGAACCGTGCACCAACGCTGCACCGTTTAGGTATCCAGGCCTTTGAACCGGTTCTGATCGAAGGTAAAGCCATCCAGCTTCACCCGCTGGTTTGTGCGGCCTATAACGCCGACTTCGATGGTGACCAGATGGCTGTTCACGTACCGCTGACGCTGGAAGCCCAGCTGGAAGCGCGTGCGCTGATGATGTCGACCAACAACATTCTGTCACCGGCGAACGGCGAGCCAATCATCGTTCCTTCACAGGACGTTGTACTGGGTCTGTACTACATGACCCGCGACAAAGTGAATGCCAAAGGTGAAGGCATGGTGCTGACCGGCCCGAAAGAAGCTGAGCGTGTTTATCGCGCTGGCCTGGCCGAGCTGCATGCGCGCGTTAAAGTGCGTATCACTGAGTACAGCAAAAACGAGCAGGATGAGTTCGTTGCGAAAACCAGCTTGATCGACACCACCATTGGTCGTTCGATTCTGTGGATGATCGTACCGAAAGGTCTGCCTTTCTCCATCGTCAACCAGGCGCTGGGTAAAAAGGCTATCTCTAAAATGCTGAACACCTGTTATCGCATTTTGGGCCTGAAGCCGACCGTTATCTTTGCTGACCAGACCATGTACACCGGTTTCGCCTACGCCGCCCGTTCAGGTGCGTCTGTTGGTATCGACGACATGGTTATCCCAGCCAAGAAAGTGGAAATCATCTCTGAAGCCGAAGCCGAAGTGGCCGAAATTCAGGAACAGTTCCAGTCTGGTCTGGTTACCGCCGGCGAACGTTACAACAAAGTCATCGATATCTGGGCTGCCGCGAACGAGCGCGTAGCGAAGGCGATGATGGAAAACCTCTCAACCGAGACCGTGATTAACCGTGACGGCGAAGAAGAGAAACAGGTTTCCTTTAACAGCATCTTTATGATGGCCGACTCCGGTGCGCGTGGTTCTGCTGCACAGATTCGTCAGCTGGCCGGTATGCGTGGTCTGATGGCTAAGCCAGATGGCTCCATCATTGAAACGCCTATCACCGCGAACTTCCGTGAAGGTCTGAACGTACTTCAGTACTTCATCTCGACGCACGGTGCACGTAAAGGTCTTGCAGATACCGCACTGAAAACCGCGAACTCCGGTTATCTGACGCGTCGTCTGGTTGACGTTGCGCAGGATCTGGTTGTCACCGAAGACGACTGTGGTACACACGAAGGCATCATGATGACGCCAGTCATCGAAGGTGGCGACGTGAAAGAGCCACTGCGTGAGCGCGTTCTGGGCCGTGTAACGGCAGAAGACGTTCTGAAGCCTGGCACGGCTGATATTCTGGTTCCACGTAACACACTGCTCGATGAGCACTGGTGTGACGTGCTGGAACTGAACTCAGTCGACAGCGTGAAGGTGCGTTCGGTTGTAGGTTGTGAAACCGACTTTGGTGTGTGTGCGCATTGCTATGGTCGCGACCTGGCACGTGGTCACATCATCAACAAAGGCGAAGCAATCGGTGTTATCGCGGCACAGTCAATCGGTGAGCCGGGTACACAGCTGACGATGCGTACGTTCCACATCGGTGGTGCGGCATCTCGTGCGGCAGCTGAATCCAGCATTCAGGTGAAGAACAAAGGTACCATCAAGCTGACCAATGCTAAGTCGGTAACGAACTCAGCAGGCAAGCTGGTGATCACCTCGCGTAACGTTGAACTGAAAATGATCGACGAATTTGGCCGTACGAAAGAGAGCTATAAAGTTCCTTACGGTGCGACCATGGCGAAAGGTGATGGTGAGCAGGTTGCTGCGGGTGAAACCGTTGCAAACTGGGATCCGCATACCATGCCAGTTATCACAGAAGTGGGCGGTTTCATTCGCTTCACCGACATGATCGACGGTCAGACCATTACGCGTCAGACTGATGACTTAACAGGTCTGTCATCGCTGGTGGTTCTGGACTCTGCAGAACGTACCTCAGGTGGTAAAGATCTGCGTCCGGCACTGAAAATCGTTGATGCCAACGGCAATGATGTTCTGATCCCAGGTACCGATATGCCTGCTCAGTACTTCCTGCCAGGTAAAGCGATTGTACAGCTGGAAGATGGCGTGAAGATCAGCTCGGGTGATACCCTGGCGCGTGTTCCGCAGGAATCTGGCGGTACCAAGGATATTACCGGTGGTCTGCCACGCGTTGCTGACCTGTTCGAAGCGCGTCGTCCGAAAGAGCCAGCAATCCTGGCGGAGATCAGCGGCATCATCTCCTTCGGTAAAGAAACCAAAGGTAAGCGTCGTCTGGTGATTACACCGCTGGATGGTAGCGATCCGTACGAAGAGATGATTCCGAAATGGCGTCAGCTGAACGTGTTCGAAGGTGAACGTGTTGAGCGCGGTGACGTGGTTTCCGATGGTCCAGAGTCACCACATGACATCCTGCGTTTACGTGGCGTGCATGCGGTTACCCGTTACATCACTAACGAAGTGCAGGAAGTTTACCGTCTGCAAGGCGTTAAGATTAACGATAAGCACATCGAAGTCATCGTTCGTCAGATGCTGCGTAAAGCTACTATCATGAGCGCGGGCAGCACCGAGTTCCTGGAAGGTGAGCAGGCTGAATTCTCTCGCATCAAGATCTCTAACCGTGAACTTGAAGCGAACGGAAAAGTTGGCGCAACCTTCGTACGTGACCTGCTGGGTATCACTAAAGCGTCACTGGCAACCGAATCGTTCATCTCTGCAGCATCGTTCCAGGAAACTACACGTGTCCTGACCGAAGCGGCAGTAGCAGGCAAGCGCGACGAACTGCGCGGTCTGAAAGAGAACGTGATCGTGGGTCGTTTGATCCCGGCCGGTACCGGTTACGCTTATCACCAGGATCGTATGCGTCGTCGTGCGGCAGGCGAAGTGCCAGCTGCACCGCAGGTGACTGCTGACGAAGCATCCGCAAGCCTGGCGGAGTTACTGAACGCGGGTCTTGGCGGTAACAACGACGAGTAATCGTCAAACGCCTGATAAAAAACCCTGCTCCGGCAGGGTTTTTTTTGCCTGCGAGATCAGGCTGTCTTATACAGGCGGCACCGGCATTCATAACGCGTGCTGTCGTGAAGAGTGTTTTCCGAAGTCCGTCCTGTTAACGAAATCGACTCACGCCTGTTTGCAGGCGAGCCGTAATTAAAAGCGTTTGTTGATATCGCTTCTCTTTAACCCGATATCTTTCAGCGCACTGTCGCTCAGTCTGCATAAAATCATGCGGGTTTCGCGCCGACACTGCCAGCGACGAAAATGATGCCAGATAAAGCGAAACAGGCTGAGTGAAACTGCAAAGGGTTTAGCGCTACGATTTTCCTCATATCCCATGATCCTGCCCTCAGTAAGTAACCTGAGAAATATTTTCATGCAGATACAATTTCCAATACAGATGCACCCGAAGCAATTATTTAACATACAGATTGCCGTCAGCGTGGACTGAATGGTAGAAATACAGGCTGTCTGTACTGTTTTGTCGGGTCATCAACCTGGCTGAGGTCAATCATGACGCGCTATCAACATTTAGCCACATTGCTGGAAAAACGTATTGAACAGGGGTTGTACCAAAGTGGCGAGCGCCTGCCCTCCGTTCGGAGTTTGAGCGTCGAACATGGTGTCAGCATCAGCACGGTACAGCAGGCCTATTATCTGCTGGAGCAGAAACAGCTGATTATTCCGCAGGCGCGTTCCGGGTATTTTGTGGCACCGCATAAGGCGATGCCACCCGTTCCGGCCTTAACGCGTCCGGCGCAATATCCGGTGGAAATTACCCAGTGGGATGCGGTGCTTGACCTGCTTAACAGCCGCCGGGAACAGGATGTACTGCAACTGGGCAGCGGTATGCCGGATTTAACGCAGTCCACACTGAAACCTCTGTGGAAGGCGTTTAGCCGTCAGGCGCAGCAGCAGGAAAGCACGCTGCTGAATTACGACAACCTTTACGGTGTCGCCCGGCTGAGAGAACAAATTGCCCGGTTGATGATCGACAGCGGCTGCCAGCTGACCTCAGAAGATATTGTGATTACCACAGGCTGCCACGAAGCGCTGTCAGTGTCCGTGCGCGCAGTATGCCAGCCCGGCGATATCATTGCGGTCGAATCGCCGTCATTTCACGGCATCATGCAGACATTACGTGGGTTCGGCATTCGGGCCATTGAGATTCCGACCGATTCTGTAACGGGAATCAGCCTTGAAGCGCTGGAACTGGCCTTTGATCAGTGGCCGATCAAAGCGGTCGTCGTCGTCCCTAACTGCAACAATCCTCTTGGCTTTATCATGCCCGAAAAGCGCAAGCGCGCGCTGCTGAGTCTGGTACAGCGTTTTGATGCGGCGATCATTGAAGACGATGTTTATGGTGAGCTGGCCTGGGAGTACCCGCGGCCTTCATCCATTAAATCTCTGGATACAGAAGGACGCGTATTGCTGTGCAGCTCGTTTTCCAAAACGCTGGCACCGGGTTTACGTGTGGGCTGGGTGGCGCCCGGACGCTTCCGCGATCGTGTTTTGCATATGAAATACATTGTGACAGGTTCTACCGCCACTCAGCCTCAGCATGCCGTAGCTGACTTTATCCAGCAGGGCCATTACCAGACGCATCTTCGGCGGATGCGCCAGGTTTACCAGCGCAATTACGACACCTTTTCCTGCTGGGTACGGCATTACTTCCCTTGCGGTATCTGCGTCACGCGGCCTCAGGGCGGTTTTTTGATGTGGATTGAATTGCCTGAGGCATTTGATGCGGTGCAGCTCAACCACGAATTACGCAAATCAGGGATCCAGATTGCCGTAGGCTCGCTGTTTTCGGCCTCCGGAAAGTACCGTAACTGTCTGCGCCTGAATTACGCCTTGCCCTCAAGCAGTAAGATTGAACAGGCACTGGCCTTGACCGGTAAGGCTGTCGAGCGAGCGATGGCCGCCTGTGCGCATCAGCCGTCGGCTGATCTATCCGCCGTTATCGATATCATCGCTTCAGGTAGTGAGAAGCAGGGCCAGAAAGAGGAGGGAACTGGCCCTGGTCAGGCCATCCCGGCCGGACGTCAGTGAATTTAAAGGACAGAAAAAAGCCGCGCCAGTCGCAATTTTCATTGCCGTGCGCGGCTTTCCAGTTTTTATCTGCCTGTTGCGCAAAGTGTGCGTTTATCTGCGCGACACGGCGATTAATGCCCGGATTCGGGCTCAACAAGCCGTAACAGCTCGCGGGTGGCCGCCCGCCAGTCCTCTGCCTGCGTAATGGCGCTCACCACGGCGATACTGCCGACACCAGTTTCCAGTACCGCCGGAACGCGATCAATGCTGATGCCGCCAATCGCCACGGTAGAGATCCCCTGCAACCGACTCAGATGGCGTTTAAGTTCAGACAACCCCTGCGGAGAAGAGGGCATCACCTTCGTCTGAGTCGGAAAGATATGTCCCAGCGCAATGTAGGAAGGACGCAGCGCCAGCGCCCGATCCAGCTCAGCATCATCGTGCGTGGAAATGCCCAGGCGCAAGCCTGCGTCCAGAATGCGCTGCACATTGGCCACGGCCAGATCTTCCTGCCCCAGATGAACGCCATAAGCCTTATGCTTAATCGCCAGCTGCCAGTAGTCATTAATAAACAGGCGCGCCTGGTAATGCTGACCTGTTGCGATAGCCTGGATGATGGTGGGTTCAACGATCTCATCTGGCAGATCCTTAATCCGCAGCTGAATCGTGCGCACCCCGGCATCCAGTAAGCGTTCGATCCATTCGACGCTGTCGACCACCGGATACAGCCCTAATCGCGGCGCGGTAGCGGGAAAGGCGTTCATTTACTCCTCCTTAATCGCTGTGGCGGGATGATAGAGTTCACCGCCCCGTTCACGGAAATGATCAGACATCTGCGCCATGCCAACCTCAATAGCCTGCGCTTCCGCTTCCTGTCTGGCAGCATAGTCACGCACTTCCTGCGTGATCTTCATTGAGCAAAACTTAGGGCCGCACATTGAACAGAAGTGGGCGACTTTACCCGATTCCTGTGGCAACGTTTCATCGTGATAGGCCCGGGCTGTATGAGGATCCAGCGCCAGATTGAACTGATCTTCCCAGCGAAATTCGAAGCGCGCTTTCGACATGGCGTTGTCGCGGATCTGCGCCCCCGGATGGCCTTTGGCCAGATCGGCAGCATGCGCGGCGATCTTGTAGGTGATTAATCCCTGTTTCACATCCTCTTTGTTTGGCAGGCCAAGATGCTCCTTCGGCGTGACGTAACACAACATCGCGCAGCCAAACCAGCCAATCATGGCGGCACCGATGCCAGAGGTAAAATGATCGTAGCCCGGCGCAATGTCGGTCGTCAGTGGGCCCAGAGTATAAAACGGCGCTTCATGGCAATGTTCCAGCTGCTCTGTCATGTTGCGACGGATCATCTGCATCGGGATATGGCCGGGGCCTTCGATCATCACCTGTACGTCATATTCCCAGGCTATTTTTGTCAGTTCACCCAGCGTGTGCAGCTCAGCGAACTGTGCTTCGTCGTTGGCGTCCTGAATCGATCCGGGGCGTAATCCGTCGCCCAGTGACAAAGCGATATCGTAGGCTGCGCAAATTTCACAGATGTCGCGGAAGTGTTCATAGAGAAAGCTCTCTTTATGATGAGACAGGCACCACTTCGCCATAATGGAGCCACCACGGGACACAATACCGGTCAGGCGTTTTGCAGTCATGGGAACGTAGCGCAGCAGCACACCCGCATGGATAGTAAAATAATCCACGCCCTGTTCGGCCTGCTCCAGTAACGTATCGCGGAAAATGTCCCAGTTCAGGTTTTCAGCCACACCATTGACCTTCTCCAGTGCCTGATAAATCGGAACAGTGCCGATGGGAACAGGACTATTACGCAGAATCCATTCACGGGTTTCATGAATATAGCGTCCGGTCGACAGATCCATGACCGTATCCGCGCCCCAGCGTGTGGACCAGACCAGCTTTTCTACTTCTTCTTCAATAGACGAGGTCACCGCTGAGTTACCAATGTTGGCATTCACCTTCACCAGAAAGTTGCGTCCAATGATCATCGGTTCGGATTCGGGATGGTTGATATTGGCCGGAATAATGGCGCGGCCAGCGGCCACTTCCTGGCGTACAAACTCGGGGGTAATGTTTTCGGGCAGATGGGCACCAAAGCTGTGGCCCGGATGCTGTTGCAGCAGTACCTCACCACGAATGCGCTCACGGCCCATGTTCTCCCTAATGGCGATGAACTCCATCTCTGGCGTGATGATTCCCCGACGCGCGTAATGTAACTGGGTCACACAGCGGCCGGCTTTAGCACGGCGCGGCGTTGGCAGATGTTCAAAGCGCAGGTGATCCAGTCCGTCATCAGCCAGTCGCTGCTGCGTATACGCCGAGCTAATCTGCGTCAGTTTTTCGCTGTCGTCGCGCTCTTCAATCCAGCGAGCACGCAGTTTATCCAGTCCGCGATGCACGTCGATTTTTGCTGCCGGATCGCCATAGGCACCGGCGGTGTCATAAACCGGCACAGGCTCATTTTCCTGGTAAACGGGCTCATCTTTACTGCCGCCGGTCAATGTAGGGCTAAGCTGGATTTCGCGCATGGGGACACGAATGTCGTCACGACTGCCGGTCAGCCAGATACGTTTTGAGTTGGGAAAGGCACTGCCACCCTGCAGGGAATCAATGAATTCCTGTGCCTGAGCACGTTGTTCGCGACGGGTCGTTTTCGTAGTAGACATAGCAATATTCCAGTAAGTGGGAAGGTTGCTTGTCCGGAGTTCGGAAGGAGTAACGGCACAGCGGGCACCCTGAGTGCGGCGTACCGTAAAAATTTACTCTTGTTCCCTTCGCAGGTTCTAACCTGATCAGGTTCCGCGGATCCCGAATTAACGGTCTCAGCCCAATGGGCACTCCGACAAGATTTGGTTTAACGGTTAATCAGGTCCCGCAAGGACGTGCAACCGTCAAACCCTGACTAACATAAAACAGATGTTTTAAAGCCCACTCAGCATAAGGGGGCTTTTTATGAATCACAAGTTATTTACATTTGCGGCACTGTTAAGCAGGGCGGGCAATTTCACTATCGTTCGCCACGGGCGGAGTCAGGTGATTGTCCCATGCCATTTGGATAAGCTTGTCTTCAAGGGTAAAACGCGCTTCAAGAGCTTCGCCGACTTCTGACAAGGCGTGCTGAAACGTCACATAGTTGTCGTCGTCGATGGCCTGTTGCAGGTGGCCGTCATACAACTGCATCAACTGCTCGGTATTGGCTTCCAGCGACGGGTAAATCTGCGCGGCAGCCAGCAGCGGACTGGTGCCGTCCATCTCTGCAATCAAACGCTGGTAAAGGCTAAAGTGACCGGATGAAAGATAATCGACCAGCGTGTGGCAAAAGTTATCCAGTGCCTGCTCGTCCAGGCGAGTCAGCGCTTCTTTTTTTGGCTTGATGCCGACCAAATGGTAATAAGAAACCAACAGCTGGCGGCGAGCTGCCAGCCATGAATCTACCAGTTCATTACTGCCACCTACGCGTTGGGTCAGAACGTCTAACTGGTTAAGCATAGTTAACTCCGTATGCGTTATGCACCTTCATATTTCGGATTAGCGATGCGCCAATTGCGCTTGTTCTCCGCGAACCTGTCGGGATAAATAAGCGTGCTGTCGTCTTGCAACCAGAATTATTTGGGTATAGTTGTTCATCTACACACTTAACATCGGGACTTCAGCGTGCGGGTTGACGCTAAGGATGACGAAATAAATGCAATGCGAAATTTCAAGCGTAGACGCTGGATGGTGGATTGTCAGTAGTGAACAGAAAATTTGGTTACCGCAAGGCGATTTACCTCACGGAAACGCACAGCAGTTTGGCCTTACCGGGCACCAGGGGCGCGTGATTGGCGAATGGCAGGGAGAGAAGGTCTGGCTGATTTGTGAAACGCGTTCGTCAGATATGTTGTCGTTGCGCCAGTTACTCAACGAAGATCCGGGCCTGTTTCAGCTGGCCGGGCGCGGTGTGCAGTTAGCAGAGTTTTACCGATCCCATCGCTGGTGCGGCTATTGTGGTCATGAGATGCATGCCAGTAAACGCGAATTTGCCTGCCTGTGTAGCCATTGCCGTGAACGTTATTACCCACAAATTGCGCCCTGTATTATCGTTGCTATCCGCCGTGGAGATGAGATCCTGCTGGCCAACCATGCGCGTCATCGTAATAACATTTACACTGTGCTGGCCGGGTTCGTTGAAGTCGGTGAGACCATTGAACAGGCGGTTGCACGCGAAGTGATGGAAGAGAGCAACGTGCGCGTGAAGAATGTCCGTTATGTCACTTCCCAGCCCTGGCCTTTCCCACAGTCCTTAATGATGGCCTTTATGGCGGAGTATGACGGCGGCGACTTACAGCACGACGGTAAAGAGCTGTTGGATGCCGGATGGTTCCGTTTTGATGCGCTGCCTTTACTGCCTCCACCTGGCACCGTTGCCCGTCGATTAATTGAAGATACCGTTGCCCTCTGCCGCGCTGAGGCGTGAGAGTGCTACACTACTCGCTTGATACCGAGAGAGTCCTGACATGAGTGAACTGAAGAACGACCGTTATTTGCGCGCCCTGTTACGCCAGCCTGTCGATGTTACCCCCGTATGGATGATGCGCCAGGCCGGACGATATTTGCCGGAATATAAAGCCACGCGTGCCCAGGCGGGCGACTTTATGTCGCTGTGTAAGAATGCCGAGCTGGCCTGCGAAGTCACCCTGCAACCATTGCGTCGCTACAAGCTCGATGCGGCCATCCTCTTCAGTGATATTCTCACCATTCCTGATGCGATGGGACTAGGGCTGTACTTCGAAACGGGGGAAGGTCCATGCTTTTCAAACCCCGTAACCTGCCGTGCCGATATCGATCGCCTGCCTGTTCCCGATCCTGAACAGGAACTGGGTTACGTGATGAATGCCGTACGGACCATCCGTAAGAACCTTAATGGTGAAGTGCCCTTAATTGGTTTTTCAGGCAGTCCGTGGACGCTGGCAACCTATATGGTAGAAGGCGGCAGTAGCAAGGCCTTCACCAAAATTAAAAAAATGATGTACGCCGAACCTGCCACATTGCATGCCATGCTGGATAAGCTGGCCGACAGCGTTATTCTCTATCTCAACGCTCAGATCCGCGCCGGGGCGCAGTCAGTCATGGTGTTTGACACCTGGGGCGGCGCATTGAGTGGCCGCGATTATCGCGAATTCTCGCTGTATTACATGCATAAAATCGTCGACAGCGTACTGCACGAAAACGAAGGCCGTCGTGTGCCGATCACGCTGTTTACTAAAGGCGGCGGTCAGTGGCTTGAGGCCATGGCTGAAACAGGCTGCGATGCACTGGGCCTGGACTGGACTATCGACATCAGTGAGGCCCGCCGTCGTGTCGGGCATAAAGTCGCCTTACAGGGCAATATGGATCCCTCCATGCTGTACGCACCACCGGCCCGTATCGAGCAGGAAGTGGCCAGTATTCTGGACGGTTTCGGCAAAGGTGAAGGCCACGTATTCAATCTGGGACATGGTATCCATCAGGATGTACCGCCAGAGCATGCCGGCGTCTTCGTTGAGGCGGTGCACCGCCTTTCCCGCCAGTATCATCAGGAGTCATAATGGATATTGCTGCACTTCGTGCGGAGCAACAACAGCGTGCCGCAGACGTCGTGCGGCAGGACGATTTTGATGTGCTGCCGCCACGCTTTATTGGTGGCGCAGACGTCGGGTTTGAACAGGAAGGTGCGGTCACGCGCGCGGCGCTGGTTATTCTCGAATACCCGTCGCTGAAGCTGGTGGAGCATCGTATCGCGCGCATCGAGACGACTATGCCGTACATTCCTGGCTTTCTCTCTTTCCGGGAATATCCCGCCTTGCTGGCGGCATGGAATATGCTGGAGCAGAAGCCTGACCTGTTGTTTGTCGACGGTCACGGCATTTCGCATCCGCGTCGGCTCGGTGTGGCGTCACACTTTGGACTGATGGTCGATCTTCCCACCATCGGTGTCGCCAAAAAGCGTTTGTGCGGACGGTTTGAGCCGCTGGACGAGACTCCCGGCAGTCGCCAGCCGTTAATGGATAAAGGGGAGCAAATTGGCTGGGTATGGCGCAGCAAGGTACGCTGTAATCCGCTGTTTGTGGCCACCGGGCATCGCGTCAGCCTGGACAGTGCCCTCGATTGGGTTGAAAAGTGTACTCAGGGCTACCGTTTACCGGAACCGACGCGCTGGGCAGATGCTGTCGCATCACGCCGACCTGCATTTCTGCGCTGGCAAAACGCGCTTTAGCACTGTTTGTAGGGCGCTTTTGCGTTACACTGCGGCCAGCGAAACGAATAAGAGCTCTGTGTATGTTACAAAACCCTGTGCATTTGCGTCTGGCAAAGCTGGAAAGCTGGCAACATCTGACGTTTATGGCTTGCCTGTGCGAGCGCATGTATCCTAATTACATGGCCTTTTGCCAGCAAACTGCGTTTGCCGATCCTGCGCTTTACCGCCGAATTCTCGATCTGATTTGGGAAACGCTGACGGTGAAAGATGCAAAGATCAACTTCGACAGTCAACTGGAAAAGCTCGAAGCTGCGATTCCGGATGGCGATGATTTTGAGGTCTACGGCGTGTATCCGGCTATCGATGCCTGTGTGGCATTAAGTGAAGTGCTGCACGCCCTGTTAAGTGGCGAAACGCTTGAACATGCGATTGAAGTCAGCAAGACCTCCATCACCACTGTGGCCATTCTGGAAATGACTCAGGCAGGTCGTGAAATGACCGATGAAGAGCTGCGGGAAAACCCGGCTGTCATCGACGAATGGGACCTGCAATGGGAGATTTTTCGCCTGCTCGCAGACTGTGAAGAGCGAGACCTTGAATTGATAAAAGGTCTGCGATCCGACCTGCGCGAGGCGGGAATTAGTAACATCGGTATAAAAATTCAGCAATAAGGCGAGAAAACGTGACTTCAGGCCTTAATTAGCGCGCCTGGAGGCTTCACATCAGCCCCCTGTCTGGTCTACATTTGGGGGGCTGAAAATTGTGGCTATCGGTGCGTGCAGGCTGAAGAGTGCCCGAAGTTGGCTTTTCCCTCGCACTCGTTGCTTAGCAAGCGATAAATACACTTTAAGGATAACTTATGAACAAGACTCAACTGATTGATGTGATCGCAGAAAAAGCTGACCTGTCTAAAACCCAGGCCAAGGCAGCGCTGGAATCTACTCTGGCTGCAATCACTGAGTCTCTGAAAGAGGGTGATGCTGTACAACTGGTTGGTTTTGGTACTTTTAAAGTGAACCACCGCGCTGAGCGTACCGGTCGTAACCCACAGACTGGCAAAGAAATCAAAATCGCTGCGGCAAACGTACCTGCATTCGTGTCTGGTAAAGCTCTGAAAGACGCCGTCAAGTAAGACGTCGCATAGCGGTAAAGTTTTAAACAGGGGCGATTTCGCCCCTTTTGTTTAAGGGCCAGCCACCATGACTACGCTGCTTCAGCGCTTTTCCGCCCTGCTTCTCTCCTCACTGATTATCGGGTGCAGTTCCACCCCCGACATTCCCGCCTTTTCCGCCAGTGGTTATCTGGCCGACCGTGGCAGTGTGCGTATCTGGCGTAAGAATACGGATCATCAGTCTGTGCATATTCGTACGCTGTACAACCCATTTAACAGCGAAAAAAGCGAAACGACAGACTACCGCTGGCTGGGCGATCACCTGGTCAGCGTTGAGCGTCAGGTGAAAGGCGCGCCTCCCGACGATGTCACCCTGCGATTTGACCAGAATGGCAGTCTTAACTTTATGCAGCGCCAGCTTGCTACTCAACGTGAAGCGGTCAGCCCTGATACGGTGGAACTTTATAAGTTTGACGCGCAACGTATGCGGGACGTCAGCGATGCGCTCTTAAGCGGTCGGGTGTTTCTGAAGCAGGGGCACTGGGCAGGGGGCAATGTCGTGGAGACCTGTGACGGTCAAAAGGTGACGCCAGCGTTTGACAGTGAGGCATGGCAGACGCTCACGCATTACCGCCGTCATTCCGCTGGTCCCTTGATGGTTTCATGGCTGGAAGCGCCAGAAGGCGTTCAACTGTTGCGGGTCAGTCACAAAGACGAATGTGCAGATGAGCCCAAAGAGGCGGATTTCTGAGGCATGAAAAAGGGGCACAACGTGTGCCCCTGTCATCGTTACTGGCGACCAATGGCGCGATAGCCGATATCGCGGCGGCAGAAACTGCCTTGCCAGGAAATCGGCTGAGCAAGCGCATAAGCGCGCTTCTGCGCAGCGGCAACGTCATCGCCTAACGCGGTGACGCACAACACACGTCCACCGTTAGTCAGTACGCGGTCGCCTTCCAGGCGTGTACCGGCATGGAAAACTTTGCCGTCAGCCGCTTCTTCCTGCGGCAAACCGTGAATCTGTTCGCCGTTCGCGTAGGGGCCTGGGTAGCCGCCAGCCGCCAGCACCACACCCAGCGAAGGGCGGGGATCCCATTTTGAGTCTTTTTGATCGAGCTTGCCTTCACAGGCAGCCAGACAGAGATCCACCAGATCCGATTGCAGGCGCAGCATAATGGGCTGCGTTTCCGGATCGCCGAAACGGCAGTTGAATTCGATCACTTTTGGCTGACCGGTCTTATCGATCATCAGCCCGGCATATAAGAAGCCTGTGTAGACATTCCCTTCTGCTGCCATGCCACGTACGGTTGGCCAGATGACCTGGTCCATGACGCGCTGGTGGATTTCATCCGTCACCACTGGTGCAGGAGAGTAAGCGCCCATACCGCCGGTGTTTGGTCCTGTATCCCCATCGCCGACGCGTTTGTGATCCTGACTGGTGGCCATCGGCAGGACATTCTCGCCATCGACCATCACGATAAAACTGGCTTCTTCACCGTCTAGGAACTCTTCGATCACAATACGGTGCCCGGCGTCACCAAAGGCGTTGCCCGCCAGCATATCCTGCACCGCGTTTTCGGCTTCCTGCAACGTCATGGCCACAATGACACCTTTACCGGCAGCCAGGCCATCGGCTTTGATGACAATGGGCGCCCCTTTTTCACGCAGATAGGCCAGCGCAGGGGCGACCTCGGTGAAATTATGGTATTCGGCAGTGGGGATGTTGTGACGTGCAAGGAAGTCTTTCGTGAACGCTTTCGAACCTTCCAGCTGTGCGGCAGCCTGAGTCGGACCAAAGATTTTTAAGCCGGCGGCACGGAATGCATCCACCACGCCAATCACCAGCGGCGCTTCGGGTCCAACGATAGTGAGATCGATCTGTTCACGTTGCGCAAAGGCAAGTAATGCCGGGATATCTGTTGGGGAAATATCGACGTTCTGTAAAGCCGGTTCCAGCGCCGTACCTGCATTACCAGGGGCGACAAAAACGGCCGTTGCCAGCGGCGACTGGGCGGCTTTCCAGGCCAGGGCATGTTCACGTCCGCCGTTACCGATGATTAAAATTTTCATAAAACGCTCCACAGAATTAATGACGGAAGTGACGCATATCAGTAAAGATCATGGCAATACCGTGTTCATCGGCAGCTGCAATCACTTCGTCGTCGCGGATAGAGCCGCCTGGCTGAATGACACAGCTCACGCCCACGGCTGCAGCGGCATCAATACCATCACGGAATGGGAAGAACGCATCGGAAGCCATCGCAGAACCTTTAACTTCGAGACCTTCATCACCCGCTTTGATGCCCGCAATTTTGGCAGAATAGACGCGGCTCATCTGGCCCGCACCTATGCCAATAGTCATATTGTCGCGTGCATAGACAATGGCGTTGGACTTAACGAATTTAGCCACTTTCCAGCAGAACAGAGCATCACGCAGTTCCTGTTCAGAAGGCTGACGCTTGCTGACGACACGCAACTGGCTGGCATCGACCATCCCGAGATCGCGATCCTGAACCAGCAGACCACCATTCACCCGTTTGAAATCCAGCGCGGCGACACGGCCCTGCCATTCACCACATACCAGTACACGAACGTTTTGTTTCGTCGCCGTGATTTTCAGGGCCGCTTCGGTCGCCGAAGGGGCGATGATCACTTCAACAAACTGCCGGCTGATAATGGCCTGTGCGGTCGCCTCGTCCAGTTCACGGTTAAACGCAATAATACCGCCAAATGCAGAGGTAGGATCGGTCTGGTAAGCGCGCTCGTAAGCCGCCAGAATGGACTCGCCGACGGCCACGCCGCAAGGATTAGCATGCTTTACAATGACGCACGCGGGCTCAGCGAATTCTTTTACGCACTCCAGTGCTGCATCGGTATCCGCAATGTTGTTATAAGACAGTGCTTTGCCCTGCACCTGCTCGGCGGTAGCGACAGAGGCCTCCTGTACATTTTCTTCTATATAGAAGGCGGCATCCTGATGGCTGTTCTCGCCATAACGCATATCCTGCTTTTTAACGAAGTTAAGATTGAGGGTGCGTGGGAAGCGTCCTGCCGGCTGCTCAGTTTCACCATGATAGGCGGGAACCATGCTACCGAAGTAGTTGGCAATCATGCTGTCGTACGCAGCGGTGTGTTCAAACGCTTTGATCGCCAGGTCAAAACGGGTTTCCAGCGTCAGTGAGTTTTGGTTAGCGTCCAGCTCGGCGATGATGGCCGGGTAGTCGCTGCTCTTTACCACAATCGCCACATCTTTGTGGTTCTTGGCCGCCGAGCGCACCATGGTTGGGCCACCAATATCAATGTTCTCTACGGCATCTTCCAGTGAGCAGTCTGGCTTCGCGACGGTTTGTGCAAAGGGATAAAGGTTAACGACCACCATATCGATAGGGTTGATAGCGTGCTGCGCCATTACCGCATCATCTTGTCCGCGACGTCCCAGAATGCCGCCATGGACCTTCGGGTGCAGCGTTTTAACGCGTCCATCCATCATTTCCGGGAAACCGGTATAGTCAGACACTTCGATGACGGGGAGCCCTGCCTCTGCCAGCAGACGTGCGGTGCCGCCTGTAGAGAGCAGCTCAACACCACGTTGGGAGAGTGCCTGAGCAAATTCGAGGATGCCGGCTTTATCAGAAACACTGAGCAGGGCGCGGCGTAAAGGACGAGGTTGTTGCATGGTGGTTTTATCCCTTGGCTTTGATTCGCGTAAATAAGAGCGTTACATCAAGTTTGCGAGCTTTCTTCCTCTTTATAGAGGAGTGAAAACGCGAAAACTTCAGGTAACGCCCCGAAAAGGGGCATCCATAGCGTTGCGGGGGCATTGTAGCGAAAACGTTTGCGTGATGCTCGTCTAAATTTGTACGTAACAGGAATGTGGATAACTTTGTGTGTAACTGCGTATAAGGCGGGCTTTTGCTGTGGAATGCAGCGAACAGTCATTTTTATTGAATTTAGCCCTTGTCAGCCTGCGAGAAC
>NZ_JAVAXT010000018.1:0-67397 GCF_041955125.1 Pantoea sp. BR_17 | reverse complement strand
TCTACAACGTTGTCTGTATATATTTTTTTAATGGTACCGCGACCACCGAGAACTACACCGTCTAATTCGTCGCCAGCGTCAGATGTGTATAAGATCTAGGAATATATATACACCAGTTGGAGGTTATGTGAATAACCATGAGGACAACGATATTCGTGCGTTGATTGGAGAAGTAGTCAGTGAGCTTTTAAAGAGGGGCGAGCCCGTGCAGTTTCATCAAATTACAGATGCACTATTTCGTATGAGTCAGGACAGCGGTGATAAGAGAGTTAAACTTCTTTGCAAGCGCGCCATCCATTTTTTTGCGCGTAAAATGCATTAATGTTTATGGCTATATCAAGGTGTTGCAGGGTAGGGGGAGCCAGGAAATGCTAATGATTTCATTTCCTGGCATGAACATTAAATGCCTGCGTCGTCCGGAGTACGGCCTACGACAATCTCCAGTGTGTTGCGTAACAGTTGTGTCTGAGTTGCATCGTAAGTGCACTCAAGTTCAGCAATTAGGTAAAGAATGATAGCTTTATTTGTCACGCGTTTCTCATCGCTGACAATATTTCTGATTACCCGACCAAGCAATTCAGTTTCTTTGGCGAGGTGATCGCCTTCACTGCGGAAAAATTCGATGATGGCTAAATCTGATGTGCTCTGTTGCATAGTCTCAATTCTCTAAGAAAATTGTCAGTTGAATAGCAGGAAGTCAGCCGACAGTATTATTATTTATCAGGGTTAATCAGGTAACTTACCTGTCTGCAATCACACCGCATCATCGCCGAATGACCAGCCACAAACATTAAGCTCAGTGCTTTTTAGAACCTTCAGGCGGACCATCATTGTTTAAACGGTGCTTATCACGTTCGGAAAGATCCACTCTTCGACGACTGTTTGCAGAAGCCATTCCTTTTTGCACTTCAACGATGGCAACTTTAATCGCACGCAGTCGTGTTGCATCTTCCGTTTCGCCCGCCATCACCTCAAGCTGGGCAATTAATGCATTGCTGGAAATCGGACTTTCGGACTTGAGTAAGGTCAGCACGGCCTCACCTATCATCACATCCGTTATTTTTTCTTCTTCACTTCTGTACATACTGGCTTCTCTGATTACGAATGTGTGGCCATAGTCCGGTCACGATGACGGGGACAGCTAACCTTCCCGCGTCAGCTGTGGACAGTACACTCCCTGTGACTAAACGCAGTACTGTCCGATCAGAATTTACTTTAAAAACGAATTAACGATTAATGCAAAATTTATCAGCCTTCACGGCTAAACAGCAAACCAATCAGGGCCTGATAATGTTGCTGTTGTTCTGATGAAGCGCACCCATCAAGACGATGGAGAAGTTTACTGCATATAGCTTTACGAGAGAGCGTTTGACCAGCGCGCAGGAGTTCCACAACAATTTCGCCCAATGTTTCCTGCTGAGAGGGCTGGCTGGCCTGGTTAAAATAACGGGCAATGTCGCTGGTATTATCCGGTGCATGTCCGTTCTGACGCATGCTCATATCCTCAAGTGGTTAAAATATACCTCGCCGCTAAGCGAAAGTTATACATGTTTTAAAAACTTGTACAGAATTTTGATGATCTTGAAGGAATATTTTTGTGCAAAAAATGCTAATTGAGGTAAAACAGAGGGTTATAGAGGTTGGCGTTTAAACTTTTTTAACAATTATGGCGTACGGTTCAGCTTGTTTCCCACCAACAGGGATGAAAAACAAGCTTATTACTATTTAAAGAAAATATCATCATAGTCATTGTCAGAAGACGCTGAAAAAGGGTGCTTGCGTGCAGACCAGCTTGTGCCGGCAGACGAGCGTGCACCGATTTTTCTGAATCCCATGAGCCACTTTGTTGCATCGGCCAGTTGCAGAAGTCGTTTTTCATCAACTTCAGATTCTTTCATTACCCTGAGCTCATCCACCAGGGACTCAACACTTACGTCCTGATTAATTGCTATCAGGTTCAGAGCAGCCTCGCCAATGATAGTGTTAGTCAGATACTGTTGTGAAAGTAGCAAAATAACCTCCTTTGGCATGTGTTCCACATTCGTAATTTTAGCAAAGAATACAATCCGCCTTACCGTACAGCGCTGTTTGTACGCTTACACGAACTCACTGCACCTGTTTAGACAGAAAATCTGCATTAGCTGGAGAGGGGTGGATCTATTTTTTACTCTTTAAAATAACGAATTACATATCTCCTGTCAGAAAAAATGAAACTTCCATTCATTTCATTAAAAAACTTCACAAAGTGTTTCTGTCCCTGATTTATAGCTTGTGCTATACAAGTTAGCACGAGCTATATTTGCGCATTAAGCTGAGGACAGTACGATGAACAGGTTTAAAAGGTATTGGATAACCGCGCTGAGTGTCATGCTCGGTGTTGCAATGACAACAAACAGCCATGCCGCTGAAAAATTTAAAGTTGTAACGACATTTACCGTCATTGCCGATATGGCAAAAAATGTGGCGGGGGAGGCGGCTGAAGTAACATCCATCACTAAGCCCGGAGCCGAAATTCATGATTATCAGCCGACGCCCGGAGACATAAAGCGGGCTCAGGGGGCGCAACTGGTGATGGCTAACGGCCTGAATCTTGAGCTATGGTTCCAGCGCTTTTATCAGCACCTGAAAGGCGTACCTGACGTTGTCGTTTCTGCCGGAATCGAGCCCATGGGGATAGGGGAGGGGCCTTACAATGGCAAACCCAATCCTCATGCGTGGATGTCGCCCGATAATGCACTTATCTATGTCGACAATATTCGTGACGCGCTGAGTAAATATGATCCGACCAATGCCCAGATCTATGCACAGAACGCCGCTGCCTATAAGCAGAAAATCATCGCATCGCTTGAGCCTTTCCGAAAACAAATCGCCGACATCCCTGAGAACAAACGCTGGCTCGTGACCAGCGAGGGGGCATTTTCCTACCTTGCGCGCGATTTGGGGCTTAAAGAACGTTATCTCTGGCCTGTCAATGCCGATCAGCAGGGGACGCCTCAACAGGTACGCCAGGTTATTGACCAGATGAAGAAACATGCCATTCCCGTTATTTTCAGTGAAAGCACCGTATCGGATAAACCGGCTCGTCAGGTAGCACGTGAAACACAGGCGCACTATGGCGGCGTTCTGTATGTCGATTCTCTCAGTACCGCCAGTGGACCCGTACCAACGTATCTGGACTTACTTAAGGTCACCACTCAGACATTGGTGAAAGGCATTAATGATGGGATGAAAAAACAATGACGCCGACAATTGATGTTTCTGACCTCTCGGTAATCTACCGCAATGGCCATATTGCCCTCGACAAGGCCAGTTTTTGCGTGCCAGCCGGTTCTATTGCCGCATTGCTTGGCGTCAATGGCTCGGGGAAATCAACGCTTTTTAAAGCGCTGATGGGGTTCGTTCCTGTCCGTGCAGGTACGGTCAGTATCCTCGGTATGACAACGCGACAGGCCTTACGCCGTAGTCTGGTGGCTTATGTGCCGCAGGCAGAAGAGGTCGACTGGTCTTTTCCTGTCCGGGTTGAGGATGTTGTCATGATGGGGCGTTATGGTCACATGGGTCTGATGCGCAGGCCCAGACAACAGGATCGTGACAAAGTCATGGCTGCGCTCGGACGGGTAGATATGCTCGAATACCGGGAGCGGCAAATCGGCGAGCTCTCAGGCGGTCAGAAAAAACGTGTCTTTCTCGCCCGGGCCATTGCTCAGCAGGGAGAGGTAATTTTACTGGACGAACCTTTTACAGGCGTCGATGTAAAAACCGAAGCCAAAATCATTAGTCTGTTGCGTGAACTGCGCGATGAAGGGAAAACCCTGCTGGTCTCAACGCACAACCTCAGTTCGGTGATGGCGTTTTGTGACTACACCGTGATGGTCAAAGGTACCGTTCTGGCCAGTGGGCCGACGCGCACCACCTTTACACAGGCAAATCTCGAACGGGCATTTAGCGGTGTACTTCGCCATGCGATGGTTGAGGGTGAGCTGCGTGAGGTCATGGATGATAAGCCTCTTTTACCCGCATCGCCTGACAGGCGTTCAGTACGAGGTCAGCCATGACGCTATTATTTGAACCCTTCAGTTATCAATATATGTTGAATGCCATGTGGATTGCCGCAATGGTGGGTGGATTGTGTGCCTTTCTTTCATGCTACCTGATGCTAAAAGGCTGGTCGCTTATCGGCGATGCGCTGTCGCACGCTATCGTGCCGGGCGTGGCAGGCGCGTACATGCTGGGGCTTCCGTTTGCCTTTGGTGCATTCCTGTCGGGGGGATTAGCGGCGGGGAGCATGCTAGTGCTGAATCAGCGTACACGTTTAAAAGAAGATGCCATTATTGGTCTGGTATTTTCTTCGTTTTTTGGGTTAGGGCTGTTTATGGTTTCACTGAATCCCCTGTCGGTGAATATTCAAACCATCATACTGGGCAATATTCTGGCTATCGCCCCCGCGGATATTGTTCAGTTGGCCGTTATCGGGATCACGTCTGCCACGATTTTATTTTTCAAATGGAAAGATTTAATGGTGGCTTTCTTCGATGAGAACCATGCTCGCGCCGTGGGGTTACAGCCGGGACGGCTCAAGATACTGTTTTTCACCTTACTTGCAGTTTCAACCGTTGCGGCATTACAAACGGTTGGGGCTTTTTTAGTAATCAGTCTGGTGGTAACACCGGGCGCAACCGCATGGCTGCTGACCGATCGCTTTCCACGTTTACTGGCTATTGCTGTCGCCATCGGCAGCCTGACCAGCTTTGCGGGTGCCTGGGCAAGTTATTATCTCGATGGTGCGACAGGAGGAATCATTGTGGTGGCCCAGACGTTGCTGTTTCTGCTGGCTTTTGTGTTTGCACCTAAGCACGGTTTACTCGCGAACCATCGGCGTCGCCGGATGCAGGAGATATGATGATGTGGCTTGAACCTTTTCAGTTTGGTTTTATGAACCACGCCCTGTTAATTGCCTGTATCGTTGCTATTCCCTGTGCGCTGTTGTCTGTCTTTCTGGTTCTGAAAGGGTGGGCGCTGATGGGGGATGCCATGAGCCATGCCGTGTTTCCCGGTGTTGTGCTGGCATGGATGCTGTCATTACCACTTGCCACAGGCGCTTTCAGCGCGGGTTTTTTCTGCGCGATTGCCAGCGGCTATCTTAAAGATAACAGCAGAATCAAACAGGATACGGTACTGGGGATTGTTTTTTCGGGCATGTTTGCCACCGGCCTGATTATGTTTGTTGCGTTAAAACCCGCGATTCATCTCGACCATATTCTCTTTGGCGATATGCTGGGAATCAGCCGTGATGACATTATTCAGACAGGGGCGATGGCTGCGACAGTGGTAATACTTGTTATCCTGAAATGGCGTGACCTGATGGTATTCAGTTTCGATGTCCAGCAGGCGCGGGCTTGTGGCCTGGCGGTGCGCTGGCTGCATTATGGCTTGTTAGCCATGGTTTCTCTGACGATTGTGGCGACGTTAAAAGCGGTGGGCATCATTCTTTCCATTTCTTTGTTGATTGCGCCCGGCGCGATTGCTGTCTTACTGACACGTCGTTTTTCACATGCGTTGATTCTGGCCGCTCTCATTTCCGTAATGGTATCGCTCAGCGGTGTATATTTGTCATTTTTTATCGACAGTGCCCCAGCACCGACCATCGTTGTCTTATTCGCTTTCGTTTTTATGATCAGTTTGTTGATCACGCACGTTAAAGGCCCACGTTTACCTGCCCATTAATCTTCGCTGTTTCGCTGACCGTCACCCTTGTCTGGACGGTCAGCGTCAAGCACAGCAGACATTCTTCTCGTTTTTATCTCCGACCCAAAAAATAAGTGCTAAACCTAATGACGGACATACGCATGTAAACATCAGGGTTATCCGCGCTTCACGTTTTTAATTTCGCCCGTTAGCGATAAGCCTCATATCACGTAACCGGCCCTGCAACCATGGGAAACAGATAATGTCAGAAAAAATACCACTCACGATGCAGGTCAATGGTGAGACCCGGCAGTTAACGGTCGATCCTCGCGTCACATTATTAGATGCACTGCGCGATCACCTTGATCTGACCGGCACTAAAAAAGGATGCGATCAGGGCCAGTGCGGCGCCTGTACAGTGCTGGTGAACGGTCAGCGTGTCCTGAGTTGCCTGACGCTGGCTGTCCAGACGCAAGAAAAAGCCGTCACCACGATTGAAGGTCTGGAACAGGCATCGGGTGAGCTGCACCCGGTACAGCGCTGTTTTATTGAACATGACGGTTTTCAGTGCGGCTACTGCACGCCCGGGCAGATTATGTCTGCGGTCGCCTGTATTAAAGAAGGTCATACAGGCTCAGACGACGAGATTCGCGAATACATGAGCGGTAATCTCTGCCGCTGTGGCGCGTATCCTTTTATCATTGATGCGATAAAGCAGGCTGCAGCTGAAATGGCGGAGGACGTACGATGAACGAATTTCGCTGGCAGGTTGCCCGGTCAGTAACGGATGCAGCAGGCGCTAAACAGCACGCTGACAATCAGCTTATCGCGGGCGGAACGACGCAACTTGATTTGATGAAATGTGGCGTACTGACTCCCTCACTTCTCACCGATATTGCCGGCTTGTCGGATCTGTCAACGATCGAATTCGGCGACGATAAAATCACCATTGGGGCGCTGGTCACCATGAGTGAACTGGCCAGTCATCCTGATTGTGAGGCCCTGGCCCCCGCGCTGTATGGCAGTCTGTGGCAGGCTGCGTCGCCTCAAATCCGCAATATGGCAACCATCGGCGGCAATCTCTGCCAGCGTACCCGTTGCGCCTACTACCGCGATCCGGCCACCTTTTCCGCCTGCAATAAACGTACGCCGGGCTCCGGATGTGCAGCGCTGCACGGCATCAATGCGAGTCACGCCATTCTGGGCGGCAGTGAACAATGTGTGGCGGTCTATCCTGGTGATCTGGCCGTCGCGCTGACGGCCTTTGACGCGACGATTATTGTCCAAAACAGCCATCAGGATACGCGGCGCATTCCGGTTGACGACTTTTTTCTGTTGCCCGGCGAGACGCCGCAGCATGAGCACGCCTTACAACCCGATGAAATTATCGTCGCCATCGAGATTCCCCGTTCCTTAGCATTAAAACAGTCCCATTACCTGAAAGTACGCGATCGGACTTCTTACGAATTCGCCAGCGCGAGTGCGGCCGTGGGATTAACGCTTGCGCAGGGACGGATAGAGACCGTTCATATCGCGTTAGGTGGTGTCGCAACCAAGCCCTGGCGTGCCCGTCATGTGGAGCATGCGTTAACCGGACAGCGGTTTGAGGAACAAAGCCTGTATAAGGCCGCAGAATTAATCACTCAGGAAACGCGCGCGCTGGCGCACAACGCTTACAAAATAACGTTAACGCCGCGCGTGATTGCCCGCGCGCTACTGGCTGCGGGAGAACTGGCATGACAAAAGACAATAATGATCCGACGCTGGCCGATAATGCCGTGCTGTCCGCGGATGAGCAAAGCGTCAATCCTCACCGTCGCGCCTCTGCCAGCCCTTCCGGTCTTGGCACACCGCGAACCCGCGGTGAGGGCAAGGTCAAAGTCACGGGAAAAGCCCGTTATGCTGTAGAGCATAAGCCCGATCGCGTGCTGCATGGCGTCGTCCTGCAATCGACAATTGCCAGTGGCCGCATCTCACATATCGATACGGCCAAAGCGGAACGTGCGACAGGTGTGATTGCCGTTTATACGCATCTTAATTCACTCAGAATCAATAAGCCGACGGCTATCGCTGATGGCGGTGCGGCGCAGACAATCTATACGCCCATTCAGGACGATGTGATTATTCACAATGGTCAGAACATTGGCTTGGTCGTAGCAGAGACATTTGAACAGGCAACTTATGCCGCTTCCCTGGTCGATATCCACTATGAGACGACGCCTGCCCTGATCTCGGCGACGGATGAAGGGGTGGAGCCTAAGTCGACTACAAAGCAGGACATCGATTTAGGTGAGGCTCAGGCCGCCATGGAACGTGCGGACGTGCGGATTAATCAGCGTTATACCACGCCACGCGAATATAACATGCCGATGGAGCCCCATGCCTGTATTGCACACTGGGAGCAGGGCCGCATAACCGTCTGGGAACCCAGCCAGTGGGTGGCAGGGGCGCAGGTTGAAATCGCCGAATGGATGGGGATCTCGCCAAAAGATGTTCACGTCATCTCGCCCTATGTGGGGGGAGGTTTTGGCTCTAAGCCGGTGCCCTATACGCACGTAGCGCTGGCCTGCGTGGCCTCGCGCGCGCTTAATCGTCCGGTTCGGGTGTCACTGACGCGGCCACAAACCTTCACGGGTTTAGGGGGGCGTCCTGCCACCTCACAGCAGCTGGAGATGGGAGCGACACGCGATGGGAAAATTCAGTCGGTGATTTTGCGCAGCTTCAGTGAAACGTCACTGATTGATGTCTTCGCTGAAAACTGCAGTAAGGTGACGGGGCGCATGTACGCTATTGAAAATCTCTCGGCGCAGCACCAGGTCAGGCCCATCAATACCGTCACGCCAGGCTGGATGCGCGCACCGGGTGAGAATCCCAGTGCATTCGGGCTTGAGGTGGCGATGGATGAAATGGCTTATGCGCTAAATCTCGATCCGCTGGCCTTTCGCTTACGCAACTGGGCAGATCACGATTATCAGTTGGGGTTGCCCTGGAGTTCACGTCGTCTGAAAGAAGCCTATGAAAAAGGGGCGGAAGCCTTCGGTTGGGATAAACGCATTATGGCGCCTCGTTCGATGCGCGAAGGGCGTGAATTAATTGGCTGGGGCATGGCATCGGGCACGTATCCGGTTAATACCATGCCGGCTGAGGCAAAAATCCTGCTTTCCTCTCAGGGGCAGATTGTTGTGCAGTGCGCGGGAGCTGACATCGGCACCGGGACGTACACGATTCTGGCGCAAACCGCCGCTGATATCTTAGGGGTGGATTCACACTGCATTGAAGTTGAACTGGGCGATACGCAACTGCCACGAGCCGGCGTTGCGGGGGGCTCTCAGCTGGCAGGAAACCTGACGGCTGCGGTTGATGACACCGCCAAAAAAATGCGCGCGCGCTTAGTTACGCTCGCAAGCGAATTAACGGGCTCGCCTCTGAAAGGCATCCCTCCGCATGAACTCAGCATGGCGAACGGGGCGATTTGTGTTACCGCTAACCCTTCTCAGACTGTTTCTTTTGGTGCACTGGTCAGCCTGACGAATGCATCCGTGCTGTGCGTCGAAGGCGGCACGTTCTCAGCGGATATGTCTGCCGAGGAACGGGACAGTGTGACCGGTAGCCTGGGTGAAATGAGCCGCCCGGAAGACGTCTCCGCACACAGCTGGAGTGCACAGTTTGTCGAAGTGAGAGTGGACGAGGACTTTGGCACCATCCGGATCAAACGTATGGTCGCGGCGTTTGACAGCGGCCGGCTTTATAACCCCAAACTGGCCCGCAGTCAGTGGGTTGGCGGCATGATTATGGGCGTGGGACAGGCCTTGCTTGAGGAAGGCATTATCGATCCGCGCAACGGCAGAGTGCTGAACAACAATCTTGCCGATTATCTGATTCCCGTGAACGCGGATATCCCGGCGATTACCACGATTGATGTTGGCCTGCCGGATTATAAAGCGACCCGGATGGGCGGCAAAACGGTGGGTGAACTGGGCATCGTGGGCGTGGCGGCCGCGATCAGTAACGCGGTTTACCATGCTACGGGCAAGCGGGTCCGCGATCTGCCCATCACGCTGGATAAGATTCTCTAAACATGCGAAGGAACGCGCTGAGATGAAAACGGCCATTGTATTAACGGCGGCAGGGATGGGCCGCCGGTTTCGGCATGCCAGTGGCGAACATAAGCTACTGACGGCGTTGAATGGCAAAGCCGTGCTGAAACATACGCTTGACCAGGCGAGGGCGAGCGGAATGGAGGTGGTCGTGGTATCGCGTCCCGAAGACGTGGCCATTCATTCTCTGCTAGGTGATGCGATGCGGGTGTTATGTGCCAGCGCAGGGCTGGGCGAGTCGATAGCGGCGGGCGTCAGTGCCTGCACGGATTATGATGGCGTGATCGTGGCGCTGGGCGATATGCCGTGGCTTACCGCTGCAAGCTACAGGGCGGTAAACAGGGCGTTAACCACGTATCCGCTGGTGCGTCCCTGGGTTGACGACCGAGCTGGTCATCCCGTGGGTTTTTCGGCCGCTTTTTTCCCCGCGCTGCGCCAGCTGACCGGTGATACTGGTGCGCAGCAACTGTTACAACATCATCCTGTACATTACGTGCCACTTAGGGATCGCGGTTGCCTGGAGGATGTTGATTATCCGGATGATTTACGGCGAATGAGGTGCAGTCCATGATGACGTTAGATCAACGAGTGATTGAAACGGCATTAGGCTGGCATCATGCGGGACGGGCCGTCTGGCTGTGCACTGTGTTGCAGACCTGGGGCTCTTCACCGCGCGCACCTGGCACGATGATGGTGATCAGTGACAGTGGAGAAGGATGCGGCTCGCTTTCCGGCGGCTGTATAGAAGAAGACTTTCTGGCACGGCTGGCTGAGGGGCATTACCGCATCCACAGTCAGGTTGTCCGTTATGGTGAAGGCGGAAGGCAAACGCAGGTGCAGTTGCCCTGTGGCGGTAGCCTCGACGTGCTGGTGGAATATTTGGTTGCCGATAACGACAGCGGCCAGATGTTACAAGCGATGCATCAGGCTTTGCGTGGCAAAACACGACTGCTCAAAACGGTCACTGTGAGCAAACGTGCCACCTGGCAAACTATGGCGATGACGGCGGCGCTGCCGGTGCTTCGTTATCAGCATCCAGAGGTCGTGTTACCGGTTGGTGCCGTCCCGGAATTGCTGGTGGCAGGTTACTCTACCGTGGCCTTTGAGTGCATCCGGCTGGCACAAATCCTGGGCTTTCATGTTCGGGTATGTGAGCATCGCTCAGAGATGTTAAGTGAGCTGGAAGGTCATTTTACGGGCCAGGATACGATTACGATCGTCCCTCAGCATCCCGCGCGCTGGCTGGAGCTCAACGGTGCGCATGCTGCGGTAGCCATCGTCTCATTAACCCACGATCCGCGCATAGATGAGCTAACCATGATGGAAGCGGTCAACACTCATGCGTTTTACATTGGCATTATGGGGTCCGCTAAAAATACGGCCAGGCGCAAGTCGCGTTTACAGACCATTGCAGGGTTGGATAACGATGAGCTCGCACGGATCATTGCGCCTGTTGGTCTGGCTATCGGAAGTAAAACCCCCGCGGAAATCGCGCTGTCTGTCATGGCCGACATCGTACGGGTAAAAAATCACTGTTAAGACGTTGCGTTGTCCGGCGTCACCATTACGCCGCCGGACAATCCGTGATCAGGTATTGGGTGTCAGCTGACAGAAATAGGTGCCGGAATACGGAACCGGCAGAAAATCAGTAAACAGCTGGCGCAGCGTTTTTTCAGGATCAATATCGTTAAAGAGCGCGGGATGAAGCGTTTTGGCAAAAAATTCTGCCGCAACAACGTGCCAGGGGCTGAGGTAAAAATTATGCCACAGGGCCGCCGCGTGGCCGTCCTGCAACGCACGCAACGACTTCAGGCCCGTTTGTTGCGCGGTCAGTTGCCGCAGCGAGGCGCGCGTTTCAGCCTGCGTGATGGCAGGGCCAATACGCAAATCGGACGTATCATTACGATCGCCGCTGCCCGTTGCAAAATAGAAGTCCGGATTTGACGCAATCACCGTTTCTTCATTCAACCGGCCGAAAACGCCGGAAACCGTTTTGCTGGCAATGTTTTCGCCGCCGGCAAACGCCAGTATCTCACCAAGGCTGCCGTTTACCGACGTCACACAGCATTCATTTCGACGTCCCAGATGCAACTGCAGAAGTACGGTGGGCTTCTTCCCGCGAAACTGAGCGAGGCGCTGCGCAAGGGTCTGCATATGTTGCTGATAAAACGCATTAAAAGCCGAGGCTCGCTCACCCTGATCGAGCACCTCTCCCAGAATGGCTACGCTGCGGGTCGTATTTTCAAGGAGATGCACCCGCAGGTCGATTTTCACGACCGGGATATGCGCGGATTTCAGGACGCGCTCCAGCCGTTGTCCGGCCTCACTGCTGCGCGCCAGTGCCGGCAAAATTACCACATCGGGTTGTAATGCGATCACCTTCTCAGGGTTGATGTCATTTGATCCCTCCTGACCTAATGACGCGATATGCTGCATCTCAGGAAACTGACGCGCGAAAATATCCCATGTCTGACGATCGTACTTTTTCAGATCCTCGGGCCAGCCGACCAGCCTTTTGAAAGGGTTGCCGGGCTCCAGCAGTGCGTAGGTGTAAAGCATCCGGCTTTCGCCCAGCACAATACGCACAGGATGGTCGGGAACGGTGACCTTATCGCCGTTGATATCGGTGATGGTTTTGCCCCAGACCAGGCTACTGAAGGTGACAGCCAACAGCAGGAGCGTTCGTAGCAGGCTGCGCTTACAGAAATCAGAATTCAACACGGGCTTGTACCATCAGGTTGCGGGTTTCACCTTCACGTACGCGCAGGTTTCCGCCGCTCGACGTGTAATAGTGTTTATTAAACAGGTTATTCAGATTCAGTCGTATCTGTGTTTTCTTGCCCAGCAACGCGTTGTTCCAGGCAATAAAGCTGTCCGCTACGACATAATCCGGTAAGGTAAAACTGTTGTCAGGATCGCCAGCACGACTGCCAACATAGCGGGCGCCGCCGCCGACGCGAAAATCACCGGGCACGTTGCTGACGATCAGATTATGGCTCAGGTAAAGCGCACCGGACTGCTCTGGTGCGTTCTGAAAGCGATTGCCATTATTCGCCGGGTTAATCCGGTCATCGACAATTTCAGCGTTGTCATAGCTGTAACTGGCACTGACATCCCAGTTCTGGACCACATCACCATTAAGCTCAACCTCAACGCCCTGCGAGCGCGCCTTGTTGATCGGACGGTTAGTACCGTTGATGTTCAGTGTCATCCGCTTTTCATCGATTCTGTACAGCGCCAGCGAGGCGAAGAGGCGCGGAGAAAGTTGCCATTTGCTGCCAACCTCCCAGGTGGTGCCCTGCTCAGGCTTACTGACGTTTCCTTCATCGTCGACATCCGTCGATGGGGTGAACGATTTACTCATGCTGGCATAGAGCGAAACATCCGGTGTAATTTTGTAAATCAGTCCGGTTTGTGGCAGGAAGGTATTTCCCTCATCATTCAGCGTTTCAACGACCGGATTAAATCCTTTTGACGCGCGTTGTTCGTAATGTTGATAACGTCCGCCAATGACCGCAATCCAGTCTGGAGTAAGCGAAATACTGTCTTTCAAATAGACCGAACGGCTGTGGATACGGTTAAGGTTGTTAGCATTTGCCGTATTTTCGGTTGTGCTGTCGGTTACCGGTGACAGCAGGTCATAAGTGGGGTTGAGGTAGTTAAAGCGGCGGTCATTTTTGCCCTGATACTGGTGCGCCCGGTACGTCTGGTTCATTTCATAATCCGTACCGAAGACCAGCGCATGCGCCATGCCGAATATCTCCGGATTCCCCAGGACGTCCCACGACAGATATTTGGTTTGCTGATTAAATCCGCGATTGGCATCGGCGCGCCGGGTAACCACGCCGGTAGCAGGATTAATCGCCGTGACCCGAACTTCGTTATTGTCATAACGGCGCTGATTCCAGCCAAGCGTCAGGCGCGTGCTCCAGCTGTCGTTGAACTGCCAGTCGTAATGCGCGTTCAGTGCCTGATTACGTCCCCAGGCATGATTCGCTTTGTCATCCAGTCGCTGTTTGTAACCGACATCGAGTGGTGCGCCATTAATAAAAGCGGTACCGCGATCGTAAGGAATGTCATAACGATAGTCGCTGTAGCTGACCAACAGGCTGGCTTTCTCACCGTACCATTGCAATGACGGTACGAGCAGAGAATGCGCATCACTGCCAAAATTGCGCCAGTAATCCTGACGCTGCTTCTCTGCGATGAGCCTGAAAGCAAAACCATTACCCAGCGGGCCGGTGACATCGAGCGTACCGGCTCCACCACCTTCACTTGCGTAGCGCCCACTGACGGAAGACTGCCATGAATAGCGTGGTTTTTTGCTGATGACATTGATGATACCGCCCGGATTTTGAATGCCATAGAGCAGAGATGCCGATCCCTTGAGTACCTCAACCCGCTCCGTGGTCGCATCCAGATTTAACCCCTGGCTGCTTCGTATACCATCGCGATATATCGAGCCATCAGAATTGCTACCGAAGCCACGGCGAACGAAACCGTCCTCTGTTCCTGCCAACGTGTTGGCTTCCGCAACACCACTGACGAAGCGCATCGCATCGCTCAGATTGCTGACCTGATAATCATCAAGCTGCTGTTGTGTCACGGTACTGACAGACTGGGCCTCGTCGAGACGCGCCGTCGGCATTTTACTGCCAACGCTGCTGGTGGTGGCTGCATAGCCCTCTTCACGGTCAGCATCGCTGGTGACGGTGACGGTATCATCCCCGGTGGCGGCAAGGCTGTTACCGGCCGGAAGCCAGGCGCTGGAACAGATCGCCACTATTAAAGCCTGCTGAAATCTGAGGTTCTTACTCTCGCCTGGACGTGTTTTCATTATATTTTTTCGCTGATCATCAAAAACAAAATAAACGTAAAGGCCACGTTAAACGTGGGGGTTTTTCGCCTTCAGGCGGAGGTTTTTGCGTCCGTCCTGGTAGGCTGTTTTGTAATTGAGAATCATTCAATCATTGAGTAATGTAGTAGTAAATATAAAAACATTTATTTTTACTACATTTCCAGGAGAGTGTATTAACAATGATTTAACTGTTTTTATATTGTTAAGTCATTAATTTTCATGAATTAAAAAACTTATTCTGGCGAAGTGTATCCAGGTGAAGAAGCATAACCTTGCTGTTCGTGAGGGAGAAAAGGCTTGCTGACTACAGCCGGGCGAGACATGCTTAGCGCAGGCGAAGCAAGAACAGTATCGTCGAAGGGAATTACCCTGTCAGGTTCACACATTATCGTTCAGGATTTAACGGGGGCGTGAGAGTGTTTCATCTCATCGGTGTTTTTAACAGTAATCAGCGGGACAGGCTTCCTTGATGCAGGCCAGAAGTCGTACAGATATATTGGGCGAGCGTTTGCGTTTGCGGGAACAGCAACTCTCACCCCGCCTGCTGGCTGTTGCACATTATCTTCACACCAACCGGGAAACGGTTCTGGATAGCACTGCCATGGATATCGCCCGCGCGAACAACACATCGGATGCGACCGTGATTCGCGCCATTCAGGCGCTGGGTTTTTCAGGACTGCGCGATTTGAAAAACGTCCTTCAGGCCTGGTTTGGTCCCGGCCTCTCTTCAGAAGAGAAAATGCTGAGCACCGTCAATGCTATGACGCGGGATGTTTCGTCGTCGATAGACTTCGTATTGCAGGGGCATCTCCATGCGTGTCAGGTACTGGCCTCTGAGCAAAACCGCCAGGCGCTGGCCGAAGCGACGGGGTTACTGAGTGAAGCCCGCCAGGTGGCCGTTTTCGGGATTAACGCCTCGGGTATTCTGGCTGACTACACCGTCCGCCTGTTAAATCGCATCGGTTTGCCAGCCTTCTCACTTAACCGTTCAGGTATTGCGCTGGCGGAACAGATGCTGGCGCTGCAACGGGGCGATGTGCTGATCATGATGGCGCAAAAGTCGGCACATCGCGAAGGAACAACAGTGGTGCGTGAGGCCAAAAGGCTGGGCATTCCGATAATTCTTCTCACCCATGCGACCGACGCCTTCTTTGCCCGGGAAGCGGATGTGGTTATTGACGTGCCACGCGGCGGGGAAAAAGGGCGCATCCCGTTACACGGCACAGTGATGGTTTGCCTTGAAATGTTGATTCTCTCGGTGGCCGCTTCCCTGCCAGATCGTACGACTAAGACCATGAAACGGCTACAGGATTTCTACCGTGGTCTTAAGCCTGCCATAAAAAAATAAATCCTTCGTTCAGATGTCACACGACAAGAGGAGAGTTGAGCCAGTACATGGCTGGCGCAGCTTAACGCTTTCGCTCACCCTGCATCGCCTGGATGTGTTTCCTCAATACCCGGCGTGATCGGGTTTGCAAAAGTGGCTGACACTTTTCGGAATGGCTTAAAAATTTTTCGTTTTTGCGAACTCACGTCAGCTTTCGTCTGGAGCGTTCTTCAATCTGCGGCTATTACTCAGCCGTGATGTTTATTTGCTGTTCTTTTGATTTATCCATCCTTGTTATTTCCTGAACGGAGCTGGTCATGAAGAAAAATCGTGCATGGTTTCCTGTGTCGTTCGTCGCGCTTGCCATCCTGGTAAGCCCACCAGCGGTGATGGCCTGGGACAGTCTTACCGTATTTGGCGACAGCCTGAGTGATACAGGCAACGTCGGCCGTTTTACCTACGATTCTGCCAGTCATCCACTCTATGATGAAATCATCGCCCGTGACGCGGGACTGATGCTGCAGTCGTCCTCTCAGGGCGGGAGTAATTACGCGGCAGGCGGTGCTGTGGCGGTGCCTGCTCTCAATCCGCAGTTTAATACCCAGGATCAGGTTGCCCGCTATCTGTCGTCAACGAATGGCCGGGCCGATTCCAACGGGCTCTATATTCACTGGATCGGCGGGAATGACCTGGCCGCTGCCACGCTCATTCCCAGCCCCTCGTTGGCGCTTTCTCTGGTTGACAACAGCGCCGGTGCGGCCGCCAGCCAGGTCAGCGCGTTACTGAATGCGGGCGCTGGTACGGTGATAGTGCCAACCGTGCCGAATGTCGGTGCGACGCCTGCCCTGATAGAAGGAATACTTCAGGGGGCCGGTTCCGCAGCGGTGGCGGCGGCGTTTCAGTCACTGAACGCGGCGACCACGTTCACTACGGCGGAACGGCAGCAGGCTATCCAGACGGCTTTCGGTCAGGCCGCTGCGCAGCTCTCTGCCATACCGGCGGTTCGTGACCTGATCGCACAACAGCTGTTCGCCACCTGGCAGCAGTTAAGCGATCAGGCGGCTTCTCTGACGGCCCGTTACAATCAGCAGGAAGAAAACGCGCTGGCGGCTGCACAGGGGAATATTGTTCGGGTCGATATTAATGGGCTTTTTAATGAAGTGATCGCCAGTCCGGCGCTTTATGGTCTTACTAACACCGCAGGCATGGCCTGTCCACCGGGCACCTCTTCCGCCGTCTGTACTTCGTCGACAGCGGGTTTCTCATCGCAACAGACTTTTTTGTTTGCCGATCGTCTTCATCCCAGCCCTGCGGTGCATGCCCTGATTGCTGACTACATTCAGTCAATCCTGGATGCACCAGCCCAGGTCGCGGTACTGACGCAGGCACCGCTGTCGATGCTGCAGGATGTGCATAACACCCTGGACAGTCATCTCCAGCAGCAGCGCAGGCAACCCGCTGAAGCCGGAGAATTCACCGTGTTTGGCGGTTACGCCGGTCAGCACGCGCGCAACAAAAGTGATGTTTTTAATGATGGCGACACAGATACTGCAAACCTGTCAGCCGGCATGGGTTATCAGCTGACCGACAACCTGCAGGCAGGGGCGTTGCTGTCAACGGCCAGCCAACGACAGCATCCCTCTGAACGTTATTATTACCGGCTGCACGGCAACATGGTGGCACTCTGGAGCCAGCTACAACTGATGGACAGACTGTGGGTCAACGCCGATATCCATTATGCGGATCTGGATTACGACAGCATTGAACGTCAGATAAAACTTGGCCCTGCGGTCCGCACTGAACAGGGCAGCAGTAGTGGAAAGCTGATGGGCACGCGGGTTCAAACCGGTTGGGATTTTCCCTTAAACGAGACGATTACCACGGGGCCTGTTGTCAGCTATGCGCTGGATTATGTGCGGGCCGACGGTTATCAGGAACGCGGCGACAGCAGCAGTGCGATGCGTTTCTCCGATCAAACACGGCATTCACAAACTGGCGCAGTGGGGTGGCGCATTGATACCCAGGGATTAGGAATCAATCCCTGGGCACAGGTCAGTTATAACCATCAGTTTGGCGACACGGATACATCGGTGAGTGCAGGTCTGAAATCGACACGAACGGCTTTCCGACAAAGCCGTTCGAATCAGGATAAAGACTGGACGGATATAGCTGTAGGGGCCAATGTCCCCATCGGCGACGCGGTTAGCGCTTTTGCCGCTGTGTCGACGGTGGCGGGCGCGCGTGATTATCATGAGATCACCTGGAACCTTGGCATGAGCGCGCGGTTTTAGTACCTGCCCGGTGCAGAGCTATGGGCGTCGCATCGATCAGGCCCGGGTCAGCGCCATCGAAAAAGGCGCGGGACGAGACTGATGTGTCACGTCGTCTGCCTGCACTTTCAGGTTCAAAACGCAGAGGATATGGCCTGATTTTACTGGCCGATGAAGGGGCCAAAAGTTTAATGCCTTCTGCTTCGCAAGCGAGAGCGGGTAAGGTATAGTGCGCGTTTTTGGAGGAACCATGCTGACGCATTCATCAACACGACTCAATAAATACATCAGTGAGAGCGGAATCTGCTCTCGCCGCGATGCCGATCGCTTTATCGAACAGGGCAACGTTTTTATCAATGGTAAACGCGCAGCCGTTGGTGCCCAGGTTTTTGCTGGCGATGTCGTAAAAGTGAATGGTCAGCTGATTGAGCCTCGTGATGAAGATGATTTGGTGCTGATCGCGCTGAATAAACCCACAGGCATTATCACCACAATGGAAGAGGGCGAACGCGATAACATCAGTGATTTTGTTAATCACAGTAAACGCGTTTTTCCCATCGGTCGTCTCGATAAAGATTCACAGGGACTTATTTTCCTGACCAATCATGGCGATCTGGTCAATAAAATTTTGCGTGCAGGCAATAACCACGAAAAAGAATATGTCGTCACTGTTGATAAGCCCGTTACCGATGAATTTATTGCCGGTATGGCAGCCGGCGTTCCCATGTTGGGCACGGTAACCAAAAATTGCAAAGTGAAGAAAGAAGCACCCTACGTGTTTCGTATTACGCTGGTACAGGGGCTTAATCGGCAGATCCGTCGTATGTGCAAACACTTTGGGTATGAAGTCACCAAACTGGAACGCACGCGCATTATGAATGTAAATCTCAAAGGTATTCCTTTGGGTGAATGGCGCGATCTGACGGATGATGAATTAATCGAACTGTTTAAGTTGCTCGAAAATTCCACTTCTGATGACAAATCGACAAAAAAGACGCCGCAGAGAAAATCTCCTGCAAAAAAACCAGGGAATAGCCAACCTAAATCGGGCGTAAAAGCTGATGATAAGCCCGCTTCACGCAAGCGATTTACGCAGCCGGGTCGCAAGAAAAAAGGGCGCTAAAAAGCGAAATGATAAACGGGCGTCAGATAATCGTGAGTGAGTATTGCCCTGAATGGGCGAATCATTTCTCTGCTGAGGCGGCTGTGTTAGTGGCGAGATTGGGTAAACACCTTGTCGCTATTCATCATATTGGTAGCACTGCGGTGCCAGGATTAGCGGCCAAACCGATCATCGATATTTTGCTGGAAGTGATTACTCATGATTCGTCTGACATTACGTCAGCGTTGTGCGCCTCTGGCTATCAGGCGCGTGGCGAAAACGGTATGCCAGGAAGACGCTATTATACCAAGGGCCTTCAGGGCCGCCGTACGCATCACGTCCATGCTTTTATCCAGGGCAGTCCAGATATCATCCGGCATCTGGCGTTTCGGGATTATTTGCGAAAATATCCAGACATCCGCGACAGCTATGCGGCAGTGAAATACGCCGCGCAACGTGACTGCCGGGGGGAGAGTAACGTTTACTGTGAATTAAAAAATGCGTTTGTTCAGACCCATCAGCAACGCGCACTAGCCCTCTATCCCTTCTGAATTATCTCTCTGAACGCGTCTTTATTTTCCTTTTGCAAAATTTAGCCTTGCCTGCACATTCAATGATGCAGCCTGATGCTTATGGCTACAGACGGCATCACAGAACGATAAGTAAGACGGTGCCCAAAAGGAAAGCGCAACGTCGCATAATCAGATGACGGCACCTTTTCAGTAGTAAAATGGCATGGCAGGATACGCTAAATTACAAAGGAGTGGGCCTGATGTTACTGAAAGGTATGAATGATCCGTTGTTCAAAGCGTATCAGCATCCCAAAGCAAGGCTAATGATAAGTCGTTTCAGAGGATTAGCCGGTGACCGGCGGCTTAGCGACTGGCAGGTATTTTGTATTCTGGTCAACGGTTTTACTAACTACTGGTATGTGCATTCAGGCAATTTCACCATCAATGTCACCTTAACCAAGACGCGTCAGTTCGATTTTATGCAGGATTTTTTGCATTTCACGGTGACGCTGGATGGTCTGTTAAGCGACGAGAATTTCCGCTGTCCCGACTTTATTTTGCCCCATTATGATGTGCCTTATGAATTTTGCCGTTGGCGGAGTAAACGTGGCTACGATTCGCAAACCACCTATGTGGGCAAACATGGTGTGAAGTCCCACAAAGGCCTGTTCATTGCAACTCATGATCCGATCAGGGATGAATATCAGATGAAATGGGAAGGCATTATTACGGTTTTTGATAAAGCCTTTTTTAAAATGGGAAACTTCAACACCACCTGCGATTTTTTAATCAACGATATTACCAAGACTATCCATGAGGGCGTGGTGAAACATCTGAGCCTGTATCGCGATCTGTACCATTATCTGTTTCCCTCACCCACAGAAGCGCGTATCCAGGCTCGTGATACGAAACGCCATCTGGCCAGAAAATAAATACCAGCAGGATAGTCCACGAGTACAGAACGGGGAGAAAACGCTTATCCCGGTAACTTCCATTTCAGCCAGGGATCGAGTTCCGTTTCTGTCATAGGTTTAATGTTGAAATATTCATAGGTAGCCTCACTGTTATCTGAGGTGACCACAGAGGCGGGACGATCGCTGTGGGCTAAAACAAGGAGGTTGAGCTCTTTGAGCGTCGTAAAAATACTGTGTGCGATAAGTCGGGAAGTAATATTTGCATGAATTTGGTTGGCCAGTGTTTTATCCAGTTTTATAACATCAGGCGGCATCCCGCGCAGATAGCGTATTTTGCGATAGCCTTTCGCGATATATTCCCATGTCATTGTGAATCCCATACGTCTTAGCATTTCCAGGCCCAGCATGGCTGAGGGGCTGTCAATGATATGCTCTTTTTGAACGATTTTGATGACCAGCATTGACACAGGTAAGGTTGCCTTAAGCATTTTTTCCGCCAGCTTTTCTGCAAACGCCCGATCTGTCACATCCCGCTCATGAATACTGATTGTGACAGGTAACTGAATAGGATGATTACGTAGACGTTTAAGCCGGGCAATAGTGCTGTCAATCAGCCAGGTCGTGAGTGTTGTGCCCAGCTCAGTCCCAACGGCCAGTGAAGTAAAGTTATCGGCTGCCAGCTCTCCACGTTGGGGATGATGCCAACGGATCTGCGCTTCGAGGCCAACCGGTTTACCACTGAGCAAGCACACGTTGGGCTGGAAAACCAGATACAGTCCCTGGTTGCGCCGCAGCGCGTCTGCCAGATCACGCATTAAGGTGAAATCAGCGGGGGAACTCGCGTCTTTAATTCCATCACTAACAGCATCACACAGACGAACGGACGGACCGCTCACGCGTTCCAGCGCATTGACTGCCTGTCTGAGAGCGTCCTGGGGGAAGGTCTGGCCGGCGATAAAGTCGATCTGCGCGGTACAGGTCGCCAACGCCATAGTGAGGCCGTCGCCCATATCGGCATGAATCCCGTTTAACCGTTCCTCAACCCATTTTGCGCTAACGTGGCTTTCTGCACGGGTCAAAATCGCAAAGCGGCCAGTCGCGATCGTGTAAATCGACTCACCACTGGCAGGCCGAAGACGTAACCTTAACAGGGTGGCGACATCCTTAAGCAAGGACTCCAGCGACGCCATGCCCAGTGACCGGGACAGGTCGTAGGCGCGTGACATATCAATACAGTCGATAAGCACCAGACGGCGCAGTGCCGTGTCATTCAGCGTGGCAAGATGCAGAATGTCGCGAAAGAGACGTTCCCGATTGGCCATGCCGGTAACAGGTTCGATAAAGGCCGCCGAATGCCAGGCTTCAAGAAAGGCAACAACCAATCCAGCCAGTGACTCAATGATCTGTTTCTGCTGGTGGCTAAAAGTCCGTGGCACCGTATCCGTCAGGCATAGCGTTCCCAGTATCTGTCCATGAGCGTTTTTCAGCGGCGTACCGACATAAAAGCGAATATAAGGGGCATGGACAATCAAAGGGTGATGGGCATAACGCGGATCAAGCCGGGTATCGGGTGCAATGACCGTCGTATCACTTTCGACAACATGCCGGCATAAGGCCTGGTCGCGCGTCGTGTCACTCAGCTCGATATTGTAATTGGCACGCACACTATGCTTATCGTCATTTAAGACAGCGATATAACTTCCATTAATACCAACTAACTGACAGGCCAGACGTAAAAACTTTTTCAGCACCTCATCCCGGCCTCTGTCTGAGAAGCGCAGTGACTGTGTTGTTCTGGTGCGGTGATATTCCTTGTCGCCAGGTTCCTGAGCCATTGCCGCTCCTGCCCATATGCTGAATGATATTGCAAAAAATAATTGTACGTTGATTTTAAAAAATAAAAGCCAATCACTATAAAAGGCGAAAGCAATTAATGCGTTGCGATATTAAACCGTCATGGAATAACCGTTTACGTCCCGAATGAAGGCCGTTTATTTTTTGAGTTAATGCGTATTGATTAATACGGCAGGTGAGGAAAGAACAGAAACCCTGGAGCCTCGAACGAAGATTTTATTTTCGCTTACGCTTTTTTATAAGGCAAATTTCTGGCTGCGATACATTTCCCGACGTTCTCCGTGCGGCATGTCGGGCCGGCTTCAGGTGGATAAATCTGCAAACCCAGAAGCGCGGGTCACCGGCAGGTGGGTTAAAACCTTTTAAAACATAGAGTTAAAAAATAAATAAAAGCGCACTCATTAGCAGTTAAAAAATATCTCTTTTAAAAGAGGTCAGGGCAGTAATCGTTCCCCGCTGAAAAAGTAACGATAATTAATGAGAAGCCTATCCGGGTTTACTTTGTGTTATTTTGTCTTGCGCGCCATCACTGTTCCTCCCTGATGCAATTTAATGTAAATTATTGCGTCAGTCCGCGCACCGAGACCTGCATGTTAAAGGAATAACTGATAAGCTGACGACTACAATCACGTTGATGTTGGAGATGCCCTTTGCTGACCACAATAATTTATCGCAGCCATATCTCGGATGACGTTCCTGTTAAGACGCTACCCGGAATGGTGGATGATGCCAGCATACTGAATGCGTCTCATGATGTGACCGGTATTCTGTTGTTCAATGGCACGCACTTTTTCCAGTTACTGGAAGGCCCGGAAGAGGGCGTGCTTGCCATTTATCAGCGCATTTGTGCTGATCGACGTCACCATAACCTGGTCGAGTTGATGCGTGATTATGCGCCCTCGCGTCGGTTCGGTAATGCCGGCATGGAATTGTTTGATTTACGTGAGCATGATCGTTCCACTGTGCTTCAGGCGGTGCTGGATAAAGGCACGTCGAAGTACCAGTTAACTTATGCTGACCGCGCGTTGCAGTTCCTGCGTACCTTTGTTGAGGCGCGTGAGAAAGAGAATTACTTCGAGGTATTGCCCTCCGAATACTGGGAATTCATTCCGGAAAGCACCACTGCCAGCAAGGTGACGCCTTCGGTATCGGGTATTACTTTCCGTCCCGTCGTCGATCCGCTTGCCCGTCAAGTGACGGCGATTGAGGCGATAGCGGACGCACGGCTTCGTCGTACTGAACAGCGCGATTCGTCAAAGCAGTTACATGATGCCGATCTTGACGCGGTGATTACAGCGTTCAGGATGGCCGGGCGGGCCTGCCCGGACGAGATGACGCTGTATGTCAGTCTGCTGCCTATGACGCTGGTTGTCGTACCTGATGCGGTTCAGACCATTGTTGCGGCCATAAATGCTGCAGGACTGGTCCCTGAGCAGGTGGTCATTGGTGTCAGCGAAACGGAAGTTATTTCACGCGTGGAAGCTTTTTCGGTTGCCGTCAGGGAGCTTAAGGCTGCGGGCATCAGTCTGTCCGTCGATAATTTTGGTGCCGGTTCCGCCGGGCTCTCGTTATTGACACATATTCAGCCCGACCGGATTCGCATTGACTCAAGTATCACTTCCGATGTTCACCGCAGTGGTCCGAAACAAGCCGTGGTTCAGGCCATCATAAAATGTTGCTCTGCCTTAGAGATTACGGTCATTGCTGCCGGCATCGTGAAAGCGGAGGAGTGGATGTGGCTGGAAGCAGCGGGCGTGATTAATTTCCAGGGCAGTTTATTTGCTCCTTCAGGTGCGCTTCATTCAGACGCGGTGGCCTGGCCGGAATATCGAAGCGCGATGTAAGGTCCGGTTAATATTATATGTCACGATAAAGACATCGTATCACTCGCAGCAGGGACCGCTGCCGTTTTGATTGCGTCAGCAGTGCTCCAGATACCGCATTCAACCTGTCCCGACTTCACGCCTGAATCAGTCATCTCGCCTTTCACATCAAATTTTTACCGTCCTCGTTTCAGACGAAGTGGGACGAAACCTTATATTCATCTAAGAGCATTAACACGCCGTCGCTCGCTGAGAAGTCATGCTGAACAGAATGCTTTCGCGATGAGAGTATGCATGGCGCAGGAAAGCGGATCACCGTCACTTCAGTCGTGCAGTGAGGAATCCAAAGGTATTTACTCACCCGTGAGCTGAGTCAATCATCTTCTCAGTATTACCTGGACAGAAAAATCGCACTTTGCGATCATATCTGCATGATCCAAAAAAAGAAAACGCCCTGGTCAATGTGAAGATGAAAGAAAACAGTCGCTTAGAATCGATAATGAATTACCTGAAAGGAAATAATCTGGTAACGGTTGAACAGCTTGTTTCGGTCACAGGCGCTTCTCCTGCCACTATCAGGCGTGATCTGGTTAAACTCGATCAGGAAGGAGTGGTCAGCCGCACGCACGGGGGCGTAACGCTTAACCGCTTTATTCCATCGCAGCCGACCACGCTGGAAAAATCGTCACGGAATCAGCCTGAAAAACATGCTATTGCGCGCGTTGCAGCCACCTTCATTAAAGCAGGCGATGCTGTAATCCTTGATGCAGGGACGACGATGTTTGAGCTGGCCCGGCAAATTACCCATATGCCGCTACGTGTGATCACCAATGACTTACATATTGCGCTGTTCCTCTCCGAGTTTAAGCAGATTGAAGTAACCATCATTGGTGGGCGAATCGATGAAAGCAGCCAGTCCTGCATTGGCGATCACGGTCGAAAGATGCTGAACAATATCAATCCTGACATTGCTTTCCTGAGTGGTAATGGATGGGATATGACGAAAGGCGTGACATCGCCCACGGAAGAAAAAGCGGCTCTGAAACACGATTTGATCATCAATGCGAGGCGACGTGTTTTGCTGGCAGACAGTTCAAAATACGGTGCCTGGTCTCTTTTCAATGTGGTTCATCTGGATGCGCTGACGGATATTGTCACTGACGCTAATCTGGACGCAGACGTCAGGAAAGCGCTCCTGTCCAGCAGCGTGCCTACGTTGACTATCGCTCATCCTGCCTGAGTTGCCTGCATTATTTTGCCAGTAACAACTTACAAAAACTGATGGGCGCAGAAGCCGCAACGATGGGGCCCAGAGAAATGCGGTCAACCCGCGTTTTCTGACTCGCCCGGTGGCGGCTGAAAGCGGTGATCGCGTGTTGTGATGATTGGGTCTCGCTTAAATCACGCGCTTGTCGCATCACATCAGTGATTCAGTAAGTGCAGAGCCGGGACAAATGCTAACAACCACAATGGACGGCATCGGTATGCGTTGACGATGAAAAGTGACCGAATCGCTTATCTTTCTGCAGAGCGGGTGGTCACGCCACACGCATCATGGCAGCGCCAGGCAGTGTCTCGAATCAAACTAAACATGGATAGATGAAGTGTTGATGCTACAGGGTGAAGAGCAGGGCTGACTAAGGGAGGATCAGTGTGTAACATGAGTCTCGCAGCGTTGACATGAATGAAGGTGAACGGGGGCGTGCCAGGACGGGGATTTACAGATGTGTAAGTATGAATGCGTCACAACGGTTATTCTTCCATTGATGGTCTGAGGTAGAGCGGCGTATCGCCTTCTTCGTAGTGTTTCGGATGCCACACCATCGCGCCATTTTCATCGCCAATAAACGTCATACCTAATGGTTCAATGATCGCATAGGGCTGTGCGAACGCAGCACGGTAAACCCGTATCTCTTTCGCCATTGCCACAACCTGATCTGAAAATTCGTCGGGGTGGCTGAAAATGTAATTCAGTTGATCGTCAGTCAGCATACTTCATTTCCTGAGCAACCCAGACCTGCTGGCGCCAACTGGCAGGGTTGTTTAACCTGTTAATCGAGTTCAGCATTGGCATTGTTCCGCCAAGGCAATAAGTGTACCAATTATCAGCGTGTCAGCCCATCATTACCGTCAGGGCGTCGTTTAATAAGCGAAAAGAAAAGCTGTTCAGCATACCGTAGCCGGCGATAGCGGGCTAACGTCCATTTCCTTATGCTTTCAGCCAGAAGTCTGCTGACATTTATCGTGTCTGCAGACACTAAGATGCCTGAACTGTTCTGTATTCCTCGCGCCATCACGAAGCCCCCGACCGTGTTTGTTAATCTTTGCTTCCATAACTTTACATTTTGCATTTAATTAACGTCTGTGCCGTCAGGATGTTTTGCCATTATTAAGTTCTTATCTCTGACAGAAAAGCTTAAGTAATATTTCATAACGGCAGTCTTACAGGCGCGCAACAGGTAATAACTGAATGCGCATTCATTACTGAGAGAGGCAGCCTGTGGCAAGATGAAGCGTCGGGAGAAAAAACCGCTTAATGTGGACCAATACCCTTAATGGGGTAAGCTGATCGATTATTGTGCCTGAACATTGACAGCGATGTCGTCTCCTCACCAAAAGTGCCGCCTGCGTGTCGGGCATAACGCAGAACGTTGTGACATTTACGGTTAAAAATGACTTAAAACCTTTTCTTGCATGTTATACAGTCTCGCATGGCCTCTTGTTTGCTATAAATTGTCGGTCAATGTGGCGCTAAATATTTAAAATTAGGCTAAATTGTTTTCTGCGTTTTGCACCCGCACATGGGGAGGCTGTTGTGCACGATAATCAAAGTGGCAATGAAGAAAATCGTCTTAAAGCGGTTAAAGCACTTTTGTCACCTGATGTAACCAGGGATGAGGTGCTGGAAAAATTTGTACAGCTTGCCGCGCAGGCACTCGGCATTTCGGGCAGTTTTATCTCAATTATTGACGACAAAAATCAATACATTAAAGTTTCCCGCAACTTTAATCTTAAAGCGTCGTCACGTGATGTTTCCTTGTGTCGACATGTTATTGATGGCGACGGCCAACTGGTCATTCAGGATACACTGCAAGACAATCGGTTCTCTTTCCATCCGTTAGTGGAAGGCGAGCCGCATATCCGCTTCTATGCGGGTGTGTCATTATGTAATGTTGAAGGGTTGGTTCTGGGCACGTTATGCGTCACAGATACGCAACCCCATACCTTTAACGATGCGCAACTCGAAACCTTAAAGTCGTTAGCGAGGCTGGTCACCTCATTTCTGGATGCCTGGAATCTGGCCAGTTTTACTGACCTGATTACGCATCTTCCTAATCGCCCGCGGTTGTTGCGTGATATGCAGCAGCTGGCCGTGAGCAATCCTGATCGACGCTTCCGCCTTATTCTTATCGACTGCATTGATATTCCGCATGCTTATGAACTCTCGCGCACCTTTGGTATCGCGCCGGTAGAAAACCTGCTCCGGCAAATCGCCGGCCTAGTCAGTGCGCGCCTCGAACTTGAGTCCGATGATATGCTTTATTCATTTGCACCGGGTCGGTTTGCCCTCATCCAGCCCTATCTTGAAGGGTACACGGCACAAAGCACGATTGATGTTCTCAAGAATTTGAAGGCGGATTTAGCGGATAATATCACGATCGATATCGACGTTTATGCAGGTGAAACAGAGTTTGTTTCCCGAGAGATAGATGCCAATGAAATCGTTCGTCAGGCGGTAAGCGCACTGCATGAATGCATTTATCAGAATTGCGGTGCCATGACCTTCGATCATGCTTATGATTCGCGCCGCACGGATGATTTTCTCATCATGAATGATTTGGCACAGGCGCTGAAAAAAGACGAAGGTCTTTATCTGGCTTATCAGCCCAAAGTGTGTTTAAAAACCGGCAAAACCGTGGGGCTGGAAGCGTTGATCCGGTGGCATCACCCGGAACGAGGCGAGCTGTTCCCTGCCGATTTCGTTCCCCTGGCTGTAAAAACAAACCTGATCTCGGTGCTGACGGACTGGGTCATCGATCGTGTCATCGTTCAACTCAAAACGTGGAAACAGGAATATCAGTTAATTCCTGTCTCAGTTAACGTCAGTGAACGTGACTTTTCACGCCCCGGCTTTGCGGCAGATTTGGCCAGTAAAATGCAGGCTGCTGATTTGCCTACGTCCTTTATGGGCGTGGAGTGCCTTGAAAATGAACTCATTACAGAAAGCCATGTTGCTATAAACGGCCTGGAAGCGCTGAGAACCGAGGGGTTTGTTATCTCTCTGGATGATTTTGGCACAGGCTACAGCAACATCAGCTATTTACAGGAAATTCCCTTAGACGTTATCAAAGTTGATATGTCTCTGATTAACCGCATGGACAACGATCAGGCGTCCAGAGTGATTGTCAGAAGCATTATTCAGATGTTGAAGGAGCTGAATTATACGGTTCTGGCGGAAGGGGTCGAAACCGAAGCGACGCTGAGTCTGCTGAAGCAATATGGTTGCGACCAGATTCAGGGCTACTTTTTTTCTAAACCGCTGCCAGCCAGCGAGATTGAACACTGGCTGCTGCAAAAATAACCGGACCAGAAGGCGACAGTATTATCTGTCGCCTTATCCCTTTAAATGCTTCACCGCCGTCGCGTCTGGCCACGTCTCGTGGCTGCACACCGACTCAATCCAGATCGCGGCCATTGCTGGCGATGACTTTCTTGTACCACCAGAACGATTTTTTCCGGCGTCTTTCCAGCGTCCCGTTACCGTGGTCGTCCCGATCAACATAGACAAAACCATAGCGCTTGCTCATTTCACCGGTTGAAGCCGCCACCAAATCAATGCAGCCCCATGTGGTATAACCCAGTACGGGAATACCGTCGCCAATCGCGTCAGCCATGGCGCGAATATGCTCACGCAGGTAGCTGATACGATAATCGTCTATGATTTCGCCTTCTGGTGTTAACTCGTCACGTGCACCCAGACCGTTCTCGACTAAAAACAGCGGTTTCTGATAGCGGTCGTACATCATATTCATGGTGATGCGAAGTCCAAGCGGATCAATGCCCCAACCCCATTCACTGCGTGCGATGTGCGGATTAGTCAGCGATTTGACGACATTGGCTGCGCTGCTGTTCTGGTCATGCATATCAGCAGATGCGCAGCGAGAGGCGTAATAACTGAATGAAACAAAATCGACAGTGTTTTTAAGGATCTCCGCATCGTCTTCCGCCATAACGATCTCAATGCCTTTCTCTCGAAACAGACGCGCGGAATACGCTGGGTAGGCGCCACGTGCCTGCACATCGATAAAAAACAGATTTTCACGATCCTTTTGCAGTGCCGCCCAGACATCGTCGGGTTTACTTGACCAGGGATAAAAATTGCCGCCTGCCAGCATGCAGCCTACCTGGTTGGCCGGGTTGACCTCATGAGCAATTTTCGTTACCAGCGCACTGGCAACCAGTTCATGATGGGCGGCCTGATATTTAACCTGCTCGGTATTTTCACCCGGTTCAAACACCAGCCCAGCGCCTGAAAACGGACTATGCAGCATGATGTTAATTTCATTGAAGGTAAGCCAGTATTTCACAAGGCCGTCGAATGCCTCAAAACAGCTTCGTGCATAGCGTGCGAAAAACGCGATCATTTTACGATGACGCCACGATCCATATTCCGTTACCAGATGCATCGGCACGTCAAAATGGCACAGCGTCACCAGTGGCTCAATGCCATAGCGACGACATTCGGTAAACAGATCACGGTAAAACGCCAGCCCCTGCTCGTTGGGCGTTAATTCATCTCCACGAGGGAAAAGTCGGCTCCAGGCGATAGAGGTGCGAAAGACGGTGAATCCCATTTCTGCCATCAGCGCAATATCTTCGCGATAGCGATGATAAAAGTCGATAGCGGTATGGCTGGGATAAAATTCATCATCGCGCAGTGTGACGCGTTTTTCCTGCCCCAGTTTCACCGGCATGCGTGCCGGGCCAAGCGGTAACATGTCAACGGTCGTTAATCCTTTCCCGCCTTCAAGAAAGGCGCCCTCTGACTGGTTTGCGGACAGGGCACCGCCCCATAAAAATCCTTCCGGGAATACTGACTCAGACATGACATCCTCTTTGATACTGTAATCATTAATTAACTGGCGTTAACCGCGTTCGCTTTTTCTGCGGTGACGACGGACGAGGGCGCAGACGGCTGGGTCGTTTCAGGGATATCTTCAAACCCCAGAATGAGAGTAAGAATGAACGACAGCACGACAGAAAGCACCATTACCGCCACGACCCAGACAATCGACAGGGGGTTGGACGGATCAAAAAACTGCACGCTGGTAAATAATCCTGGCGAAGCCATTGAATGGCTGGCAAGCCCGCCGATTCCGGCAACGGCACCGCAGATAAAGCCACTCATCAGGCTGGCGATTAATGGGCGTTTCAGGCGCACGGCGACACCGTAAAGAGCAGGCTCAGAAATACCGGCCACAATAGCGGAGGCCGCGGCTGCAAGCGCCGTTTGGCGTAATTCGCGGTTTTTCGTTTTGAAGGCGACGGCCAGCGACGAACCGCCAAGTGATAAGTTGGCCCCAATTTCTGAAGGCATCACCATGCCTTCTTTACCTGTTTCTGCAATCGTCTGGATGATGGTAGGGGTAAAAACCCGGTGCATGCCGGTCATTACCAGTAGCGGCCACAGCCCGCCCATGATGGCCACGGAAAGCCAGCCCAGATAGCCGTGAATGGTGTAGACCAGCGCAGAGATACCGCTGCCGATCCAGATGCCAATGGGACCTATTAATACAATCGCAATCGGTGCCGCAATCAGCACAATCAGCATCGGCTTAAGGAAGTTTTTGGTGACGGCAGGCGTAATCCGATCCACGCCACGTTCGATATGGGACAGAATCCACGTCATCACAAGCGCGGGGATCACCGTATAGGTATATTTCACCGCCGTCACCGGAACAGAAGCAAACTCGACATGCTGGCCTTGAGCTGCTTTGGCCATTAAATCGATGAAAGTGGGGTGCACCAGGACGCCGGCAATAGCAATCGCCAGTGACATATTGGTTTTAAATTTCAGTGCGGCAGAAGCCGCTACCATGACCGGTAAAAAGAAGAATGCCCCATCCCCGATAACGTTCAGGATGATCAGCGTGGACGAGCCTTTGTCAAAAACGCCCGCCATATCCAGAATCATGGCCAGCAGTTTGACCATCGATCCGCCAATGATCGCCGGAATCAGTGGTGACATGGTACCGACAAGCGCATCGAGAATACCGGCACCAATGCTTTTCAGCGTGATACGACGTTTAACTGGCGCAGCGCTTTCAGCCTGCGGTTGACCGAGCGCCAGAACGGCCTGATAGGCTTTGGCAACATTATTCCCGATGATCACCTGATACTGTGTATCGGTATGCACGACGCCCATGATGCCGTTGACGGCCTTCAGGGCCGCCAGATCGACACTGTCGTCGTCTTTCACGACAAAACGCAGGCGCGTCATACAATGCGTAATGGCGCTAATGTTGTTCAGGCCACCTAAGGCGGTAACGATGGCCTGTGAAATCCCGGCATAATTTCCTGACATGATGTTTCTCTCGTAGGGTAGAGGGAAGTGCGTTCTGGTTTCCGCTCATGACGGCTGCCTTATTGTTTTACGTCTTTCGCCAGGGGAACGTTGCGTGACCACTGACGATCGGCACGGCAAAATAGGAAACCGGTTTCACAAAATCATGAAGCTGTTTTGGGGCTGACACAAGCGCCAATAATCACCCTGTGTTATTTCTGTGATTAAGGTCACTGTCAATGATCTGGCGCGCCCTGTGGGCTGGCGTGTAAATATTTCAAATAATGAAAGACTTAGGTAGACTGCTTTCAGGCTGAGAATTCTGGCGATCCTCATATGACAACGATTTCAGAAGTGGCAAAACGCGCCGGTGTCTCAAAAGCAACGGTTTCCCGGGTATTGTCGGGCAACGGTTACGTCGGCAAAGAGAAACGTGAACACGTTTTGCAGGCTATCGCTGAAACAGGCTATCGGCCCAATTTACTGGCCCGTAATCTGGCAAATAAAAGTACACAAACCATAGGGCTGGTGGTGACTAACACACTGTACAGCGGCAATATTTTCAGCGAGTTAATGTCGCATTCCGCAAGGATTATGGAGCAGCAGAATCGTCAGTTAATTCTGGCTGACGGGAAGCACACTGCCGCTGAGGAGCGCGCGGCGATTCAGTTTTTGCTCGATCTGCGCTGCGATGGCATCATCATCTATCCGCGCTTTCTGAGTATTGATGAACTGGATGCTATTATTTCCGACCACAAACAACCCATTCTGGTAATCAATCGCCGCCTGCGCATTCATGAAAGTTTTTGTGTATTCAGCGACCAGCAGGCAGCAGGGCGGCTGGCTGTCAATCATCTGCTTGAACAGGGGCATCGTGATATCGCGTTTATCACCGGCTCGCTGGATTCTCCTACCAGTCAGGAACGACTTTCCGGTTATCAGGCTGCATTAAGCGCGGCGGGCATTGCGCCTAATCCCCAGCTGATTGTGCAGGGTAAGTGGACCGCACAAAGCGGCATGCTGGCGGTCAAATCCCTGCTCGCCGGCGGCGAGTTTTTCAGCGCTATCGTAGCCAGCAACGATGAAATGGCAATTGGTGCCATTAAACAACTCACGGAAAACAACATTGCTGTACCGGCCAGAGTTTCGGTGATAGGTTTTGATGACATCCCGCTGGCTCCGTATGTGATTCCCTCGCTTTCCAGCATGAAGTTTCCGGTTACCGACATGATCAATGAAACTATCAACCGGCTGGTCGCCATGCTCGATGGCGGCGAGTTAATGCAGCGTAAGCCTTTTATCGCCAGTCTGGTTTCGCGCGATTCTGTCAGCGTCGCACCCTGAAACCGTCAGCCACCTTTAAGCGATCGTCACCGGTATCACCTCGGTGCCTTGCTCTGTAAGCCGGTTCACGGTATCCGCGGGCAAGCCGTGTTCCGTGATGACATGACGCGGCGCATAACCGGGCGATAAAGGATAGGGATAAAGCTGTCCGAATTTACTGCTGTCTGTCAGGACATAGCTCTCAGCGTCTTTTGCCAGGACAGCGTCCACCACGTCACACCGTAGCATGTCGCGACCGGTAAAACCGGTTTCCGGGTGCCAGCCATCAGCACCAATAAACGCTTTATGAAAGTGGGTCTGCTGAATGCAGTAACGCGTCAGTGGCCCGGTCATCGATTCACTGCTCTTTTGTAACCGGCCTCCCAGCACAATGACCTCACAATCGGCTTCTTTCAGCAGATGAGCGATATAGTGACTGACGGTGATAAGCGTCAGATTTTTTCGACTGGCAAGCGCAAGTGCCAGTAAGGCATTCGTACTGCCGCCCTCGATAAAAACTGATTCGCCCTCATTGACGCGTCCGGCGGCATAACGGGCGAGAGCCTGTTTGATGCTGAAACGTGTGTTCATCCGTGTGCTCACATTATCACTGTCCAGGGCGATGGCTGCACCGTGAACGCGACGTAACACGCGCTGCTGTTCAAGTTGTGTTAAATCCTGCCGTATCGTCACCTCAGACACACTGACAACGCGAGCCAGTTCACTGACGGTGATGCTGCCACGCGCATTGACCAGTTCGATAATTTTTTCCTGGCGCGTATTCATACCGGCTCCCTTTATCCTACTGAACCAAAGCGGGCATTAACCCGCTTACTCTTTTTTATCAGGACTGGCACAGGCTGCGTTTCCCGAGTGGGTTAAGGTCGGCCAGGGTAAAGCGATTCTTCCAGTCAGCTTCGTAATGCTCCGGTGGGAAATCCGCAGGGGAATGACCTTGCTTCAGCGCATGCGCCACATGATGCGCATACGCGCGGTTTTTATCGCACATCGGCGCAGCAGGAATATACATCACATTTCCCCAGCCTTGTTGGTTTTCGACCGGCGCGACCGCGTGAATAAGGTCACAATGCCACCAAACGGAATCGCCGGCGGTAATAGCCGGTACCGGGCATAAGCCCTTCATCAAATGGGGATGCCATTTTTCATTAACAGGCAGGACGCGGCCGGGTGCGACACCGCACAGTTCATCTTCCGGCACATCGGAGAGCAGTGGACGTAACAGAAGATAGGCCATTGCCATGGGGACGGGCACAACGTGAAGTAAACCCTGACCCGGGATCATATCGGACAGCGCGGTCCAGCCCTGGAAAGTGCGGAAGACAGAACATTTTGTGGTGTCCGGTACATCGTATTCATCGACGTCGCTGCGGTGAGCGGCATTCCAGGGATCGTAGCGATCAATATCCCCGTTAAAAACGGCGTGAAAGACGCGTTGATAAGCAGGCAACAGCCACCGTTCCAGCGCGCCTGAATCGGTATGCGCACCCAGTCCCTTTGACGTGGTGCCCGGTAGCCCTCGACGAATACGGTCTGGATAGAGGATATTCACGTCAGGATCAAACCATCGCTGCCCCTCCGATTCATAGGTCCATAACCGGTTCAGAAACGACTGTACCTGATGCATTTCCGGGCGTTGACGGGCCTGCATTTGAGCCTGAGACCAGTAAATGGGGTAAATTTCTGGACGGGATGCCTCAAGACTGCCGAAAAAATTGTCTCCTGGCCCGCGGTACTGTGCATCAAACTGGTTTTCATCCAGATAGCGCAATATGTCGGCATCCCAGGCCAGTGCCTGCTCACGGGGGAAATGCTGCCGGACGACGACACAGCCGCGCCGCTTGATACGCGCCCGCGTTTCCGGGGAAACCGTGCCTGAGGCTATCGCCTCGCCCGTGACGATGGGCCAGGCGCTCCCGGTTTGAGCCTCTTCCAGCCTGGCTTCGGCAATGGCTTCTTCTGTTTTCTGACAGACTTGCCGAAATACGCGCTCAACGTCACCGATCTGCTCACGTGCGCGCTGCTTAAAGTTACGGATAGAGGCAGAGACGTCCTCAGGAAGTGGGGTGTAGTGAAGTCCTTCGCGCATAGATTAACCTCTTAACAGATGATGTTATTTCGAATGAAATTTATGTAACCTTCATTCGAAGATGATGGTCATTATTAACAGAGCTTTAACTTTCAATCTGGGCGCGACGGCACAATTTGCCATAACAGGCGGAAATTCAGCGTTTGTAACTTTCAATAATCCTTACAGCGAGTAAGCTTAACCACACAGTTAGCCTGTTAAGGCCGGGAGCAAAGGGGGAGTAAAATGGCAGTAAGGATGATTGCAGTGGATATGGACGGTACCTTTCTTGATGAAAACAAGCAGTACAATGTCCAGCGCTTTTCACGCCAGTATGCTCTGCTCAAAGAAAAAGGTATTCATTTTGTGGTCGCCAGCGGCAATCAGTATTACCAGTTACAGCGATATTTTCCTGACATCAAAAATGAAATTGCCTTCGTGGCAGAAAACGGTGCGTGGGTGTCGCATGGCGATGAAGTAATATTTTGTGGCGAGCTGGCAAAAGAAAGGGTACACAGCGTACTCGATATTCTGGCCAGAGAACCGGATATCAGCGTCGTTGTTTGTGGCCGCAAAAGTGCTTATGTTCATGCGTCCATGCCGGATAGCGTGATCGGCATGCTAAAAAATCATTATTACCGACTCGAGAAGCGCGACAACCTTTACGATATTGATGACACTGTCTTTAAGTTCTCGCTCAATCTGGCGCACGAAGGGATTGAAAGCCTGATGACGCGTTTGCATACCCAATTGGGCGAAATCGATCACATCATGCATCCCGTTTCCAGCGGTTATGGCTTTATTGACCTGATTATTCCGGGTTGCCATAAAGCACACGGTATCGCTTTGCTTCAGCAAAAATGGGGCATTAGCGATTGTGAAGTGGTGGCTGTCGGCGACAGCGCGAATGATATCGAGATGTTACGTCAGGCCTGCTTTAGTTTTGCAATGGCCAATGCGGGTGAGGCTGTCTCGGCTGTCGCGCGTTTTAAAACCGAGAGTAATACGGACGAGGGCGCGCTGAATGTGATTGCCCGCGTTCTGGCTCGTGAATTTCCATTCGACTGATTTCACTAATCAGACATCAACCAACCCAAATCAAGTCTTGCGGAAACCATAGGTGACGTTGTCACTTGTAGCGATGTTTTCAGGGGCTGCTCACTCATCGTGAGCAGCCTCCCTGACGAGCCTGAACGTAAGCTGAGCATCAACGAGGCATAATATAGTTACAACATACTTTAAGCGTTTTAGGTTATCCCTGGCATTAACCTATGTGCCTGTTTCGCCTGCCAGATGCAAAGGCTGGCCCGATGCATATCGGGCCATGGAAGGTTAGCGATCGGCTTTATTTTCATCAACACCGGAGGGATCGTTTTCAGCCTCTGACTGCCACGGTTTCAGGAGCTGAATATCCAAAATGACATAAACCATCGTACTGATAAACAGTGAAATGACGCTACCAAACACACCGCTGGTAGTGAAGGTAAGGTAGTTATAGATGATTAACCATGTGAGGCAAATGAACATCGCGAGCGCCAGCATGATGGATGAAAGCGAGTAGTTGCTGGTACCCGCGCCTTGCTGATGCGTCAGTTTAAATACATGACCTGTGGTATACCTTTCCAGAATCAAAAGTGTTCGTTGCCAGTTACGGCGTTGACGTGACCCCGCGCGCACAAGAAACAGGTAAAGCACAGAAATAAAAAAGCCGGAAAAGGCGATAAGCACCGGCACGGCTTCTAACGCGTATTCAATACTTTTGTGACTCGCCCCGGCGGGACTCAGGTCCAGCGTCAGTGATGCACCCAGCGCCGCATAGAGAAAAACGAACAGGGCCAGAAACGTGATCGTCCGTTTCCAGTCTGCCTCAGCCTCATGATTTTTTTGCTGTAGCGCGACAGTATAAGCGCGATCAATGTGTTCAGCGTGGGGAGAGTGCATCTCAATGACGTCAACGGGTTCGTCCAGAAGTGCGGTGATAAATGGTTTGTGATCGTCAGGCAGGGGGATTTTCATTATCCAGATTCTCGTTGTTAATTTTCGCTTATTTTAGCTGTCCTGAGACGAAATGATACTCACGTTCCAGGTTAAAATGCGTTAAAAGGCAAGCAAATGCCTTTTATTCATCCGGCTTGTTGTACACTGCCGATGATCCCACGACGAGGAAAGCGACGATGAATGACAAGAAAATGATTTCCATCGATCAGTTCAGCGATGAAGAGCGACTTGCCGTCAATGAATTGCTTCATCATTTGATTGAAAAATACCGCCAACGTACGGGTAAAGAACCGGACGTCAAAAAAGAGAAAGCGCTTAACCTTGAAGCGCGTCAGCAGGTGATGGCGGATAAATTGCTTAAAGAAAAGTTAAAAGCAGAAAAGGAAAACAAAAAACCTGTCCGAAAAAAGAAACCGTCCTCACTGACTGCCAGTGAAGTCAGCGATTTTAACTGGTCTGCGTCGGTCGCGAAGGGCCGCAGGAGATAGCGGCAATGTATTGCTAAATTGACAGCCTGATGCATGACAATGAGGTGATGTTGCGCGTTGGGCTTAAACGTATTTTTTAAAATGCGGGCAGCTAAAATTTTCTCGTCAGAAAAAATAATAAATAAAGCGGAAAGAATCTTAAAAAGTCATGCTGCCTGCTCTTTTTGTAGATAAACTGCATTATATAGACTGCTAATTACGCCTTCGAATGACCTATTACTCACCCGATGATAATCATCTCAAAATGCGATCGACGCGATTTGTTCGTCGCATGTTCGCAATGCGTCAATTAGGGACGATTTTATGTGCCATGCCAATCGCTTCTGTATTAGTCGAACAGGGTCACGGCATCTCCATTTTTGCGTTACTGATCGGTAATGTCATCCTCTGGCCGTCTCTGGCCTATCGCCTTGCGGCTTCCGCGCGTGATTCAACCGCGAGGGAAAGAATGAATCTCACGCTTGATGCGGCGTTTGGCGGTATCTGGGTCGCGTTGCTGGCGCTAAGTCCCATGCCGTGTTTTGTGATCATGGCAGTATTAATTTCCGACCGTTACGCAGCAGGCGGCTGGCCACAGCTCTTGTCCGCATTTCAGTCATTTCTTTTTGCCTTTCTTCTGGTCTGGACGCTTGAAGGCGCGCCGGTATCAATGACATTCAGCCTGCGTACAGCCTGGCTGACATTACCGCTGGCGACCTTTTATATGCTGGCGTTAAGCGTTGTATCCCATAATCTGACGTATATGCTGCGTCAAAAAAATCGCGAGCTTGAACGTATTGCATTAATGGATCCGGGTCTGCAAATTCCTAATCGACGTCTTTTTGAGCGCCGACTCGAAAGCGAATTTCTTCGTACCCGCCGTGGAGACAGTAAAGCCTATCTGATTCTGATCGATGTTGACCATTTCAAACATGTTAACGATACCTATGGTCACGAAGCAGGGGATTTTCTTCTGGCGGAAATTTCAGGTTTATTGCGCGACAGTGTGGGAATGAAAGACACACCGGCGCGGTTCGGTGGCGATGAGCTGGGCGTCATTGTCCGTGATGCTGATGACGCTGGCATCGTCAAACTCGCTGAGCATATTCAGTGGCGCATTACGCAGTTACGGTTGCCTGCTTCGCCCGATTTTACCTGTTCAGTCAGTATTGGTATTGCCTGTGCAGAAAAAGCCAGTTCGATACACGAATGGTTGCGCCGTGCCGATGAAGCGTTATATGACGTTAAGCGCTCAGGACGTAATGGTTTAAAGTTATGGCGAGGTCTTTAAGCACAGGGCGCGATATCTTATACCGCAAAAATAAAGCCGCCTGTTAAGGGCGGCTTTATTGACTCAGATAGCGGGATAATCGCCCGTTCCCTCGGGCCAGGGCGTGAGCAGGTCAAAACCCGTATCGGTAACGGCAACGGTATGCTCCCACTGTGCGGAGAGTGATCGATCCTTCGTGACTACCGTCCAGCCATCGGAAAGCACGCTGGTGCCCGCCTTTCCGGCATTGATCATCGGCTCGATAGTAAAAATCATACCAGCTTTCAAGGGCATCCCTTCACCGGGCGTACCGTAATGCAAAATTTGTGGGTCGGTATGATAAATCTCGCCGACGCCGTGACCGCAATATTCCCTGACAACCGAAAAGCCGGCATTTTCAGCAATGCGCTGAATGGCTGCCCCTATATCGCCTAAGGTCGCGCCAGGACGGACAGTTTTAATACCGGCAACCAGCGACTGATAACTGATATCGACCAGGCGTTTGGCGCGCACGGACGGTGTGCCAACAAAATACATGCGGCTTGTGTCGCCATACCAGCCATCTTTGATAATGGCGACATCGATATTCACGATATCACCGTCTTTCAGTTTTTTTGCCGCAGGGATGCCGTGACAGACAACGTGGTTTACAGAGGTGCAGGTGGTTCGCGTATAACCGTGATAACCGATATTAGCCGGCGTCACGTTGAGTTCATTAACAATAAAATCGTGGCAAATATCGTCCAGCTCTTCCGTCGTAATGCCTGGACGAACGTGCGATGTGATCATGGCCAGCACCTGTGCTGCAGCATGACCTGCCGCGCGAGCTTTTTCGATTTCTTCGGCGGAATGTATTTTCACTGTTCCCATTACACTTCTCCCTGTGGGGCCAGGTCACTCTTAGGCAGCACCTGGCGAATATCGGCACCGCCGTTCATTTCTATGCGAATGAGCGTTTGCGCCAGTTCGTTTTGCGTTAACTGCGGATAGAGCTCGGCCAGCATGCCCAGTTTTAACCAGTGCTCAGCCTGCGAGTTGATCGAGCGGCTCATTGCCTGACTGGCAATACGAAGATTCTCATGCATCACGTCGGATATTTTTACGATGCCCATACTCATCCTGTATATAAAGTGTATGCGTTTTATATACAGGATAACGCTAACGTCATGAGTTGCAAGAGCAAATCGACGGTCGTTCGAAAATGTCCGAAATTTGTCCGAATTTCTCATACACTGCTTATACCAAAACAAACTCATTTGACCGTGGGTCGAGATATTTTTTGGTCATCGACAGGTTCTTATGGCCCAGTAATCGCTGCGCAAACTCCTCCCCAAACCGGGCTTCGTAAAGCCTTCCGGATAAGCTGCGAATTTCATGGAAGGTGGGAGGATTTGTTTCTTCACTCAAACCGCAACGCTGACGTGCTCGGGCAAATGCCTGGGTGATATTGCCGGGCGAAACGGGGCCGGGCTTGCGTCCGTTCCGTCGGGTAGTGGAGTAAATGAAGTACTCAGAAGGATTATTCTCACGGCATAATCCAATGACCTCATTGAGGGTCATACCGATTTCTTTCATTTCCAGATCAACAGGTATGGCGAGTTTACTCCCTTTTTTGCTCTGAGTAACAAACAGGCGGCCGTTGCTTACATCGCTGAATTTCATGCGGCTGATGTCTTCACGTCGCTGTGCCGTCACCAGCGCTAATAACATCGTTCTGTATAACCAGGGCTCTGATTCGCGAACGCATTCGGTTAGCAAATTGAACTGATCTATCGTTAACCGGCTTCTCTGTACCGCAGGCTGTCTGGCGCGCGTGGGCTCAACAGGGTTTCTTTCTATCAGACCCGCCACAATAGCCTCGCGGAAAATATCATTGAGCAGGCTACGCAGTATGACGGCCATGGTCCTCTTGTCGTCAGCAATGTAACCCTCTATAAATTCCGCGATATGACGGGTCGTAACCGAGGACAGGGAGTAGTCACCGAGATGTTTTGCGATGACTTTGAGCTGATAACGGCGAAGACGCATTGTTGTAGGCTTAACATGCCGACTTGCCAGAATAAGCTCATATCTTGAAAGCCAGGTACCTACCGTCATTACCGCATTCATCTGTAATTTCGCCAGCAGGGCAGAGGGCGTGTAATTTTGTTCAATGTAGTTGTTTGCTTCTAATGCCTGCGCGATGGCTTCTCTCCGGGCAATACTGCCCAGAGAGAATTCCTTTCCCGTCTGAGGATTGCGCCAGTGATAGGTTTTGCGTTTATGCCTGTAAGTCAGATTACGGGGAAGGTTAGAATCGTAGGTTTGAGGCCTTTTCGCCATTGATGATTTTCTCCAGCAGCGAATTACCTGAGCCAGAACTGTTTGGGTGGCTGTTCAGGTTTCTTGTCAGTTTTCGGGGATTGATATAAACAGAGTCAGGGTGGAGCTTATATTCTTTGCCGTGCAACTGAGGGCAGGGATAAATACGGCCTTCCCGTGCCCAGCGCCGCAGGGTTGAGAGAGAGGGCGGCACAGAATATGTTGTGCTCGCCCATTCCTGCAAATTGAGTAGCTTCGTCATGTTCTGCCTCCAGAATTACGGCATAAAAAAACCGCCCAGCGGGCGGTCAGGTTCTGTCGCTGTGTGACTTGCTGAAATCAGGTTTTTTCTTTCTCAATCACATTTCCACAGCAAGGACACTCATGTTTCAGGTTCGGGTTATGCCCGAAGAGGTTATCAATCTTTACGTTATGCAATTTGGTCAGTGCATCGGCTGCGGATTGATGATGCCGGCTGGCCTCTTTGGAGCTGACCATACCCTTGAATTTTAGATCTTCAATAATCTTAACTGACTCTGTCAGCGTTGTTGTCACCGCCAGTAAAGTGTCTATTACTTGCTTAGCTGCTTCACGGCTATGCATAACCCGCCTCCTAGATGAAACATAATCAGGGTAAGGATGTCTGACAGGGAGTTCAGGCATCCGCTAAGTGAGCTTGGTAAATGACCATTGGTTGAAATGTGTGTCAGGCAATCAGTTACCACCCAACAGAAAGACCGGCTGCCACACCAAGGTTTCTACTGGTGTCATAACTCAGATAGGTTCCGCTTCGGACGTTATCACCCAGCTTGAAAATCGACCCCCATGCAAGCGCCGATTGTCCGCCGTATGAACCACCACTTAACCCCATGCTGACGTTTTTTCCCTCAATAAAGGGGATCGCGTTCATTGCCATCGCCGCACTTATCCCGGCCATCGCTTTTTTGTCGTTCTTTCTAATATCATTTTCAATGTTGCTGAATCGGCTTTCAGCTTCAAATTTAAATGTACTTAACTGGCCAGTAACCGTTTGGATTGCATGAGCGTTATCAGTAATAAGCTCATGGTTATGCAGAGTACTTTCATGATTGGCAGCAATAGCTGAACGATTGTGTTTAATATCGTTCCTGTTCAATTCTGCTCTCACGATGTTAGCCCCGATCTCTTTTGTGTTAGCTTCGATACCCGCAGCATTGATGATGATGTTCTGCTGGTTGGCCTTGATACCTGCAGCATTGGTGCTGATGTTCTGCTGGTTGGCCTTGATACCCGCAGCATTGGTGCTGATGTTCTGCTGGTTGGACTTGATACCCGCAGCATTGATGCTGATGTTCTGCTGGTTGGCCTTGATACCTGCAGCATTGGTGCTGATGTTCTGCTGATTGGCCTTGATACCCGCAGCATTGGTGCTAATCTTTTGATTGTTAGCCTTAATGTCTGCAGTATTATGCTTGATATCTTCCTTATCTTTAGAGTTATTTTTATGATGATGTAACCAGGAAAATAAATTAGCGTGTGCAGGTGTGATTACAGATAATGATATTATTAAACACGATATAATTGTTCTGGTGTGCATTTCCTTTTGGCCTTTTAATTTAAATTAAGTTCCCTTGTGGGCTTTATCTGCTGCATGCGGAAATAATAAAAATCATGACGATTTAAGGGTTAATAATTTTTTAAGTCGCTCTCCTTTTTGTGTTCATCATCAGACTCATATTGAATAGATGATTTGAATAAATCACCAGATTTTTCACAAAAATCAAACTTCAAAGTCGCGAATAAAGGAACAATGTATTCATCTTTTCTTGCTCGTTTATTCAGTGACTTAACTGCCTCTGAATGGGAAAAAAATAAACCCTCTCCTTTACCTCCTGGTGGCAGGATGAACCATGCCACCGGATAAGCGGTAAGTGAGAGCTTGGCAATAAGATAAACTAACTGCTCAGAGGGGGCAGATGAGGAGTGAAAAAGGAAATTATCAATATATTCTAAGATTCTACTTTTCACCGATTACTCCTTCAGGTGTAAAAATGACAGTGGCGAGTTTACCTGCTCTTAATTTTATTATTTCTCCTGTGCGTTGAGTTCGTAAATTATCACTGAGGTTATGCTCAGTGAAGTCATAAAAATGAATTTATTTTTTTGGGGGGTGTGTTTTTTAAAATTTCTGGATTCAGGATTTAGCAGGGAGCTTTTTTAAGACCAACCATTACGTATTACGCTTAAACAATAATGGTTACGATGCTCTGCCCATTCGGCATTAATAATATTCCTTGCGAGCTTTGTTGCCTGTGACCAGAGTTTCTCCGCATGTTCATATTGTCCGCAGCTTTCGGCAAATGCAGCGGCCTCGGCTACCGTGTAATATCGAACGTTACGTAATTCGATTAGGGTGTGGTTATCTGGAGTCATTGATCATTCCTGCTAAAACAGCTAGAGCTTTTCTGGATTTAATTCTTCTTCCTCGATTTCAGCCTTTCTGACAAGAAAGATATCCGTGGCTTTTTCCAGCAGAGCTGGCGTTGGTTGCAAAACTTTTGCCGCATATGCATAACATCGGTCGAGTGCTTTAACTGACTTGCTGTTTATGGCGGCTTCACAAAAATCCGTCAGCAACTCCTCAGGGGTGCGTTTCTGTTTACCAGTACCCACTTCACCCATATCCTCAGCCTTGCATTGAAGCGGAGCCGGCTGCGGATTATCTGATGGCTTAACGGGAGACCTCGCAGGACGTTGAGGTGGTAAAGCGGGGGCAGGGGTTTCTGCTTTTATATTGTCTGGTAAAAACACATTTTCCTCCTCAGCTTTATTACCGATTTCTGCGTCATCGATTTTCATCGACTGATTAATGTAATCGTTAAGATCACCACTCTGTGTGGGTGGCGTGACATCATGTTCGGCCTTGACCGTAACTTCCAGTTCATCGATCGTGTAAACACCGAGGATGACATCCGGGCAATGCAAGCGGGCCCACCTTTTAACGGCCAGATACGCGAGTTGCTGTTTCGGATCGCTCGCCCATAGCGTTGAATTTCTGACCTGTGCTTGTGATAACAGCAGTTCCAGTACACGAGGTTCCTGCTCATTCTTCATTGTCGCCCAGACGCGGACGCCGCAGTCGGCTTCATCTTCAAGTGTCCAGCCGGGAACGGTGTACTTATGTCCTTTACCTGACGTTTTTTCGACAAATTTGCCGAGGACTTTTTCCCATGGGCCGAACCACTCATAATGTGGGCGGTCACGGGTGGGTGCCATCGTTGTGATAACCGCGTTCACCAGTTGTGCCTCATAGCCAAGTACGCCATTTACCAGGAAGGTTTTCTGAGCAACGGCGAAGGGGTTCATGCGCCACTGTGCGGCCTGCATTGCGACAGCAAGACAGTCAGCTGTTTTTCCTGCCAGGTGTGCCGGTACGGAAACTCTGCTGCTGGCCATGATGTCAGCAAAGCGAATCAGCTTGTCCAGTGCATCCGGACTGAAAATCATGGATGCAGTGCCTGCATTTTCAGCATCAGTGTTCATCAGTGGGGTATTCATCGTGGTTTTTCCTTTTAACGTGCCCATGCAGGGCGGCGGATAGTTTCAACGCCGCCCCAGTGACCACTGAGACGGCAATCATGGAATGTGTTGAGGTCGCGACGAAATAGGTTGTATCCGGCGCTCAGATCATCCTCATGGACTTCAAAAACCCGGACTGGGTAGCGTCCGCAGTCAATGGCTTCGCTTACCGCAATAAAGACAAACTGCGGATGCGTGTTAAAGATGTTGTAAAAACCTTCGGAATACATAGCTGCCTGAACGTGGTACCTGAATTCCTCGATATGGCGAGCAAAGCGGGACATGTCACAGATCTTTTTTACATCAATGACAAGAGGCCGGTTCATCAGCATTTTGTCGGGTCGGATGCGACATAACTCTTCTGTTTCACTGTCAGACCAGTAAATTGAGGATTCACAGTGGCCTTCTGCTTCAAGTAAAAAACGTGCGGTATGGTGTGCCATTACGCTCTCGCGCATCAGCTGCAGCTTCCGGCCCTGTTCTGCGTCCATAATTGCGGGTTTCTTTGATAAACGTCTCCTCGTCTGCTTTACCCTGAGTGGTGCGTCGGTTGAACGAGGGGGCCACAACGAAACGTTTATCGAATTCCTCTGGTTCCAGCAGCAGGCAGTGCAAAGCGCTCCCCATGTCGAGCGCAGCCGTTTTTTCAACATCAACAGGCGCATGTTTACGCCACAGGTAGACTGCCGGGTTAATGGCGATGTCATCCAGTTGCGATTTACTGATGCCGGGTCCGGCATGGTAGGCCTCATTGCTGAGGCCATAGTAAATGCCCGGTTTCATGAGACTGTGTCCTCCCAGCCAAGTACCACCTGCAGGTTGTAATTCCGTGCTGCCTGCAGGTAGGCCAGATTTCTGATGAAGCTGATGTACTCCTCGTCTGCTTCCGGATGGGCACAACATTTCTTTACTTCCGGATGCAGATTCCAGTGGCGGAACAGATAGAGGTAGTCAGGAAAAAAGCTCAGCAGACGTTCTGCTTCGTCATCAATCCACTGTTCCTTCCTGACAGTTTCCTGCTCCTGGGCATCAAGGTGGTCCTTATGAAGTTCCAGTAATGCATAGGGGTCTCTCATGGTTGGTACTCCTTAAGCAAAATCTCAATCAGCCTGTCTGCCAGCAACTGCAGAACGGGTTTTGGCGGCGCTGGAGGGAAACTGGCGCTACTGAGAATGTTTTCAGGGCTAAATTCAATTGAACGAACAGCGTGAAAGGGACGAGCAAAAGCGGCATCGCCCCTGATGTCTGGTTGCATCATGGGAAATGTTCCTTTGAACGGTCAGATTAGAGGGTCGCGAAAGCGGAACGGCTGGCAGAGCTATAAAAGCGGCGGATGCAGCCTAATGAGCACTGAGGCTTTCTGATGCGGCGAGTATGAAGCCGGCATTACTCTTCCTCTTCACGACGGGCCTCGCGTGTTGCTGCCAGTATTTGGCGTGGGTCTCCTGAAATGCGCGTATGAATAAAAAACGTGCCTGAGTGTGTCACCCGGGCATCCGGTACGACTTTGAGTGCCGCCCTGACGACACGTTCATGGAGAAATGCCCATAACACAAAGGACTTAATATGAAGTGTTGCCTCTTTTGGTGTCGCAATATACTGAATGTTCATCTCTGAACCTCCTGCTACTGTAAACAACTTATGAACTTAAGTTGCTCCTGAGACCGTTTACCGGCGCAGGGTGACGTCGGGAAATTGCATTCTCAGTTCGGAACAACGTCTCTGCTTACCTTTTGCCGCAGGCCTGAATTAACTGGCCCAAGGAAGATGCTGTTCATTGCTCAGAATGAACAGCTCTGATTTGTCCGCGCCTGAGTCCGGATGGAATATCCTGTCTAAATTTCATTGTCATAATCTGCGTGGCTCAGCAATTCCCAGTTCCGGCCATTGTCTTTTGATAACAGCCGCCACTGAGGTGTCACACGTAGGGTGAGATATTTGCCGCGGTAGGTTCGTCTCGCATGAACCAGACCTGAGCGCCAGTGTTGCTTGATTTGCTGAGCCCGCAGCCTTATTCGTTCAGGAGCATGCGGTTTTGGCATCAGCTAACCCTCAATTCGTTGTGGCTCATGAAATGTCGCCTTCTGTCGTAAAAAGCCTCCCGGGGCGGTCATAATCGACGTGAAGAATTGTTGTATTCAAGCCATGCAATTTCATGTCATAGGTTTGAACGGATGCTGTAGTGAGTGTTGTTAATGTCAGCAGAGTTTCACTGAAAAGCTTCAATGCCTTGAGGCTTTGCATCACGGACTCCGTTTAAGCTGATTGCCCTGTGCGTTGTGAACAGACAACCTGCGGCACAGGGCATCCCCTTCAATGAATAACGATAATGCGTGTAAGGCGAATCAATTCTGCTAAATCGGCACCTGTGCTCTGCCAGTGAGACAATGCATGAAGCACGTCACCCCTCGACTGGCAGTGACAGGCTTTCAGATAAGCCTGCAAATGGCTCACCGCAAGGCGATGCATGTCCTTGCAGGAAACGACATCTGTTGATTTGTTTTTTTGCATGATTTACTCCGTTTAAGAGAGGAATTGAAGACCGCTTACGCGGGTAAATTCAGTTCTGACCGCAGTCAGTGGGGATAAAAAAAGCCGCTATTCGCGGCTTTCATCTGTCACTGGATATCCCGGCTAAATGTTGCGGGGCAGTTTACTGCTCATCACAGATTCCACTGCCACAACATTCAGGGCGTAAATCTGGATAATCAGCGGTAAGAGGATCAAGAAGCCGGGTGTAAAGCGTTTCCAATACTACCTGGACATTGTGCAGGTGAGTGGCAGCCTCTTCTTCTGAGACTTTACCGTCTTTACGGAACTCAAACATCTGATCCACAGACAGTCTGAGTTCACGGGCTATAAGCAGAATGGTCTGGCTGAGACGCACAGCCGCTTCGCGATATAACATGGTTACTCCTCAGGTGAAGTTGCCCTAAAGGCAGCGTGAAAAGATTACTTATGTGCAAAAAGCCCTGGTGTTGAGCTAATACGTGAAGATGTTCACGGCAAAAAAAATCCCGCACGAGGGGGCGGGAAAGAACAAGAGTTATCAATATTATGTGCCAGGGGATCACTACTTTTCTTTCATCAGGCTGTCGTGCTTGGCCTGATGATGTAGTTATAGCGAAGCCCGTTTTCATAATTCTGAATAAATGCTGAACTCAGGACGTTGATGTTCCACTTAGGAGCTTAAATGTAATAAAAATCAATAATATAAGGAAAAATTTGATGTGAGTAAGTAGGATTTTTTCTTAAGGGGCTTACTCTTTCCGAAGCAACGACGCCGGGCTTCACGAATCAGGGTTAACTCAGCGTCGCTTGCTAGCGCGTGATACTCTTGGATATGTGGATAAGGCGCCCTCGGGTCAAAATTGCGGCCACACAGAGGGCAGTCGATACTGCGCTTTTTCATACAATCCTCCGTTAACAAATGAAATGATACTGGTGAATACCATCTCATTTGTTGCAGGGAGGTTGGGTTTTGCCACTTCGGGATCTCGTGCTTCTGCACTCCACCCGCCCGACAATATGCTGTGCCGTTCAGCATCAAGCCTACTCATGTTGTTCCAATACACTATCTGTCGCTAGGAACAAAGAAAAAGTACAAAATGTATTAATTGGAGTCAAGTGAATTTTTGCTTAAAATGTCATAAAAGTACAAAATGTATGAATTTTAAGAGATTTAGGGACCCATTTCCTATTTAGAATGATGGAGCCCTATGAACAGATGATGCAGCAAGGTGCGGTAGGAATGTTAAAGTTGCTCGAACTTTGCCTCAATCACAACACCAATAATGCGACAATCGTTATCAATTGGAATCATGTGATAATTGGGATTTAAAGGTTTGAGATATTTTTGCCCAGTATCAACGATATACTTTTTAAATGTTGCTTCATTTTGAGACTCGAGCTTTGCAACAACCAGTCTTCCACTGGTGGGTTCGATCGCGGGATCAACCAAAATTTTCATTCCTTCAGGAATGCTTAACCCTGTTGAAGCGGTCATTGAATCCCCTTTGACGGTCAACCAAAAACATTTCTCACTTGCTTTGGCTGTAGTTTGTGACCACTCAAGAAAATCATTTTGATTATAAGGATCGACGGCTTCAGACCAATTCCCAGCGGACACCCAGCTTATAACTGGAAAGCTTTTGACCTCACTATGAGGTCGAGGATCGGAGACATTGTTAAGTAATTCATCAGGATAAATCACCATCCCAGAGGCGCTGAGAACCAATTCTTTAAGATCTAGTGCTTTCATGATTGCAGCTATGTCTTCAATGCCTGGTTCACGTCGGCCGTTCAGCCAATGACCTATCGCACCTTGGGTTTTACCCAAAGTCTCTGCAAGCCTTTCTTGAGTAAGGCCTAATTGTTTCATTCTGGTTTTGGCCAGTTGACGCCATGTAATAAGCATACGCAAATTATTACGTAGCGTATTTATTCTAACAACACACAAGATGTATTAATCCTCTTGTAGGCATTGAGTACAATATGTATTATTTAAGTTTGTTTCACTTATTTGGAGATTCTCAATGCGTGGTCTCAAGACAATTCGAAAAGAAATCAATGTGTCTCAGTCGTGCTTGGCTAAAAGATTAGGATGTAGCCAAGGCGCTATCGGACATTATGAAAACAAACGGCGCATCCCTAATCTAAAAACATGTCGAGCATTAGTTCGCGCTTTAAAAGAGCTGGGCGCTGAAGTCGAACTAGACGATGTTTTTCCTCCCGAGATTAGCCCATTAAGGCCAGAAGCTTCATACCAACCCTTTACATAATGTTACTGGTTAAAGTTCTCGAGAGACTGTCATGACAATTGATTGGGTACTAATATCGCCAGCATTGAAGGTCCATCCCAAAGTCAATCAAATCGCCGCATGGCTTGAACGCAAGTCAGATGGGTGTGAACGACTGGACGTCTCCTTTGATGGGCAGAAATCCGCGCTACTGACACGAAATGTTACAAGGTGCATTACAGTCACTGGTTTGCTCAGTATTTGGGGAGCAGCAAAAGAATATGCTCCCAATAACGTGTTCATTAATGTCGACCTAAGCTATCTGGATGTGCTTGCTGAGTTTGAAGGGTTTGGTGAAGCAATGGCTGCAGTAGGGTGGGCCGTTTACGATGCTGAAAACCACTGTGTTCTTCTAACAATCGACGATGAGCAAAAATTGGGCAAAAGTTCAAAGCCCTCGGCAGCTGCTGAACGTCAGCGCCGTTACAGAGATAAGAAGCGTGCTCAGAAAAGCGTTACCCAAAGCGTAACGCGTAACGTAACGCAGGGTGTAACGCGTTACGCGTGTTTTAATTCTCTAAGATCTAAAACAACACATAAAAATAAAAACAACACACATCGCGCGCGTGAATTTTCTGGTTTTTCTGTGGATAACTCAGATGCTTCTGAGCCACAAAGCCTAGTGGCAAAAGGATTTAGGGCAGAGCAGGGGGCTAAGGCGAAGGTGTTGTCTCAGCCGATGCAGCCACGGGTTGATCAGGATAATGGCGTAACGCGTTACGTTACGCAAAGCGTAACGCCCGAGCATAACGCTACCGTAACTCAGCGTAACGCATCAGCACCGGTGCAACGTAACGCTCATGTCATAACGCAGCGCGATTCACTTCAGCAAATTTCTCCGGCGGTTAGCCAATATCCCACTAGTGCAGAATCTCCAGAGCATAAGTTCGTTATGTTTGACGGGTGGCAGCCTTCACAAGCATTCACTCAAACCGCCAGTCATATAGGCATAAAGATTTCAGATACACCTGACAGCCTTCAGCTGGCTGATTTTGTGCATTACTGGATGGCAGAAAACGTGGCGCATTACCAAAGCCAGTGGGAAATAAAACTGGCACGATTCATTGAGAAGGGGCGTAGACAGCCTCCTCTAAAACGTTCGAAAATTCGGCGGGACTTTACTCTGGTAGCCGGCATGGATTACGCAATACCTGAGGGATTCAGGGGAGGGTGAGAGGGTAATTCGTCCGCTATGAGCGAAAAGCAGACATTTACTTTAAAGGTGAGAATCTCGGACGTAAAAAAATTCGAAAGGATGTCCCTTAAGCGCTGTGTTAATGAGGAGATAAACTTCCCTACATCTGAGTGATTAGGAGTCAGACATCGTGACTGAACGGAATTGATTTCTTTTGAACTGAATGACGAAATCGCTCGGGGGAAAGTCCGGCGCTTTTTTTAAAAAACTTGATGAAATGAACGGGCTCTTCAAAACCCAGTTTCTCGCTGATATTGCTGACCGAAGCCGGTGTGTGCGCAAGTAGCCTTCTTGCTTCCAGGCAAACCCGTTCAGAGATGTATGATTTTGCACTGCGACCAGCAAATGAAGCGGTGGCCCGGCTCAGGCTTCTGCTGGAGCAACTGAGCGCATCTGCATACTGGCTGACCTGATGCCATGTACTGAATTTTTCCTCGAGCATATCTGTGAACTTTAAAAAACGTAACCGGTTCCGCGTTTGTTCTTCCAGCGCTTTGTCATCCCTGTCGGCCATCATACCCAGTCGGATAAAAAGTGAGGCCAGCTGATGGTAAAGAAGAGCCGACGTATGAGGCTTTTCATTATGTTTTTTGGTGTCAACCAACATCTGGCGGAATACAGATTCAAAAAGAGCAGCATCATCTGCTCCCAGTAGAAGCCCCGTCCCGGTAAGTTTATCCTGCATCGCTCCGGTCCCGGGTGGAAGCATTTCAGGCCTGAAAAGCACCATCCACCCATCCCAGCCCTGAGTGCCGCCAAAGCTGTGTATCTGTCCGGGTTTTATGAGAAGGGTTGTTCCGGGGAGACACTCGATCGGTATTCCATCGACCGTCTGGTATGTACAGCCTTCAGTAACGAACAGCAGCAAGTAAAAGAAATATCTCCGACTGCCGGATAACTTGCAGGACCCAACCCGTGCACTGAGCTCTGACATCATGAAAATTTCAAGATCAGGTTTACTTTTGTCTGCCGGGGAGTAATGGAGCGGAGCGACGACGGCTGGCTGATTTTTTCTGTGCATTCACCACCTCAGTCAGGTTAACAGGCACTTCATAATGCCCGGTTGTCCGGTTTATACCTATATGTTGTCTGGTTTATATCGTGTCAGCGCCTGTTAAGCCATGTATTTTCGTTACCGACTACTTGTTCACCCAGTTGGTATCATAATTTCAGACAGGAGAAAGTCCCGATGGCATTTGCAAAAAGTTTTGACGACACACCGCTGTGGTACGACTTGCGGGGCAGCGGTCCTGCAGAACCGCTTCTGCTTATCGCAGGCAATGCCTGCGATCATCACGTATGGGATTATGTGACTGAAGACTTTACGCCGGAAAGACCCGTTATTGTCTATGACCATCGCGGAACAGGGAAAAGCGGTGATAACCTCAGCCATGGCTGGTCGACCCGGGATTTTGCAAAAGACGCACATGCCATACTCGCTGACGCAGGCATAACACGCGCTCACGTTTATGGCCATTCTATGGGTGGCCGTGTGGCTCAGTGGCTGGCGGCTGACCATCCTGAATCATTACTGGCTCTTATTCTCGGAGCTTCGTCTGTGGGAGACAGAAAGGGAATACCGCGTTCGTCCGAAACCACTGCTGCCATGAAACAAAACGACGTGGTCAGGTTACAGGCAATGTGCTATCCGGACGACTGGCTCATAAAATATCCTGAAAAAGCGGCATCAGGAGCACCTAACCCTCACAGCTCTGAGACCTTTTTATGCCATCTGCAGGCATCAAGTCAGCATGACGCATGGGATATTGCAACGTGCATTACTGCACCTACGCTGGTCATACACGGAAGCGATGACGGCATGACGCCTCCGGGGAATTCCGGTATTCTGGCCGCCAGAATACCTTCTGCTGAGCTGCTGATTATAGATAAAGGCAGACATGTTTACTGGGCAGGCCATCCGGAGGCTCACAGAGCTGTTTCTGATTTTATGAAAAAAACAGAACACAAATACCTTTTCTGAGCGTGAGATTTTTTTGATATATAAATAATAGTTTAATAGTGTCTTTCTCTCAGGGTGCACTTTATTGCCCTTAACAGAGCATTTCCGTTAGATATAAAGTGTGCAGTATTTAAAATACTACGGTAATAGTCAGGTTAAGACAATCCCTTTACTTCCCGCGGCTTCTTATAGGAAAGTTTCTTAATCTGAAGTTTGTTTCATTTATGGACTGACAGTAATAAATGGTTTTGTATGATGAGGCTTTTTCCGCAGGAAGTGGATGAGTGACTTTCTATAACGAATGCGGGGGGAAACATGTCGACAGGTCTTTATGAACTTTTCAAGGAAATTCTCGAAAACTTCCTGGTTACAGTGAGGCACCTGGAGGAGTTAACTGATTATCCAAACGATAAAGACATCTATTTGCATAGCATTTCAAGAGTGCAGACGCTTCGTATTGATATTGAAAAAAGCGCGAGCCTGATATCTAAACATTATGCTGAAAAGGGCGAGATGGTCCAGCTGTATCAGCTTTATAATACACAGCTTGCACTCAGCAGCTGTATATCTGATATCAATGAGGCAACCGGGGAGGATGAAGCTCGTGACGATTTGGAAATGTTGAAGAGCGAGATTGCACTTCTGGAAAAGTTTATTAAATCAAAAATAAAGTAAAGCAGGCACGGATTAAGCGAACATTGTTTTAATGTCAGTAATGATATTCTGTGATTTAACCTCGCCTCAGTGAATTCTTAAAAAATCAAGAACAGAAACATTGCTGGCTAAAATTATAATCTTGAAAATCCGTCCTCACCGGAATTGTACCGAACGGAGCGGGTGCAGAACAACTTCCCATCGGAAAGATGTAACGCCCCGTCCGGCGCTACACAGAGTAGCATTTTATGATTCGAACGATACGAGGTCAGGTGAGAGAAACAGCGCTGATATATGAGTTATACCTTACCTGCCGTAATCTCAGCGCTCAGAGCGCCTGCCAGGACAAATAGTTTTGGCCTAGTAGCTCTGGCTTTACCTTACATTCCTGAGAAAATGTCTTTCGGCGACATACTGATAATACAGTGCGCGACCCGTATTTGTTTCAGCCGACCCATCCGAAGCCTTAGTGAAGCTAATCAGACGAAAATTCAGCAAAGCCTGATTGAGATGCTTTCAGAACTTAATCCCGTGAAATAATGATTATTTAGCTTAAGCAATTTGTTTAACGTTACTAAAAGTTTATTCCGTAAAGCAGTAAATCAAACATGCTGTATAAAGTTAATGGGTGAATAACCGATAACAGGATTAAGGTGAAGTACAAATGTATCTTTTGTAATTGTCACCATAACGAATTAATTCACCAGGAATCATAAATGAACAAGATTCTTAACAATATAAGTCTTACCGCCAAATTTGCCATTCTGGGACTGTTTTCCCTTGTTCTGTTCTCAGTTCCTACCATGCTTTTTGTGTCCGAAGGCAATAAATACATTCAGGACAAGCAAAGGGAGGTAACGGGTGTACCTGTAGAAAATAAGATTTTAGCCCTGCTAAATTTGATACAGCGCCATCGTGCAGAAACCGTCATTGCCATTGCAACCAAAAATCCCGCAACACCGTCCCGCGTTCAGGTCAGAGATGAAATTGAAAACATCACTGATGTTATTACCAGAGATATGGCCAGAACAGAAGGCAGCGCAGCCATCATCAGCAAAATCAATGATGTGCATACACAGTGGAGCCAGCTACAGCAAAGAATCGATTCTTCACAACTGAGTCTGACAGCCAGTCTTGATGCGCATGCCCTCCTCATCCGCACACTTTTGAACGCGAACCGTGATGTGCTGGATTTTTACGGGCTTTCACTCGATTCAGATATCAACACGTACCGTTTAATTATGAGTAATTTTTCATCACTGCCTGAGCTGACCGAAAGTCTTGGAAAAATACGTGCATTCGGCACCTCACTTCTTGCACGAAATGAAAGCATAAGCGAAGCAGACTCTGTCCGTATGGAGTCTTTAATCAGTAATGGTTCGTATAACCTGAATTTATTTGTTCAGGATTCTGAAAAACTGTTTTTATCTGATAACACACTTAAGCAAAAGTTCAGTGCAGATGCAGATGCAGCCGTTCAGGAGGCAAACAGTGCTCTCAAAACCGCTGAGGCGATTTTTATCAATCGCAGCATGACCAATCAAAACCCGAAGGACTATGCAGCGCTCTTTACGCACGCTATTAATAAATTCAGCGACTACGCTATTGCCGGGGGTAATGAACTGAATGAAATGCTGAATGGACAGATTAAGGAACACCGGTATGAACAATATGCGCTACTGACCGTTCTTGTTTTTATCGTCCTGCTGGCAGTAATTTTCGCTCTGGTTATCATTCGCTCCGTTACCAGACCTATCAGTGCAGCATCAAAGCTGGCGCTTGAAGTCGCAGGAGGGGACCTTACGTCAACATTTACGGTAACGGGGCGTAATGAAACTGCCGGACTGCTCAGGGCATTACTGCAAATGAGTCAGCGACTTACGCTTACGGTTGAAAACATTAAAAGCAACGCTGTCACTATTGCTACGTCATCAGAAGAAATTGCCCGTGGAAATGGTGATCTGTCTGCGCGAACGGAAGAACAGGCAGCCTCTCTGGCTGAAACCGCGGCCAGCATGGAGCAGTTATCGTCAATCATTGGCAATAATGCAGATAACACGCGTCATGCTGCTGAAATGGCCAGCTCCGCGACCAGTGCGGCCCTGAGAGGCGGTGAGGCGATGGAGTCAGTGCTGGATTCAATGGAAAAAATAAGCAACAGTGCGGGTCAGATAAAAGAAATCATCTCTGTTATTGACGGGATAGCATTTCAGACGAATATTCTTGCTTTAAACGCAGCCGTCGAAGCTGCCCGGGCAGGTGAACACGGTAAGGGCTTTGCTGTTGTTGCATCTGAAGTCAGGGCGCTGGCACAGCGATCGGCTGGAGCGGCGAAGGAAATCAAAGGGCTCATTGAGCAGTCAGTTGAGCATGCCGAACAGGGAATTTCGATGGCCCGGGATGCCGGTGACAAAGTTAAGCAAAGCGTGGAAGCTATTGAGCAGACATCGCAATTAGTTAAAGAGATTTCATCTTCTTCTGAAGAACAGAGTGCGGGCATATCACAGATAAATATTGCGGTGTCACAGATGGATCAGGTTACGCAGCAGAACGCCGTGCTGGTTGAAGAGTCTGCATCATCTGCTGATGAACTTGCAAACCGGGCCGCAAGCCTGAGAGAGGCTGTCAGCGTATTCCGCACAAACGCTGTATAAGTGGTTAAAACGCATTTGTTGTGTGCCGTTAAACATGGCCATACTTTTACAAAAATTACATCTGTATCCGATAAGCCATCTCTGAGGATGGCTTAACTCATTTAGGTCCATGGCAAATTTACAAGGTACACTGCTGCAGTTAAAGGTCAGGCGGGCTAATTGAATGCCTGTGGGAACATATTACATTAATCACCCGGTTGCCTGTAAGAGCTACGCTCATAATAACCTCAGTTCGGCCAGGTTGTTTCTGTTGCAGATGGTATCCATGCTCGAATTGCTCACTTTTTGCCAGTCCGTTTTGACCTGCTCCGTGTTCATTAACATAACATTATGAATGTCCGCTTCTGGCATAAAGTAGACAGGCTGACTGAGCTGAAGGTCCGATATGAGCGAGGAGCGGAAGTTCGCAGTTGTTCTCGTAGCCAAACAGTCACGTTACTAATATTGCGGCGTGTTGTTCAACGGGGAGCAGGTCACTGCAGCCGCTTCATCAGGAAGTCAACGCATTATCTTAACAGCTAAACCAAAATCTTCGTTGCCTCAATTGGGAACATGACAGCAGATCGAGAAGATAGAAGTGGGGTTGGCAGGTTCTAAAGAACGAATTGATTGTGGTAAGACTATTGGTACTTTTGTCGATAAAGATACTGGTTTATCTGTGCCGACGACAAAAGGGATTATTCATTATGGTAAGGATAGTGCTCATATAGTGTCAGCGCGCCAACAATCGGGAGATTATTATGGAAAACAACTATAACTATATAAAAAGATTGAAATTATCAATACAAGCGGCTCTTCTTGGTGCTGTTACTGAAAATATGAGGAATATAGCCGTAGATATTTGTAAAAATAAAATTTTTCTATATTTTTTTATAGATGGGGAGATTAAAGATGATGATAAAGAGAACATCTCTATAGTTGAAACAGAGGTGATAGCAGATTTTGATAGCGATTTTGATATAGAAACCATTATAAAAAGGGTTGACTGCCCAGAGAAAATTATTCTAGATAAAGGTCACAGTGTTTTTCAAAGAAAAGAGAGTTGATCATAAATATGCCTTTAAAAAAGCGTTCAATAAAAATACAAGTCTCGGCCTTGATAATCCGTTTTTTTCAGCACTTATGCCAAAGGTCAAATCAGTCGAAAATGAAATATACAATAAATACTCAAGGGCAACCAGAATGAGTACGTGAGATTACAATCAAAACAGCAAGTGACACAAACGTCATGGTTAATATTATGATGAGGCATGGAATGGTGAGGGGTGCTGACCTGCTCCCCGTTAATCATAACAGAGTGGTTCTAGCTACTTCCGCTAATGGCACGAAACTGCCCATCAAGACGTTATGCAGGGGCAGCTATGAGCGAAAAGCGGACGTCCCATGCCAGTAATAACGTAAAAAAACCGCCTCACGGCGGTTTAGGTATCCAGTCAGGAAGTTGCGCTTGCGAGTCTTGCTGCAAATCCAATGAAGAACATCCCTACCAGCGCATTTCCGATGGCAGATAACCTACGGTTGCCTTTTAGGCGGCTGAGCAGGTAAGAGCCGCAGAAAACAAGAAAGCCAAAATAAACGAGAGTAATTGCGAACATCACCGCGGCGAGAATGATAAATGCCATCCAGGAGTGTTCAGCCTGGACATTGATGAACTGGGCGAAGAAAGAGATATAGAACAGCAGCGTCTTTGGATTCAGTAGCGTAACCAGCATTCCGCGTCCAATGATCCCACCTGCATCAGCTGAAGATTTTTTTTCCTCACTCGTTTCGACAGTTGGCTTAAAGACAGCGCGTATCGTCTGGACACCGAGGTAGAAAAGATACGCAGCGCCTGCATATTTGATGGCGTTAAATAAGGCCGGGGTTGAGCTTATGACCGCGGCAAGTCCACACCATGCCAACAGAACCAGAATAACGTCGCTCAGGAGAATGGAAAATATTGCAGCGAAGCCTCGCTTGATGCCGCTGGTAATGCTCGTTTTAATCACGAACATGGTTTCAGGACCAGGCACAAGGACTATCAGCGTCGCACCAAGCAGGTAGGTCCAGAAATTCACGACACCAAAATCAGCAAACATCTTCACTCCTGTTCTCTCGTTTTAACAAGGCTATTCTAACGTAACCAGGGTTAATGAAAACACATCACGGCTACTTTCTTAGTTAGCCAACGTCCGCTACTGGCACAAAGCGGACAGGCTGACTGAGCTGAAGATCCGCTATGCGCGAAAAGTGGTCTTTTGCTAATTTCTCAGAAATAGAATAGGTATGCTTTGACTTTGTTCTGTATGAAAGCCTTAACAGCAGGATTGAAAATATGAAACAGGTCAGAATTTATACACTCAAAGACAAACAGTCAGCAGAAATTTATTTTCACCGACACTGGCCCAGACATATGGCCTCTCTCCCAGCCTTTGGTATATATGTAAATCATGTTTATCTCGGGAAAGAATGTCAGGTCATTGCAACCGTTACCTATCAGGAGGATACCGAAATACAAGCTTTAAATCAGAAATATATGGCCAGCAAGGAGTTCATGTCAGACATGGAAGGTTTCGATATGTCTTCAATCCTCCGGGTGGATGAAATCATTATTAAGGAAACACTTTTCTGACTTTGCGACTTTCTCAGCCAGCAGGAACATTCCTGTCGCAGTCACTTAAATTGATACACAGCAATTAACCGGCCGTTAAGGCGGGGTCATACAAAGCGCATTTGGCCTGTCCGCTTCTGGCACGGAGCGGACCTTTGGGCCTCAACGGCCGCTGTGAGCGAGGAGCGGACATTAAGCGTATATGTGAAAAAAGTGCTGGTTTTTCATCCAGACACTGTTAACTTGAATGTCGATGAAAACAAACTTTGTGCTATTCAAATCAATCATTATTATCACCTGTCGAATTCAGGTGGGATAACGTTCGCCATTTTCCCGCCGGTAAGGCGGGCCTTACCGGTAACAATCCAGTGAGGTAAACAATGGATACAACTGCAGTAACGACGCCTGAAAAACCGGTCTTGCACTTGTTATGTGGAAAAATTGCATCAGGAAAATCCACATTGTCAGCAAAATTAGGATCATCACCTGGGACTGTAATTGTCAGCGAGGATCACTGGCTGGCTACCCTCTTTGCCAATGAAATGCAATCCATATCTGATTATGTGCAGTATTCATTAAGACTAAGAAATGCCATGAAGCCTCATCTGGTGTCATTACTAAAAGCTGGTTTATCAGTAGTTCTTGATTTTCCGGCCAACACACAAACAAATCGTGAATGGATGATGAGCATTATTAAGGAGTCAGGAGCCAGTAATCAGCTGCACTATCTGAAAGTTTCTGATGAAGTATGTAAATCCCGCTTACGCATTCGTAACGCAGAAGGAGAACATGAATTTTCGGCCTCAGATCAACAATTTGAAATCATAACGCATTATTTCTCAGAACCAACAGCTGATGAAGGGTTTAATATCGTTGAATACAGCTGAATCTACCTTTCAGCACATGAGCCGTCTGCTGGCGGCTTATTAATTCTTCCACCTTTTATAGCTATACACGATTCTACAATGTATTCAACGCCTGCTTTTGGCACAAAACGGACAAGGTAACTAAGTTGAATGTCCGCTATGAGCGAAAAAGCGGACATTAGAAGTTATCCAACACTAAATGAAGAATTGCTACTGAGGCAGCGAATTAATTTATAGGGAGCAGGTCACTGAAGAAAAACGCAACCGTAAACAAGCACGGGCAATATCGCGGTTACTAAAACAGTTTAACAAAGCTAATTTCAGGTGGCTTTTAGCTTCCTGACCACCATCCGTATCAGGCCGAACAGAATCGCGGCGTATAAGGTGATAACCGCAAGCAGAGCAAAGAAGGTCACGGGATCGGTGCCAGCCTCATAAACGTCAGCCTGGTAACGGCCAAAAACCAGATGAGAATGGTCAACAATCCACGCCGTCAGCGAATAGAGCGGCATCCCGTAACGCGACATCATAAATGCCACTACGAAGCACAGTGCGAACCCCGCCGCTTTCTTAACGAATTTTGCAGTCTGCAAAGTTGCTGTCTCCCTGAACGTCAACGTAGCCATAGGCCATCAGCCCGTTTCGCGACCCGGGCACGCGGATCTTTTGTGTGCGTAACAGTGCCTGCCTGACCGTGTAAAAGTCAGTGCGCCGCACAAAGGTAATACATCCCTCACTTTCTCCTGAACCGTCCGGCCGTAGAGGGTGCAGGCGAAAACCGCCACGTGCCACGCCGTTGATGAATATCGAGTCAGTCATAGTCTGCGAATTAAACAGCGCAAACCACTCTGAATGGTCTGAGTTATTCCAGAAATCAACAACCCATCCCCTGATCTGGTTTGCGATACTGCCTTCGGGCCGCGGGACAATCCAGTAACGGCCAACCGGAATGGCACTGTTCGGCAGGTAAGCGCAGTTGGGATCGTTGGTGTAGGGTTTCTGGCCAGAAAAGACCGGAAAGTTACCCACGCCGTAGACCTGCAGCTTTGCCTCGCCGCCCCCCTTTGCCAGGTCGTTGTAGCTCATTGTCATCTTCAGCATGAAACGCTCCCTGTAATTTGTCAGGCCGATGCTATCACTCCTGCAGAGCAAAATTAACGATCGGCCTCCGGCTTTGTCACCCAGTATCACCCGTGTCTGCCCTACGTCCGGATTTACCATAACATCCCATCAGTGACGGCTTCCAATATTTAATATAGGAGTTCGTTTGCAACGTCTGTTTTTGGCACAGAGCGGACTTGCTGACTGAACTGAAAGTTCGCTATGAGCGAGATATTGACATTAAAAAGCTGCGAATCATAGCCTTCCTCAAAGGGTATGCATGCGGGCATGAAAGCTAGCGTGATGTATATCGTAAATAAGCATCCCCTGATAATATAGGGGGGCTTTTCAAAGATGTAGCGAGGCAAGTATATTGGAATGGCATGATAAAAATGGAAAATATGACTATGTTCAGAACCCTCGCTTTAGCTCCACTTCTGCTGTCCCAAACAATTTGCTTCGCGGCCTCACATGAACAGGTAATGCTTTTAAATGCAGAACAAAAAATCGGTACCGAGGTTATTTGTCATGTCCCACTGAATATTATTGTGGACCAGAAGCCCGTCACACTGGATTTTAAAAACAGTATGACCGTGATTTCAAACCAAGGAAAAATTAGAACGTATCAGGTCATTGCAACTTTTGTACCCTATGGCACAACTACACCTGTTATCACACAACGCTATCATCTTACCGTTACAACAGACAAAACAGGCCAAACACATAAAATCGATCCGAACAGTGTCAACGTAACCAGTCCATACTCTGTTGAGTTGGCCCATAAAAATGAATCTCAGCTTCGCAATGCCTCTGAAAGTTATCAATCTGATAGCATGGTGTCAGTAACTGATTTTCCGAACTTCACTATTCAGGGATATGAAAATGGTCCTATCACTCGATGCGCTATATTCCCTAAAAACAGTAGTAGTTAGTACATTCCGATGTTAGCAACGTTGGCTTATGGCATATAGTGAACTTTTGCGCCACAACGGTCGCTATGAGCGAAAAGTGGGCGTCAATATGACGGCGACTGTCAAATTCAACATGACTGACCTGCCCCCTACGATTAATACACCGCCAGGGTAGCAATGTCCGCTTCTGGCACGAAGTCGCATGCTGGAAAGAACTTAGGCAGCTGTGAGCGAGAAGCGGGCGTTCGCAGTTATCCGATAGTAGAAGAGTTTGCTGATTAGGTCGTGTATTCATCTGCAGGGGGCAGGTCACCGCTTTGAGCGAAAAGCGGACATGCGCACTTCTTGTCAGTAGACTAAATCGTGCACGTCTGACTTATTTCAACAGCAGTCGTACTCCCAGAAGGGCCATAACGCCTCCGCTGAGTTTATCTAATATTTTACGGTATTTAATATAGGCCTGACGTGGCCCGTCAGTTGATAATAAGCATGCAACGACTGCATACCATAGCACATCAATGACGAATGCCATTGTGGGCAGAATGATATACACAACAGGCTGAATATTTTTGCTAAGCGCTGCGGAAAAAATACTGGCAAAGACCAGTGCAGTATGCGGATTGCTGATTTGCGTAAATACGCCTGTCATAAAAGCTTTTGAGGCGCTGACTTCCTCTGAACCGGCAGAATCGTTAAAACGGTTTGAAGGACGGCGGAACATTTTCAACGCCAGCCATAAAAGATAGCAACCGCCTGCAACCTTCAGGCCCATGTAAAGTGACGGGACCAGAGTCAGCAGGGTATGAAGACCTGCTAAAGCTATGACAGCAAAAACAAACGCACCAAAACCCATACCTGCAGCCACAGATAAAGCCGCCCGTCTGGAACCGGACATGGCCGTTCGTGCCACGAGAAGAAAGCTGACACCCGGGCTCATTGCGCCAAAAAGGATAGCTACGCCAATAGCAGAAAGCGCAATCACATCACTTGTCATTCATCTTCTCCATCAATAATCAGTGTCAGACAGTTACCTCGTTGTGCGAACTGCTCACCCCATGAACTGCTTCTGGTTAACAACATAACATGATGCCAGTAATGTCCGCTTCTGGCACAAAGCGGACAGGCTGACTGAGATGAAGGTCCGCTTTGAGCGAAAGGGAACGTCTGTAGTGTCATTAGGCCTGGAGATTTTGCTTCCATAGCTGTGTATTCGTTGGTCGGGAGCAGATCAATGATTCACCATAATCCGGACTATAATTTTTCTCCGTAAAAAGCTATATTTCTCCAGTTCGTTCTCCCCGTATTATCGCGGCTGCTGACCCGATTAATCTGAGAGAGTGGAACAATGGAAACTAAACGTACTAGAGATTGGCGCAATGCACAGAAGCGACGTAACAAGTCTCGTGATATCCGCAAGACTTTATTGAACTTCCGTGGCGAAAAAAACTGGAAGATGCTTTACACGCGGTCGGATAAATTGTTGCGTGCCGCACAACTCGGGCTTGAGTATCCACGTATTACTAACCAACAGCTTGCCTTGAGAGGTCTGGAAGAGTACTACTATTCTGATGAACGTACTTTTTATATGCAGTCGTAATCAATGGCGAAGCCCCACGGCGGAACAGGTGTTCCGCCGTTATCCATCTCTTGCCGTACTTTCCGCTGGGACTAGCCGGAATGCAAAAAAAAGAGTCTCTGCCGAATTGCTTCAATGGGCAGATGTTGTCTGTGTGATGGAACAGAAGCACAAAAACCGCTTAGTGGCCCAATACGGCAGGATCATCGCATTCAAGCCTCTGCATGTGCTCGATATCGCTGACGAATACCTTTTTATGGCTCCTGAGTTGATAGCAATATTCAAAGATATCGTACCGGGAAAATTGGGACTAACCGATCAAGAAATTGAGAGCCAATAAGCGTTTTATCTTTCTGCTATTTATTTCCCTCTTTATTTTCCAACGTCCGCTTCTGGCACAAAGCGAGCAGGCTGACTGAGTTGGAGGTCCGCTATGAGCGAGGAGCAGACGTTCACAACTATCATCGCCATTGATAAAGCTCTACTCACCTTCCCGTGTGTTAACCGACAGGGAGCAGATCACCGTATTTTACATAGCCCTCCAGCGTTGCATCCGCAACGTCGATTCCGATCACCTCGGAGAACTAATCGACACTACGACCACGGCGTTTAAATGCTTATTTGAGAATTAGTCGCTAAGCCATGACCATACTTTATATACACCATACCCAACTAAAGCTACGCCTCCCGCGGCAAGCACAACGGGGGCCGCAGCTACTGTAGCTGCTGAAGCTCCAGTTAAGCCAACAATAGTACTCGCTCCACCAGAGAAAGCTGCTGTAGTTAACCCTGCACCACTAGCAACAGACGATATACCGGTCAATGCTGAAGTACCGGATGTCATTGCCCCTGATGCTATAGCTCGCGTAGCAACTTGACGGCTTGCGATGGACGCCGCAGTTCTTAATACCGTGGGGGCTGTTTGAGTTATTTTATAATAGCTGTAAGCATTGAACCCCGCCTGCCCTACAGATACTGCCATAGTCTTCACTGTTTTGACCTGAGCGCTTTCACTAACGCCAGTCACACACCATGTCGCAAAATGCTCACAGTTGTTGTTGAATAAATTATATCCATCCTCACCCAGTCTGGATTTAGCCCTTTTCACAATATCTACATTGGAGTAAACACATTTAGCATCCAGATGTTCGATAATGGCAACTTCGCTCTGGTTCTGATTGAAGTCTTCAAACGAAGTCTCACAGATTTTACCTTTGCTTAACCCACTTGCCAGACCTGAATAGTGGATAACTTTACCACTCCCAATGTAAATACCATGATGAGTATATCCGGTACGTTTGGATGAAAGGTGTGCGCCAAGGGTAAACATCGATTACTCCATTTTCAGCTAATCATATCCGCCGAGTTTATACCCGAAAGTATTGTTTGGAAATCACCAAGCGTTCAAATTATCTTGTAAAGACTTTTCCCCCTTATGACAGGAGAAGTTAAACGAGGTTAATGATGTCCGCGTTGAGCGAGGAACGGACGGATTGCTATTGATTGCACCACAAGGTGATTTAAGCGTCTAATGTGGTTGAAAATCACAGGTCATTAAAGTTAGGTATTTTTTTGCCGATGTAACATGGACATCCATTCACGGAGGAAGGCACATGAGAAGTTTGGTTTTATCTGCGTTGCTTCTATTAACTATAGTTCCAGCTTCGTATGGTCAAGAAAATATTCAGCACAAACAAATTAAACCATATGTGATTAATTTTCTTAAAAAAGTAGCGAGTTCATCGGCAAGTTGTGATTTATTCAAAGATTTTTTAGCAAAAGATCCTTCAAATGAAAGTAATAAGAAAATGATGTTGGGTTTTTGCGATAGCGATATTGATTTTTCAAAGCCAATATCATTCTCCGAAATGAGCACTCATCACTTTGAGGGGGCGAATTATGTGTGCGGAATCATTTCTGGCCGAACAAAAATCAATCAAAAAATAGGTGCTCGGTTTATCTCTGCAGAGCCACAACACTTGATATTAGACGTTAAGTACTCACGCCGTCCGATTGCATACACGATTGATGATAAATCCTTAGTTTATGAGTATCACTTGCAGATGAAGTCATTTAATGAGCTTAACAAAAAATATTGCCAGTGAATGATAATTCAGGCTGATGTTCCGATAAACTGTAAGGTGGTTGTATCCACGCATAACTCATATAGTTTTCAGCAAGTGAGATATACTTCGACTTCCGGCACGGAACGGAACGGACATGTATGCTCGGCAATGCCAGCAGTGGGCAAGCAGCAGGTTAATTTACAGTGAATGTCTGCGATTCCACTCATCCACCACATCCCCTAAATTTTTTGGGGCATCATTTCTTATACAGACCATAAACGCACGATCAAATCGAAAATCCGGGCTACATTCATCAATCATGAAACGACGAACATTTTGTGTATTTTTGTAATTTTTATCAACGACAGTGGTGCGGGTTAAAGAAGAACTGTGCCAGTCGATCTTCACTTGTTTACTCCTATATAAACAAACGGTATCAGCCTCAAAACTAGCACTATTGATGTGTCCTCTTATGGCACAGAGCGGACCATCCGGCAGAGCTGAAGCTCCGCTGAGAGCGAGAAGCGGACTTCAAATGATGGCCAAAGGGAAGCTCTGCCATATTAAACATAACAACCCTGTTGCGAATCAATAACCTAACAAAGTATAACTAATCATCAGGTCTAAATTCGTAAGCGTACAACAGGTAAAAACGATGATTTCCAAGGCTAATGCTGAGCATTACATATGGGGTGAGAAGTGCGATGGCTGGTATCTGGTAAACCGACAGGACATGCTGGTTATTCACGAGAAAATGCCGCCAGAAACATACGAAAAACGACATTACCATTCAACTTCAAGGCAGTTTTTCTTCGTTCTCAGTGGTGCTCTGACTATGGAACTGGAAGGAAAAGAGCATCGGATAGGTATTCAGCAAGGCATTGAGATCCCGCCAGGTTCAAAGCACCAGGCCAGAAACGATAGTGATTCTGCGGTCGAGTTTATCGTCATCTCACATCCAACGACGCGCGGGGATCGCACAGACCTAGCCTAGCCATCACATTTAACATAAGACTACTTGCCCGCCCCCCGCAGGGGCCCTCAGTGCGATCCTGCGGCCTGAGGGCCGTTTTAGGCACTTTTTACCCCGACTGTATCGTGAAAAAGGCCCCTGATAATTTTGGCGCGGTTGCATGGCTATAAAGTGAGAGCTCTTCTCGAAAGTTTAATACATGCAGATGTTGGAAACGTCCGCTTCTGGCACAAAGCGGACATGTTCGTCAGGGAAAATCCGCAAAAAGTGAAATGCTGGCATTACAGGCTTCTTCATGCCTGTAAGGATGAAAGCAACACTTACTGACCTACCATTCGATGCTCATGCCAGTTTAACGATGGCTCCGAAACAGCCATGTGCTCTCCCCGGCTTTCAGGTCTGGTACAGTCAGAGTGAACATTTTTTAACCGCTGCCGATAGTAATAATTCCGTCATAAAACCAAACGGAAATGTACTACATCGTCCTTCTGCGGCGCAGGAGAGCTTCTGTATCAGCACTGACGTCTCAATACATCAGTGCTGATACCCGACATCAGGGAACCTTTATGAATAATATAAAAATAGGTATAAGACTCAGTGCGGCCTTCGGCTTTATGGCATTGCTTGTCATTATCATGGTGCTGATAGGCGTCCTTAAGATTAACTCGCTTGGCAGTGCGAACGATGAAATTTCAGGCAGCCTTTACAGTAAATCCTCCGCCTCCCAGTCTCTGCGCTATCTCACATCAGACATGAGCCGTCTCGCCCGCAATGCAATTCTCCTCAGGGACGAGTCTCAGAGAGAGAAAGCCATCAGTGACTACCGCAGCGAAAGGCATGAGCTTGACGGCCTGCTTGAACTGCTCCGGAAACAGGTGAACTCACCCACTGGGCTGGAAATCTTTAAGCGTCTCACGGACCGGGCAGACCTCTTTTTACCTTTCCTTGATGAAGTTGTGGCCCTCGCGAAAAACGGCAGGAGCGACGAAGCCACGCAGCTGCTTTTCGGTCCACGCTATCAGACCCAGGGGGAATTCATGGCC
>NZ_JAVAXT010000017.1:0-106791 GCF_041955125.1 Pantoea sp. BR_17 | reverse complement strand
TGTAACTAAACTTGTTTTTGCCCGCCTCTGGCGGGTGCTACCTCAGGCCGCGTAGCGGACTCATCGAACCGGCGCGGACGCAGTCCGCTGCAAGGTCGTTCGCTTATGGAAACTGTCCACAGGACAGGTGACGTTTAGGTCAGTCATTTAAATGAAAGTCTTTACTGTTTTTTAAAAGAGAGAAGATCAGAAGTTTAAAAGGATCATGGCGGTTTAGGAAAAGTTCGCTTGTCAGCTACTGCAGCCCCCGAATGTAACTCATGGGAATTAACCTCTGTCAGTTAATGGGAATAACTCAGCGCTTACGTGCTGAAAGAAGCATTCCGGTGTTAACCGGCGCCGGTGATGTGGCAATTAGGGCCGCGGGAGTTTCCCGTCAGGGCGAATGATTTCATCGTTTTGTGGCCTCGCCTGCTCAATCTGAACTGCAGGCTGCCCGAGGGCCTGGCCTTGTTTGCGCTGGAACGACTCCGTGACTGAAACGCTTTTCTGCTGTTGACTGTCTCTGACGGTGAAACGCCGGCCGTCATTGTCCTGCAGATTATGCATCGAACCGGAATACAGCACTCTCCTGACTGCGTCAGCATTGCCTTTCACAAACTGGGCACCTTCACTTCTCCAGGCTGTCAGGGCAGCAGCAAGATCGTTATTGAAACGCTCAGACCGGGCATCAGAGGAGGTATACACCTCTACCCTGTTTCCAAAATCCGTGACAGCGGGCTGACCGTTTCTGAGGTAGGTAACGGAACCGTCGCGTCGCAGCTGCGTGTCATGCTCACTGGAGCGGAAAATCGGCGCGTCATCACCGTGAGCGCAGACAATGACGGCTCCGGGAGTAGCACTGTTCTTCTCACTCTGACGGGCTTTGCGTTTTTCACGATAGGCCCAGCCGCGCATCTGGCTGAGTGCGGCAATATCACCGTTTACCGCTTCACGCTCCACCCACTGTTTCCATGACAGAGGCCTGAACATGCCGGTATCCGCCAGCACCTGGCGTTCCTCACGCAGTTGCAGGCGGAGAGTGGCCATGGCTTTCATCTTTTCAAACTCGGCCATGCGGTACATAAGCTTGCGCAGCAGCGGGTCACGGACCGTTTTACGGACATGTGCTTTCATGGCCACACAGTGTGAGTGAATCTCACGGAACCGCTCGCGCGCCCTCAGGTCCGGTTTTTCCCAGCCTTCACGGTAGGCGTCAAAACGGGCGCGCAGAATTTCTCTGGCCACTGCCCTCGCCTCACGGCGCTCCTGACGCAAATCCTGATCGCGGACGTGAAGCTGGGGATTGTAATGACTCAGGATACCGGTGATGCCATCCTGCGGTCGCTCCGGATTAAATGCCGGCGGTGCAGGAGAGAATTCACCACACTTCGCTTCCATGGCCGGCAGACTGATGGCCGGATGGATGTCAGACGCTTTTACGCTTACACCGTCAGGCTGAAGCAGATCATAAACAGCAAGTCCGCCGCTCTGCTCACGCAGACCGAGACCGCGGGTATGCAGCATGGTGTGCAGCCATGGCCAGTCAAGCCGGTCATCCTGCTGCGCCTTGCTGATGACGTCGCGCACTTCAAGCACGGCGTACCCGTGAAGACTTTCACGGTCGGAAAAAATCTCACGGCGTGCTGCGCCACGCGGCGCGGCGGACATGTCCCGTGGGGTACGGTGCAGGTCGCCGAACTCATCCATATGCCAGCTGCCGTTGTCAACCTTGAAGCCTAAATCTCGCTCCAGTACGCGACAGCATTTCTGCAGCGTGTCCGCATCGTTCCACATGTTCTGCGCCCTGAACGTTTCCGGATGAACGCGGTTAGCGGAAACGTGACAGTGGATGTTGTCAGTGTCTTTATGAATGGCAGCGACATACTGATGGTCTTTCATGCCCAGGCTTTCCAGGCAGTAACGCGCGGACTGAAAAATCGCATCATCGGAGGGATTTTCGTCTGACTGCCAGCTCAGGATGAAGTGATAAACCGGATCCTTACAGTGACGGTTCTGCATGGCGGTCATGTTCATCTCTGCAGCAGCAGAACCCAGCGACCAGCAGTTGGTCTCGCACCGCACCTCACCGGAAGACACTCGCTGGATGCCCTCCGGTGAAATGCTGTGAACCTGAGTGACGGAGGCTGTGCTCTTACGTCCGACGTAGTTTACCAGCTGCCCGAATCCGGGAGTCGTCACATACTCAATATCGTGGGTATGCTCCGCTGTACCATCCGGTGTGACGATATCGCTGGCCTTCTTCTCCTGACGCGTGCTGACGTACTCAACCAGCTTTTTGAAACTGGTTTTTTTGTCACGACGTTTTGGAGGAATGATGACGTTCATCAGTCTGTTATCTCTTCAGCCGGTACCGGCGTCATGTCCAGAGCGTTAAGTGTCTGGGTGATGGCCACAAGCACGTCAGAAAACTGGCGGCTCAGCTCCGTTGTCATGCTTTTCTCCATCTGCGTGAAGAGATGCTTTTGTAGTCCACCGAGGCGTTTGACTTCATTCATCATACGGATATCAGTCCGGACGGTTATGCGCCGGTTGAGCGCGGAACGCCGCAGCAGTTCCGATCGCGTCAGGCCTGCTGAGGCAGCTTTTTTATCAATGGCCTCAAGCTCAGCCTCGGTACACCGCAGCTGAACAATCACGTTCCTCTGACGCTTTTCACTTTTCGCCATAACTCAACCTCAGCTCGGGACCGGGGTGTAGGGGCAAAGCCCTGACCAGTCGTTTTGGCGTTACTGTCTGCGTGCAGACGGTAATGACAAAACATTACCTGCCCATATTATTTAATTAATAACATGAATTTTGGCACTAAAGCGCCATGAAGTATATGGCGTCATGGGAGGCAGGTGCCGGATTTTTCCGCAGGTTCGCGGCAGAATCATGGTTTTCGGGTTTTCCCACTAGGAGGTTTTATGGCTACGCAGCAGTTTTTCACGCAGGAACAGATTAACGAGGCAAAATCCCGGCTGGAAAATTTGCCGGATTTGTCACCCGCACGCATTACCAGAAATAAAGCGCTGGACAGCCTTCGCGGCACGATTTTGATGCTGGCAAAGGAAAAGGGCTATAACGCAAAAGATATAAAATCGGCGCTGGATGACATGCAGTTTGGTTTCAGTGAAAAGGCCATTTCTGATGTTATTAAAGAGAATGGAAAAGCCAAAAAACAGGCGCGTGTCCGGAAGGCGAGAAGTGCGGGAACCGGTGCAGGTAATGAGGTGCGTGACGCGGTAACGAAGTGATTTCGCTCCCAAAAAAAGGGGCTTTTCAGTGCCCCGTATCAGGAATCAGGATTTCAGTTCTTTCATTTTTTCGGCAAGACACCACAGAAAACGGTTGTTTATTATGTCGCCGTCAATGCCGTTTATCGCACGGGTTTTTGTCACTGCACCCTTTGCGGTCTGCCCACGTAATCCGCCACGAATGATGTTTTCCTGGGTACGCTGATAAACAGTCCAGAGGTCATTCGGGTTGTCTGCCTTGCGGCGGGGCTGCGAAACTGTATCAGCCGTGACCGGAATATGCTGACCATCATAGCGAAACGCCAGCGCCGTTTCGGCAAAGGCAACCTGTTCACGATGGTCAAGCCGGATAAGCTTCATTTAGTCGCGTGAATATTCAACCACCTGACTGACAATGTCGCCTTTATGCGGTACACGAATTTCGCCATACACTTCACCGCATACCATGCCGTTGGAACAGACGCTGCGAAACTGTCCGGGGATCATCTGGTAGCTGCTGCTGCCGTCATGGCTGTTCAGCAAAATAATTTTCGATACTTCTGAGGCAAGAATCTGATCACGTTGACACAGGCACAGCAGGTGTTTTGCATGACCGACACGCCCCTATCGCGCACGCGCTGCTGACAGGCATAGAACGGCTCTGCGCTTGCGGACGCAGTGCACTACGTGACGGACACGTGACCGAATTTCATCCGGAATTTCAAGTACATACTGATCGGTGTGACGATGGTGTTTATGAGATGATTTTCCGGCGGGCTTTACATCCCGGCGGAGGGTGTGATGATGCTGCGGTCAGCAGTTTTCATGATTTACTTCTTATTGCTGTTGATGTTCCAGACGGTCATTAGGTCGTGGCGTCCGGGCTGAAAGGACGGCCGGCGGATAACGGTGTAACCGATATCAAATTCGTAGACAGCGACCGGCCAGCCATCACGCATATAAACTTTCAGCGCGTCCGGTTCTTCTGTCGGCTCATCAATCACCACCAGCCCGTTAAAATCATCACGCGAAAAACCAGACGGTCCCAGAAATTCGCCGTGCATCCATACGTAGTCGCACAGATCCATAAATGCATCGACGGGCAAATCCTGCGTGTCCGGGATGCCGGGAGCTGATATTTTTTTCATCATGAAATCCTCATGCTGTGAGATCCGGTTTGTACAGCGCGCTGCGGTATGACCGGAGGGCTGCAGGTGCCGAAAAAGCCTTCCTCTGACGCGCCTTTTTTCTTTTTCGATCTGGCCTTTCGCAACGAAGGGCAGAGTTGCGACGACGAATAGAGGGCATAACGGGGCGACGACAAAAAGTTTTTGCCGCCCCTGGCGAAAAGTTTTTGGCGGCGTACATTTCACCCCTTTCTGCCCGAACCGGCGGTGCTACGACAGGTCCTCCGCACAAGGCACGACCGGAACAGCAGGAAAGACGTCAGGAGGGGAATTTGCAGCCCGCCAAGCGGGCTGGCCACAGAGCCCCGGCAAAGGCGACGGCGCCAGTCGTCAGCCGTCAGCAGCCATTGACGTTGACCTTCGCCATCAGACTCTATACAGCATGGCGGGTGTGCCGCCTTAGCGGAGTGAGCCTGACGACTGCCTGCCTGAGCAGGAGCCGAAGGGGGCCATGGCCCTGCCCGTGAAGTGGCATTTCGGTCAGTGAAAGTAAGAAATCGCAAGAAGCCGGGGGATAAAATTAAGACGACCAGATAACGTATGACAGGCACAAAAAAGTCGGACAAGACCGGTGCGCCAGCACCGGGTCTGTACAGCTTTTGAGGTATTTGCTACGCAGCTCAGTTTCAGACGAAAAAGTCGTGCCTTTCAGGGCGGGGGGTTAGTCAATACTGTTGACCCTGAAGGTGGACGCTTTCTTAATGCTGTCTTTATCCAGTGATTTTAGCGTTCAACAGGCGGATCTCGTCCTGGTCAATCCCTGCCAGTAGCTGCGCTACAGTTTTCCGCCCACGCGGTACCCGACGGGATGGGCGTATCTTAACGGCATCACCGTCTGTGCTGATGTTCATAAGTGTGCCAGCGCGCCAGCCAGCCCTTTCGGCGACCTCATCAGGAATGGTCAGAACAAGCCCCCTGCCCTTCTGCCTCAGTGTAGTGACTGACATACTTCCTCCGTAGTAAGTGATGTTGTCTGACAGCTTACAGAATTATACCGCTTAGCGATGTCAGCTATACCAAAATAAAGTCAGGAAGTGTTATTGATAAGAAATAATTATCATAGGGAGCTAAAATGAATCACACAGTGCAGGATGTACTCGATGCAGCAAATCAACAGAATTTTCCTTAACCCTTCACTATCGACGATGGTCAAAAAGTTCTTGATGCAAGCCCTTGGCGCATAAAAATAGGTAGATGCTATTTTATCTGGGATGATGTTGACGGGACCCTGACTATAAATTGCCCTGAAGAACCAAAGCTCGATCACAGGCATCCCGCAGACCCAAGAGCATCTAAATCCCGGGGACCCCGTTAGTCATCATAAAACAAAGCAATATTTACGCCTGTGAAATTTGCGTCAGCCCCTGCCTAGCGGGACTGACGCATAAAATTCAATATCCTGTAAACATTAATTCAGAAATTCACTCCTCATGCCGCCTTAATTGGCTTCGGCTTGTTCGGAACCAACCATGTGTCCATCCCCCGCACGGCCTGCGTTGATTCATCTGAGAGAAACCTCGCCTCAACACTCAATCTCCATAATGGCTCACCTTTAAGCGTCCAGCGGTCTAGCTGTTTCATCGAAGAAAAATGCTCACTCCATCGGTAAAACATACCCTCCAGAGCGTAATGGTTGACCTGCGAATCCGACCAGCGTGACACCCAGCTACCGACCGTTTCCGGCGAATGAAAGACCAGCTCGTTTCGGCCTGAGCTTTGAGTGCCAGGTAAGCCCGTTCCTGATCATGAACCTGCCGTGTTATCTGGTTGGAATATTTTTCCTCCTGTAGTGCTGTTTTCATTCGCTGCCGTTCTGTCTGCTGGAAACGTTTTTCAGGGAAAATATCCCAGACCTCATAGCCGCTGAGCGGTAGCGGGCAGTGTGCTCCTGCACTCAGTATCAGCTTATCAATGGCTTTGAGCCACGACTGTTTTCGCCCCGAAAGTCAGACTCCTGTAGCAAGGGACAAAACACATGGACTTCCTTCAGCGTTACCCGCTTACTGTCCATCAGAAAGCGGAAAAACGCCCGTGCATAGGGGGGAATCTTGCGCGCTAATTTCTGCTCAACGTCAGCAATCGCCTGCATGGCGGCCCCCCTTTTGAGCGACAGCGGAACCAGAGACCGGTTTGTCGGGATCATACGTTTATCTCCTCCGCCAGGTAATCCGCCAGCCCGCTAACGTTGTAATCCATCAGACACACCTGCGCCCTTGCAGCGAGAACGGCACTGATGCGCGAAGGATCGCACGGCGTCAGCCGCCGGGGGACGTCGCGCACGCGTCCCCCGGCCGCCGACACATACACACGCTGGAGATTTCGCCAGGGCTGCACACACAGAGGCAAAACGCCTCATCCGGTGGCATAAAGCTCAGTTGCACCGAAAAGAAGCGGGCAAATTCGCTGCCGTATTCACCGCTAAGGCCGGTGTGTCAGCACCGGCTTATTCCGGCCCGCAGGGCAGCATTTTTTTGCATGGCCTAGCTGGCCGCTACAAGCTAAAAAAAACCGCGCAATATGGCGCGGTCTTTCGGCTGTACCGTCCGGAAGTATGGGGATCAGAGCCGTGCCAGTGTCTGGAGGGTTTCAGGATTCTGCTGCACCATACGGATCAGCAAAACCGCCTGCGCGTTGGGCTTTGCCCTGCCCTGCTCCCAGTTCTGGTACGTGGTTTCGCCCGTATGAAGGTAATGGGCGAAAACCGCCTGAGACAGATTCAGTTTTTCGCGCACGTCGCGCAGCTCCTGCGGCGCTATCGTGGCAGGCTCGCGTCGGGTCGCCTTGTAGGATTTGAGCGTAATCTTGCCGTCCTGATGGTCTTTAAGCTCCTGCATCCCTGTCATGAGTTCACTGAAAATATCGCCTTTAGTCACGTCTCAGCCCTTTCTTAATCATATTCAGCGCGTCTGCCAAAGCATCACGCTGCTGTTTAGTCAAATCGTCACGCTGGTCTTTATCGTAAATGGTGAACAGGATGAACTGGCCTTTATCGTTCGTCCAGTAATAGATAACCCTGATCCCGCATCGGGTGCCTTTATTCCTGCGCTCGTCCCGGAAGCGTACTTTGCCGAGTCCGCCCGTATCGGTGATGATGTCGCCCTTTTCAGAGTTGGCCAGCAACATGTTCTGGAAGACACGAAACTGATCATCGTCAAGATATTCATGGCTGTACTTCTGAAAGCTGGTAAGTTTGATGAATGTTACTTGTATAATTTCATGTGTCCCCAACTAAGGGATAGTATACCCCTAGTTAGGGACACATCAAGAAAATCTGTTATGCATAACTCTCACTGAGCAGGGTTCTGAGTTCATTTTTTTCTGACTGCCAGAGATATAACGCGAGGCCATCCGCCTCAGTGAGAACAAGCCTTCGCGCCTCTGACCACGCATGGACGGAAGAAAGGTGCAGCCGGGGGAGGGCCAGTGTCCAGTTCGTCACGATTCCGGTGATCTCACTGGCTAAACGCCACAGCGTGTCCAAAATCAGTTCCTCCCGGTCTTACTCATCCGGCTGGTTACAAGCACACGCAGTAAACTGAGACATGCCTTAATTTCTTTGAATTTTTGTTCTGAATAGAGAAAAATTATGAATAAAACGATTTTGACAGCAGCCGCCGTTGCAAGCGTTACGGCCTTCGTGCCGTTTATGGCTCAGGCATCTTATGCGTATGTGGGAACCTATAATCCTGATGGCGAAGGGGTTTATCGATTCACGATCAATGCACAGGGTGAACTGTCGGGAAAAACGTTGGTGAGTCAACTGCCCAATCAGGCGCAGATGGTCGCGTCAGCCGATGGTAAACATCTCTATGTGGCCAGTGAGACCGAAAAAGGGAGTGTTACCGCTTATCAGATTGGCCCGGACGGCTCGCTCACGGCATTAAATCAGGTTGACACCCAAGGTAAGGGGCCGGTTTATCTGTCTCTGACACCCGACCAGCGTTACCTGATGGTCGCCAATTATGTCAGCGGCAGTATCACAGTGTTTGCGGTGACGTCAGAGGGTAAACTGAGCCAGGCCATCGATCATCATCAGGACAGTGGCCCGGCAGGCGCAGGCAAACCCGCGGCGGCGCCCGAGGGCAGCTTTGCTATTAGCGACCACAACGGTCCGCATGCACATATGGTCGCCAGCGATCCTACGGGCCAGTTTGTGTACTCGACAGATCTGGGACTGGATCGCATTTACCAGTATCACCTGAATAAAGACGGTACGCTCACGCCCGCTAAACCCGCATGGATAAACGCCTCGTCAGCAGGAGCAGGCCCGCGCCATTTCGTCTTTAGCGCCGACTGCCGTGCGCTCTGGTTAGTCAATGAAGAAGCCTCGACGCTCACGCATTACCTTATTAATCCGCATACCGGTGCCTTGCAGGAAAAGGCCACGGTTTCTACGCTGCCTGCCGGTTATAAAGGCACCAGTTTTGCAGCCGGGTTAGTTATTGATAAGGCCGGGAAAAATCTTTATGTGGCCAACCGTCTGCATGACAGCATTGCGCACTTTGCGGTCAATGCTAACGGCACACTGACGCATAAGGATGATGTGTGGACGCGCGGTGATTACCCACGAACGCTGACGTTATCCCTCGATGGCAGCATGATTTACGTGATGAATCAGCGTAGCGATAACATCACCAGTTTCAGAGTGGACAAAGCGAGCGGTGCCATCACCTTTACCGGAAACTACGTTGCCGTAGGCGCGCCCTCTCAAATGGTTATTGTGCCCTGATGCATTATTCGGGTGCGGGTCATGAAAGCGACCTCACCTGCTGAAACGCGCCCACCCCACGATGATCTCTGGCGTCCCGCGCGGGCGGGATGCCAAACAGACGACTATATTCGCGGGTAAACTGCGTCAAACTGTCATAACCCACCGTCGACGCAACGGCAGCAACGTTACCGGGCTGACGAAAGAGCAGATTACGCGCCGCATAAAGCCGCAGATGCTTTTGATACTGCAACGGAGAAAATCCGGTGCTGGCTTTAAAACGACGATGAAATACCGAGATACTCATGTTGGTCATATGCGCCAGTTGTTCAATGCGCACCGGCGAAGCATAGTGCGTTTTCAACCAGCTCACCGCACTGCGGATGGATGAAAAATAACCGCTTGTGTCAGTAGCCTGACGCAACAGCGCACCCTGGGGGCCGCGCAACAGGCGGTAAACAATTTCACGCTCCGTTAAGGGCGCCATCACAGCAATATCTTCGGGATGATGAGTCAGACGCACCAGTCGCAACCAGGCATCCAGTAATGTTGCATCTGCATCCTCAACAGCAAACCCCGGTCCGGCCGGTGGTTCACTCACTGCGGGTGACACATGCAGTAATGCTCTTATCACGGCAAGATCGAATGTCAGGCGCACTGCCAGATAAGGCGCTGCATCGCTGGCACCCACAATCTTACCGCTTGCTGGCAGATCGACAGACGAGATAAAGGCCTGCCCGGCGCTATAGCGAAAGAGACGCGATCCAATCTGCAGCTGCTTCTCACCCTGCAGGATCAGGCTAATAAAGGGTGGATAAACCTCAGGCGGAAGAGTAAGAGGTTGCGTGACCCGGTAGATGTCCAGTCGTGGGATGGCCGAACGCGCGTTTGCATCCACAGGCCAGTCCTGCACGCTCTCGCGCAGGGCGTCTAATGCCGTTGTCATAAGCTCCGCCTTACGCAGAATTAAGCAGAAACAGGCAAATAATAAGCAGAATTCAGGCCGCACGGCAATGATGTGCGCACTAAAATCAGTGCGAAGAGTGCCACAACCGGAGCGAGAAAAGCGATGAATATTAAAGGGGCAGCAATCATGATAACCGGCGCATCGTCGGGCATTGGTGCAGCAACCGCCCGGGCGGCTGCACAATCCGGCGCGCAGGTGGTACTTATCGCGCGGCGTACAGAACGCATTAGCGCGCTGGCGCAAACGTTGGGAAACGCCATAGCGATAGCCTGTGATGTGACGCGTCATGATGAGATTGCCAACGCCGTTCAGACCACGCTTAGCCATTTTGGGCGCATTGACGCGTTAATCAACAATGCGGGGCAAGGGCTGCATGGTGCCATTGACACGATCGGCAGTAAGGACTTCATGGCACTGCTGGACGTAAATCTGGTTGCGCCACTCAGGATGATGCAGGCGGTCCTAGCCGCGATGCGTCAGCAAGGACGCGGCAGCATTATTAATGTCAGCTCAGGTGCAACGCTGGCAACCTATCCAGGCTCCGCGGCCTATACCAGCGCGAAAGCCGGACTGAATATGCTTTCACGTGTTGCCCGTCTGGAGCTGGCTTCTGAGGGGATCACGGTATCGACTTTCTATCCCTTTGTGACCGCGACAGAATTTTACCAGTCCGTTAAATTAGGCCGTGAGCAGGCCAGCGCGCAGGAAAAAGAGATTGCCGCCTTCGCGCATTCACCTGAAAAAGTCGCTGAAAGTCTGTTAATGCTACTTGAGAGCGGGGATGCCGAGCAGGATCTGGTGCCAGAAGCTTATGGTGGCAGCGTCCGCGACGCGTAAAAGGCCGGGAATACGCATCACGTTTACAGCCGCTTTTGTTTAGCAAACAGCGCGCCGATAACATGCCAGAGCGCATGGCTTTCGGCGCGCAGGTGCACGAACGATACCGGCTTCGCGCCAGACGGAGATCACCAACGAGCGTGATCAGCCCCGGCGATAACCGCTATCCGGGGCCCGAAACCGCTCCCGCTTCAGACGTTCTCTTCCCTTATCACCGCAACCCGCTGTCCCGCGCGCACAGCACTGCCTGGCTGCACGTTTATCTGCTGAATGATGCCGTCGCATGGTGCCAGTAGCGGAATCTCCATTTTCATGGATTCCAGCACGACCAGCACATCCCCCGCATGCACGCGACTTCCCGCCGTGGTTTGCACCTGCCAGAGATTGCCGGAAACCGGGCTTTCGACGCCCTGTTCGCCCTGCTGTAATGACCTATCGCCGCCCTCTTCCACCACGCTTTCCTGGCTGTCGAAATGAGCCTGCCCGCTGGCGATCCAGCGATCGCGTTCCGCATTAAACGCCTTTTGCTGATGGTCACGAAACGCCGCGATGCTCTGCGCCTCCTGAGCAAGAAACTGCTGATAATCGCTTAACCGCAGCGTGCTGTGCTCAATGCGCAGCGGATAGCGTCCCAGTGGAAAATCGCGGCGTATTTGCATCAGTTCCCCGGCGGATACGGGGTAAAAACGCAGTTGATCGAAGAAGCGCAGTAGCCAGGGTTTTCCGGCAAAATCGGTGACGTCGCGATAGCGGTTCCACATCTGAAGCGTGCGGCCCACGAACTGATAGCCACCGGGCCCTTCCATACCGTAAACGCACAGGTAGGCCCCACCGATACCGACCGAATTTTCTGCCGTCCAGGTACGCGCCGGATTATATTTTGTGGTGACAAGACGATGGCGCGGATCCAGCGGTGTCGCTACCGGCGCGCCAAGATAGACATCGCCCAGCCCCATAACCAGGTAGCTGGCTTCAAATACCGTTTTCCAGACCGCCTGCTCGTCAGGCAGATCGTTAATCCGACGAATAAACTCCAGGTTGCTGGGGCACCACGGCGCATCAGGACGTACCGTGGTCATGTATTTTTCAATCGCCTGACGGCAGGCGGGATCGTCCCAGGAAAGCGGCAGATGCACCACGCGCGTCGGCACCTGCAGATCATCATGCATACAAACTGTGAGCCACTCGCCGCGCACCCATGCCAACAGCGCGTCATGGGTGAGAATTTCAGGCTGAAAATGGATTTGCAGCGAACGGATCCCCGGCGTGATATCAATCACCCCGTCTTTTGCATGCGCTTCCAGCGCCTGCATCAGGGCATGAATGCGAAAACGCAGAACCAGATCCAGTTCCGGCTCCCCGGCTTCGAGGAGCAGATGCGTATCGCCCGAAAGCCGCGCCACCAGGCGCTTATCGGCCTCGCCGCAGGTCATAACAATCGGCGAGGTCAGCGGCGCAGGTTGCCAGGCCGTCTCCTGCGCGCAGAGCGTTGCCAGCGCCTGGCGTTGCTCCCGGGCCAACTGACGCGCGGTGGGCAAATCCACTGCGGTAAAGCGCACGTTATCACCGGCTTTCAGTTGCCCCAGCTGCCATAGGTCGGCTTCTATGACCGTGACCGGACAAACGAAGCCCCCCAGACTGGGTCCATCCGGGCCCAAAATTACCGGCATATCGCCGGTAAAATCCACCGCGCCAATAGCGTAGGGGTTATCGTGAATATTCGATGGGTGCAGTCCGGCTTCGCCGCCGCTGTCGCGGCTCCAGTCAGGCTTGGGTCCAATCAGACGAACGCCCGTGCGACTGGAGTTGAAATGTACTTCCCAGTGCGTGGCAAAAAAGGTGGCGATATAGTCCGGCGTAAAAAACTCCGGCGCGCCATGGGGGCCATAAATCACCCGTAAGGTGCGGACCTGCGGAAGATTCGTACGCAACGCCAGAGGAAGTTTCGTGCCCGCCTGCGCCGTCTGCGGTGCCAGGTGCAGGATATCACCGCTGCGCAGGGCGCGTCCGGCATGACCACCAAACTGGCCGAGCGTAAAGGTGCTTTTGCTGCCTAAATATGTTGGCACCTGAATACCGCCGCTCAGGCAGAGATAGCTTCGCACGCCCGCACCGTTTACGGCACCCAGCTTTAGCGTTGCTCCGGCGGATATCGTAAAGACACATTCCATCGGCACGGGCTGGCCATCCAGGGTAGCGCTCAGCGATGCACCGCAAATCACCGCCTCAATGGCGGTGTTAAATTTCAGGGTGGGTCCGGTGAGGGTGATTTCCAGCGCGGCTTCGCCCTCCTCATTCCCCAGCAGCCGGTTGCCTGAACGCAGGGCGCGATCATCCATCGGCCCGGATGGCGGTACGCCGATTGCCCAGTACCCCAGACGGCCCGGGTAATCCTGAACGCTGGTTTGCGTACCGGCACTCAGCACCTCAACTGTCGCCGCCTGATAACACAGTTGCTCCAGACAACGGGTCCAGGGTTCTCCGTGGACAAAGGGCGCAAACGCCAGGATTTGCTGCAGATAGAGGCGATTGGTTTCAACACCGTACAAACGCGTCTCCCCTAGCGCCTGCGAAAGCGTGGCAATGGCCTCATCGCGGCTGGGCCGCCAGGCGATCATTTTTGCCAGTAGCGGATCAAAAAACGGCGGCACTTCACAGCCGGCTTCGACCCAGTGATCAATGCGCAGGCTGGCATTCTCGGTTTCGGGAAAGGCTACCTCCGTGAGCAGTCCGGGGGAAGGCTGAAACTGCCGTCCCGGATCTTCCGCATAAACCCGTGCCTGAACAGCATGGCCCTGTGGCTGAAGCCCCGCGGCCAGCTCGCGCAGCGGCGGCAAGGTGCCCGCCGCCAGTTCAATCATCCATTTCACCAGGTCAACACCCCAGACCTGTTCCGTTACGCCATGCTCTACCTGAAGGCGGGTATTGACCTCCAGGAAGTAAAACTGGCGGGCGACGCTGTCATAAACAAACTCCACTGTGCCCGCACTGCGATAGTTTACCGCTTTACCCAGCGCAACCGCCGCCTCGCACAGCGCCTGCGCCATTCCTTCGAGCAGATTGGGCGCGGGGGTTTCTTCGATGACCTTTTGATTACGCCGCTGCACCGAGCAGTCACGCACGCCCAGCGCGATAACCTCACCCAGTCCGTCGCCGAAAATCTGTACCTCAAGGTGGCGCGCCCGCTCGATATAGTTTTCGAGAAACACGCCGGCGTCGCTGAAGTTGTTTTGCCCCAGCCGCTGTACCGTATCGAACGCGTCGGCCAGCTCGTGCGCATCGCGGCAAACGCGCATGCCAATTCCGCCGCCGCCCGCGGTGCTTTTCAGCATCACCGGATAACCGACTGTCCCGGCGACACGGCAGGCTTCGGCGGCATCGGCCAGTAATTCGCTGCCTTCCAGTAAGGGCACACCTTCGGCTTTCGCCAGGGCCCGGGCCGTGTGCTTCAGGCCAAAGGTTCGCAACTGCTGCGGCGTTGGGCCGACAAAAATCAGTCCTGCGGCCTCACAGGCTTCCGCGAACGCGGCATTTTCAGAGAGAAAACCGTAGCCCGGATGAATGGCCTGTGCGCCACTTTGCTGCGCTGCGGCGATAATTTTTTCGGCGACCAGATAGGTTTGCGCCGCTGGGCCGTCGCCAAGGCTTAACGCTTCATCCGCGTCGCGAATATGCAGGCTACCGAGATCGGCTTCGGCATACACAGCCACACCCTTCACCTGCATGGCACGTAGGGTGCGCAAAATGCGGCAGGCAATCGCGCCACGGTTGGCAATCAGTAAGGTATCAAACATAAGCGGAACTCTCAGGGAAGCGGGCCGTCCCGCACAAAGTCGATATGTCCCCGGGGCCGTCCCCGGGGCTGATGTTGTTCAGGCGCGCGTAACGCTCAGCCGCGCCGGACTCAGTTCCACACCAGTACCTCGGCGGGTGTAGGGTTCCAGCCGTTGCAGGGGTTGTTTAACTGCGGACAGTTAGAGATCAAAACCACCGCATTACACTCAGCACGCAGTTCAACGTATTTACCGGCCGCAGAGATGCCGTCCTCAAAGGTCAGTCCCCCTTGCGGGGTAACAGGGACATTCATAAAAAAGTTGATGTTGGCACCGATATCGCGTTTATGCAGACGGCCATCGTGCAGACAGGCACAGAGAAAATTATCCCGGCAGCTGTGCATATAGCGCTTGTCATGAGCATAGCGCACAGTATTACTTTCCTGCGCACAAGCCCCACCCAACGTATCGTGACGGCCGCAGGTATCGGCGACAATAGTCAGCAACGGATTGCCCAGATTGGAATAGAGTACGCTGCCGGTGGTCAGGTAAGCCTTACCCTGACGGCGTAGTGTACGTTGAGGATCGTAACGTTCACGCGGGTTATCCGCGTTGTAAAACAGCGTATCGATCGCCTGATTCCCTTCCAAATCGAGCAGACGCAGTGTTTGCCCTTTTTTAACCTCAAACAGCCAGGGCTCTCCCGCCGGGATCACGTGACGGTACACGGCATCTTCAGGGCGGCGGTCGCTGGAAATCATGGTCATCACTGCCTCCTTACAGGGCAAAAAGTTGGGTATTGCGAATCGCGCGCTGGTTTTCATCGCGGATAAACAACGCTTCGGTAGCGGCCTGTTCGTCATCCGCCTGATACCAGCTCAGCTGAATGGGGCGCGGGGCATAGTCCGGGGCAGGATCCATCGGATGTGGCAGCGCGGTCAAAACGATCAGAACGTCCATAGGGGCAAACAACTCAACAAAATCCCCTGCGCGACTGTTCGCTGTGATGAAGTGGAAGTAGCCATCTTCATCTACAGTGACTTTGCTGAAGAAGTTAACGACCATGAGCAGATCTTCCAGACCCAAATCCCATTTGCCCATTTCGACCAACAGATTATCGACGCCGTTACGATGGAAGCCATTCCGCAGCTCCTGATAGCGCCCCGTGCCATATTTTTCGTGCGTTTCTGCCGCGTTCAGTACGCCACTAAACGGGTCGTGCCAGCCACAGCTGTCCGCCACGATTCCGGCGAGTACGCGGCCCATATCGGAGTAGAAACAGTGCCCGATGGTGAGCCGGGCAGTATGCTGACCCTTTAGCGTATCCGGCAGATTCAGGCGTTCACTTTTTTCGTGGGGATTGAGCATCATCATGCTGACGTTAGCGCCGCCGTCGAGATCGGTCAGGCGCAGGATCTGTCCTTTACGCAGAATGAGTGAGGTATGCGCCCCGCCGGGAAGCCGCTCTTCGCGCAGGCTGGGAGCCGAGTGAAAACGTGCGGTCATTGCTGTCTCCTTAATGCATAAACGTTGTCTTTACTGTCTGCCACTATCTGTGCCATTCGCGCCTCATTAAGCGGAATGTCGTAAGTAATACGTGCGCCCCAGGCATCAGGGGCCTGGGGATCGTGACGGACTTTGTCGAATACCAGTAGCCGGGTACCCAAGTTGAAGCCTTCGGCAAGATCGTGGGTGACCATAAACACCGTCATACGGGTTTCACTCCATAGTTGAAGCAACAGCGCATGCATATCTTTGCGAATGCCGGGATCCAGTGCGCCAAAAGGTTCATCAAGCAACAGCACGCGCGGTTGCATGATGAATGCCTGGGCAATCGCCAGCCTTTGCTGCATGCCGCCGGAGAGCTGCGCCGGATATTTATCCAGTGCATTTCCCAGCCCCACCTTCTCCAGCATCGCGCGCGCCTGCTGGCGGGCCTCGCGTTTCCGGGCACCAAACAGGCGGCCAAACAGCGGGGAAGCAGGTAACTCAAGTCCCGTCGCGACGTTATCCAGGACGTTGAGATGGGGAAACACGGAGTAGCGCTGAAACACGACGCCGCGGCTACGGTCTGGTTCTGTTGCCAGAGCCTGGCCATCCAGCGTGATCTCTCCCCGGGTAGGTTTCTCCTGACCCAGCAGCAGGCGTAAAAATGTCGACTTTCCGCAGCCCGATGCACCGACCAGGGAGCAGAATTCACCCTCTTTAACCTGTAAATTGATACGCTCCAGCACTACATGATCGCCGTACTCCTGCCAGATATTCCTGATGCTGATAAAACTCATTTCCGGTCTCCTTCCGCCCAGGGGAAACAGGCGTTGTGCAACCTGCGCAGGCCCAGATCCATCAGCCATGCCAGCAGCGTGATCCAGATGACATAAGGAATAATCACATCCATCGCCATGTAACGCCGTACGAGGAAAATGCGATAGCCGAGCCCGGCGGTCGCCGAAATCGCTTCAGAAGAGATTAAAAACAGCCAGGCCGATCCCAGCAGCAGACGTAGCGAGGTAATAAGCCGCGATAACAGCTGCGGCAGGACAACCCGCAGCACAACCGTCCAGCTATTCGCCCCCAGGGTTTGCGCTTTGATAAAGAGTTCTGCCGGGATTTCCCGCGCCCGGTGTTCAAGATCGCGCGCGAGCATCGGCGTAATGCCAATGACGATAAGCATCACTTTTGACAACTCATCCAGGCCGAAAACAATAAACAGCACGGGCAGAATCGCCAGCGGCGGAATCATCGAGACAACCGTCAGCAGGGGTGACAGGGCGGCGCGGGACAGCGGGAACACCCCTGCGGCGATACCCAGACACAGGCCGATCAACGAGGAGAGCGCCAGCCCCAGCAGCAGGCGGCTCAGGCTGGTAAACGTATCGGTCCACAGCAGGTATTCACCACTGCGCTTATCCGGCGTGAAAGCCATCCGGTCAATGGCATCAATCATCTGCGACAGGCCGGGCAGCAGTTTGTCCTGCGGATTGGCTTCGAGCCGCACCGCCGACCCGATAAACCAGGCGGCGATAATCAGCACGAAGGGCAACAGCATTAGCGTCAGGCGCATGCCCTGGCGGGGATAGCGGTTGATGAGGCGCATGGCACGAACTCCCGTGGTCAGTGGTTACAACTTGCCCGCGGCGGCCAGCTTCAGATAGCTGTCGTCGAAGCGCAGCTTGCTGTTAGCCCTGTCGCCAATGGTGACGTTGCCCGGGAACGTCATGCCGATAAAGTCAGCGCTCTGTGCGCCCTGACCCAGCAGCCCTTTATCAAAGGAGAATGTCGCCACGCGCTGCATGGTTTTTGGTAATTCCGGGGAAGAAATAAAGGCCAGCGTTTCGGCAGGTGTCCAGAACAGGTGGGTCGTTTTCAGCTGGGCCTGATAGCCCGCAAGGTCGGTACCGGAATCAGCAGCCATCTCACTCAGCACTTTTGTATCGCCTGCGTGCATTTTTGCCATCATTTCAAACCAGGCTCCGGTCAGCGCTTTGCCGAGAGCCGGGTTATCTTTCAGCGTCTGGGTGTTCACCACCATCATGTCGATGAGTTCACCGGGGACCTGGGAGGAGCTGAACACTTCAGTGGTTTGTGGTGTCTTTTTGATGACGGACAGTTGCGGGTTCCAGGCGACCACCGCCCGCACGTTGCTGGTGCCAAAAGCCGAGACGATATCCGCATCCGAGGTATTGACGACCTTCACGTCCTTTTCCTGCAGTCCGGCTTTTTCCAGTCCGCGAACCAGAAGATAGTGCGATACCGACAGCTCAGGTAAATAGACCGACATGCCCTTCAGGTCGCTGAGTTTTTTATTCACCCCTTTCAGGACTATACCGTCGTTGCCATCGGAATAGCTGCCGGTGATCAGCGCAGTCGAATCCACGCCGCCTGCCGCCGGGATAGTCAGCGCATCCATATTAGTCATGGTGCAGCCGTCAAACTGTCCCGCTGTATACTGGTTAATGGATTCGATGTAGTCGTTGAGTTGAACGATATTGATTTTGATGCCGTATTTGCTGGCCCATTTATCAATAATTTTTTCATTACTGATGGTGCCCCAGGGCATCCAGCCCGCATAGATCGTCCAGCAGATGTTGAATTCTTTTTTGACCGCGGCGAAGGAAGGAAAGCTGATCAGCAAGATCAGTGACAGCAAAAGCGTGCGGATGAACGACGTTGTTTTCATGGTTAACCTCTGGTTGGCACAAAAAAGGAGCAGCGCGACACCTCACGGTGCTGCTGTCTCCCGGGCTTTTGTCCCGCCGTGTAACCTCGCAGAGGTCGCCAGCTCTCGGACCAGACATTCACCTGCGTGAACCGGAACCCTAGCCAGCTATTGCTATCAGATTATGTGTTGCGCTGCGTACTGTTCACAGTTTTGCAATTGACGTGCCAGAAATCATGTTGCCAGAAATCAGGCAATTACCCGATTTTCAGGCCGCTAAGCACCAGAATGATGAGTAATGAATGTGCGTTGCACATTCTCGGTGCCGGTACAGAACAGAAAGACGAAATGGGGTGACATCGCACGTAACCGCATCTGTTTGCCTGACTTAAGGTGTGGTGGCTGGGGCATTTGACTCAGAGCTGAATGTCATCATTATCCCATTCACAACGCAGGGTAAATCTCGTGCTTTTTTTACGGCAGGATAATCCGGAATACACTAGAGTTAACTGATTCAATTACCAGTAAAAACCCATGACCATGCACTCTTCCTTTGGCTCAAATCTTTTCGCCCGGTTGCGCCTGCTCATCTTTGTCGTTGCGGGTATCGTCTGCTATTTTTTACTGCCCGAACAGTTGGGGCAAATGCAGCGACTCTTGATAAGCTGGAACGTGCTGGCGTGGCTCTATCTTTGGTTTATCTGGTTTCGTATGTTACGCACTGCGCCTGATCAGATTAAACGAATCGCCCAGATGCAGGATCAAAGTGCCGCACTGGTACTGGGGCTGGTGATTGTAGCATGTACGATCAGTATGGTGGCCATTATGAGTGAGCTTCCCACGCTGAAAAGCCTGACGGGCACACCGCGGGCCCTGCATTTGCTTCTGACCGCCATAACGCTCATCGCCTCCTGGGCATTACTGCCCAGCGCGTTTGCCATGCATTATGCACACCAGCACTATTTGCATCGTAGCAGCAGCGTTACCCCGATGATCTTTCCAGAAAAACCGGCGCACCCGGCTTACTGGGATTTTCTCTATTTCTCTTTTACCATCGCGGTGGCTTCTCAGACCGCCGATGTGGCAACGGGCACAACAGAAATGCGAAAACTCGCCCTGCTGCAGTCGGTCATCTCTTTTATCTTTAATCTGACGATTCTGGGGCTATCTGTAAACGTGGCCGCCAGCCTGCTGAGCTAACGTGCGTCACGAAAGGGAGAGAAGAGATTACCTGCGGTGAAAGCCTGATCTGCCCTACACCTGTCCGCTGACGGACGGTGTAGGGAGGCGAGATTTACTGCTGCCCTTGCTGCTTAGCATCCGCTTCTTTTTGTTTTTTCTTCGCCATATGATGCCCAACCGCACAGCCAGCCGCCGCACCCGCTGCACCGTGGTTTTTCATATGCCCGGCAACGCCACCGACGGCTGCACCTTTCAGGCACCCTTTCGCTTCGACCTGAGTACTCATTGCCATGAGCAGACCTGCGGTAATAACAACAATCGAAAGTTTATGCATCAATTTGACTCCGTAACTATTATGAAATGATTTACCTTTATTGAGCGTAGCGATGTTGTACGTTTTTGCCGTTCAGGTTCTGTTACGTTTATGAGACGTTTAACTTTCATTAAAAATCTTATTTCGCCGCAAGGCGAAATAATCAACAGACGGATAAAGTCGGCGAGAACGGGCATGGTTAAGCCTGGCGGAAAAGGCGATCAACCGGGATCGAAACCCATCTCAACGCTACCTGTTGCGAAATAAGCCTGTCTTTTTTGCTTTAAAAAACAGTCAAAGCATGCTCAGAATAGGTGACTCAAATCAGGCTGCGATCCCACGGCGTCTGGCAGATGAGATGACATCGTAACTGCCTGCATTCACAAGCAAAAACGGCGGATGCGCCGCCCGCTCTGGATAGCCTGTCTTGCTGGTGTTTAATTCAGGAGAATGACATACCGCAAATAATAGCGCCTTAAGCTTTCGCCTCGTGCAATTACAGGTATGTTCGATACCGTTTTCTGGTCAATCCTTAACCATCGTGATTGCGTCAAATAGAGTGATATCCGCTAAAGGGCTGTCATAACTAAAAGGGTTAATTCATCACCAGTGCCTTCTTCAAATCCATCCCGCGATTTTGTTTATTGCAGAACAGATGAACGAACCCGTTAATTATCGCCGGATACCGTTAAACGTGATCCTTCTATTTTGTTGATAGCCTTACGCCAGTTTCAGTCGGACGATGTCGTGTGGCATTAAGTCGCAAGGCGTCGGGAAAACCGCACACTGCGCCCTTAGCCTCTGTACCGAACGCGCCGTGACCTTGCCAGGCATATTCTGCTTTAAAGACGACGGTGAATGAGCAGAAGTTTCATACGCAGGAAATTAAAACGCGCTTTGTTTTTCTGGTTTTGTTTACGCTAAGGGCAACGTGCAATGCCTGCCATAACCGTGACAATCGCTCAGGAAGAAAAAATGAAAGTACAAAAACTTGAACAACCTGCTTCGATCAGCACTCTCGAACCCTGGGGTACCGTTGAGGGATTACCTGGTTCACCTGAAATCATGATCGCCGGGCTGCAGAAAGTCATCCCGGGCCATGAGAGTATTGATATGGGCATTTTTGAATGTTCGCCGGGCAGCTATCGTCGCGGCGTAAAGCAAGCGGAGATGATGCACTTCCTTTCCGGAACGGGATCTTTTACTGCTGATGGCGAAACACCACAGCATTTCAAACCCGGCGATACGTTGTTTTTTGAAGCAAATACGGAAGGCACATGGGTTATGGACACGACCATGCGTAAGCTCTACGTGATATTTGAAACCCCTTAATGACGCCGACGAACAGACTTTTTGGTTGCCCGGATAACGGACAATCAGGACAACATAAAGTCTACGGCATCACGGGCATGAAGGCTGGTGGTATCAAAGACAGGCAGAGCGCTTTGCGCCTCGGGAACCAGCAGGCCGATTTCCGTGCAGCCGAAAATCACCGCTTGCGCGCCCTGATCGCGCAGCTGCGTGATCACATCAAGATAATACTGGCGTGCGCTTTCGGTAAATTTTCCCATGCAGAGTTCATCAAAAATGATGTGATTGAGGGTGGCGCGCTGCTCCGCCTCCGGCACGATCGTGTTAATCGAAAACCGTTGCTGTAACCGCCCCAGATAAAAATCCTGCTCCATCGTATAGCGGGTGCCCAGCAAGGCGACTCGCGTCATCCCTCTGGCTGTTATCGCCCTGCCCGTGGCATCGGCAATGTGTAAAAAGGGAAGATTGCAGTGGGCTTCTATATCGTCGGCAACCTTGTGCATCGTATTGGTACACAGCACGATGGCTTCGGCCCCGGCAAGTGCCAGTCCCCGGGCGGCTTCACCCAACTGCTTGCCTGCCTGTGCCCAGTTGCCCTCACGCTGATAGACTTCAATATCGTGAAAATCGACGCTGTGTAACAGCAGTCGTGCCGAGTGTAATCCGCCCAGTCTTTCCCGAATACCTTCATTGATGAAGCGGTAATAAGGCAGCGTGGATTCCCAGCTCATCCCACCGATCAGTCCGATTGTTTTCATGTTCATCCTGTGTGCATGCCGTGCAGGTTCAGGCCCGCCTTATGCGTGCGCAGGCCTGAATGCAGGTTTAATGGTCTGCCGCAGCAATAAGGCCATCAGGTTTTTTTACCTTTTTCGCTGGCCTGCTGCAGTGCCGTGATGACGATGCCCGGGGTTAACACCTGCGGCAGAACGACAGGTTTTCCGCCATCCGCAGGGTAAACGACATACAGCGGCAATCCGCCGCGACCAAAGTCGCTGAGCGCCTGTTCGACATCAGGATTGTACTTCGTAGAGTCCGCAATCATATAGATGGTGTCAGTGCGCGCCATAGCTTGCTTAACCGCCTGCGTCGACAGGGAAGTGCGCTCGTTAACCTGACAGGTAATGCACCATGAGGCCGTAAAATTGACCAGAACGGGTTTGCCCTGACCTTTTATCGCCTCAACATTTTGAGGTGTCCATGCCACCGCGGCCGCGGCAACGGTATCGGGCGAATCCGGCGTTGTCGTGGCGGTTTTCAATGTTAACAACGGCGGAATTAACAGAACGACCATGGCGGCTGTAGCGATGTGTAATGCCCAGTGCCGCCTTCCCATCATCTGTCGCTTTTGCGCCATACCATACAGCCAGGCGGCAAAACTCAGCACCAGGCAGCATGTCAGAATGGCTGCCAGGGCTGTCGAACCCGCCTGACGCTCCAGTACCCAAATCAACCACCCCGCCGCCCCCAGCATGGGAAAGGCGAGCCCGTGTTTGAGCGTGATCATCCAGGCACCCGGCGCAGGTAGCAGGCGGGCAAACACAGGGAAAAAGGAAATTAGTGTGAACGGTGCTGCAAACCCCAGCGCCAGTGAAAGGAAAATAACCACACTGATAACGGGAGGTTGCGTAAAGGCATAGCCGATGGCGCTGGCCATAAACGGCGCGCTACAGGGCGTGGCGACGACGATGGCCAGCGCGCCGGTGAGTGCCGATCCGGTTAGCCCTCCCCGCTCGCCTCCGACTTCACCCGCCCGCTGAAGGGATAAGCCAACCTCAAACAGGCCGAACAGGTTGAGGGCCGATGCCACCATGATTAGCACCAGTAAGGCTATCACCAGCGGCGATTGCAACTGAAAACCCCAGCCGACGGAAGCGCCCCCCATTCTTGCCAGTAACAGCACACTGACCAGCAGCACCATCGTGACAACCACACCCACCAGAAAAGCCAGCCCTTCGGCTCGCGCATGTGCGGGTTGGGCATTGTGGCGCAGCAGACTCAGGGCCTTCAGCGAGATCACCGGGAATACACAGGGCATGAGATTAAGGATAATGCCGCCCAGAAACGCGGCGGCGATAGCAGTCAACATGATGGCGCTGTCCAGATGTGAGATTAAGCCGGGTTAGCCTGACGGTATTTTTTCACGGCATCCAGGGTCTTCTGAATATGGGCCTCTGGATTTTTATCGGTGTAACTCAGCAAAATTTTGCCATCCGGCGCAATAACATACGATGTGCGGTCAGACAGAGTTTTGCCTTTCATTTCCATCGTACTTTTGTATTCGGCCGCCACTTTGGCACCCGGATCGGCGGCGACGGTGAACTTATCGCGACACTCAAGCTGAGAGAATTTCGCAATCTGATCGGTATTACCTGCGGTCACGCCAATTACCGTTGCGCCCTGCTTTTTAAACTCATCGGTTGCTTCCGCAAAAGCATGCGCTTCCAGCGTGCAGCCGGCGCTGAACGCCGCCGGGAAGAAATAAAGTACAACCGGTCCTTTTTTCAGTGCCTGCTGTAAGGAGAAGGTCGTTTCTTTACCTGCCAGAGCCGCTTCCAGTTTAAAGTCCGGTGCGGTTTCTCCTGCGGCCAGCGCAGCAAACGCAGAAGTCACAGGCAGGCTTAACGCCAGCAGCGTCGCTGCCGTCAGCATTTTCAGGCGCTTCATTTGATACATTCTTTTTCTCTCCATCGGCAAACAGGCAACAGTGCCTTATGCACATTAATACTAGATTCACTGGCAAAAAATGGAAATATTTAGCCGCATGGCCGGGCGGACAGAAAGGTCATACACACGTACCCGGCAGATAAAATAAGATAGTCATATAACCGTTCTAATAGATATGTGGTTAGTAAGATAAATGTGTGACAGAGCGTAACGGTCCGTCGGTCACGCCCGCGCAATATATCCGACCTGATAAGCGCGAGCCGGACAAGTGACGGCCTGCGGCGTTCGCCATAAGGTGAATGTCAGGCGCCGCCAGCCGCAGGCGTCCAGTGCGGACACCCGTGCCAGCGCGTTGTCCAGCGGCCGATGGTGAGTCAGTAGCGCGAGATCGCTGTAAGGTTGTACGGGGCTGATTTCACAGACGGCCCAACTCGCCTGGCTGATAGCCGTCGATATGTCGGCAGACAGCACCGGAAAGGTATCAATACGCGGCCAGCCAAAGGCCGGCGTCAACCTTTTGAACCCCTCGCTGGCTAAAAAGCGGTGCATACTGTCCGCATCCTGCCAGAGATAAAACGGGGCATAACTGTTTTCCTGGCCGTTCATATCGGCGCCCTTCTGCCAGGCGTAAAGAAAAGCTTTAAACAGCAGGCCTGGAAAGCCATCCATTTTTTTGCCGTTGTCAGCAATCCTGCGCTGAATGATTGTCATATCGTAGTCAGCGGGAAGAACAAAACGGTACTGCATCGCCAGCATATTTTTTCTCCTCAGCGTGATGAGATATCGGCCAGACTAAACACCTTGCCGTTGCCAAATGACCAGTCCTCGGGGTCACTGAAATTCACGACAATCATGACGTCAGCCGGATTAATGCCAATCGCCTTTACCAGACGCGCATTCAAATCTGCATAAAAAGCCTGCTTTTGTGCGAGGCTACGCGCTTTCCCTGCCGTAATGTGAAACAGAAGAAAGTCATCACTTCGGCCCGTCTGCGCGCTGCACAAATAGTGCCGGTCAAAAATACGTGTATGCCGGTGATAACTGTCAAAGAACTGAAAACAATCCCCGTGCGGCACAGAAAAAGAGGTCTCGAATGCGTCCTGTAACGCCGTGGAGATAGCCTCACGCCACTGTTCAATACGGTGTTCAGATATCGCAATACGACTGACGGGCATAGATATTCCTTACTCTGAGGGCGTGTTTTTAAAAACCGTGAGGGCGGAAACAGCCGCCGGCCAGCCGCAATAAAAGGCCAGGTGGGTCATCATTTCCGTGAGCTCAGCCTCAGAGAGGCCATTCGTGCGAGCCAGTTTCAGATGCCAGCTCAGTTGTTCGGGTCGGTTTAACGCAATAAGCGCACTGACAGTAATCAGACTTCTGTCTCGCGGTGAAAGCCCGTCGCGCTGCCAGATATCGCCAAATAAAATGTCTTCACTCAACGCTGCCAGCCTGGGCGCGATCTCAGCCAGATTTTCGCGCGTTAACGGTATGGGATTCATTTCTCTTTCCTTCTGTGGGTGTGATAAAAAGATAAAATGCGGCGATGATTTATAAAATCAGAAATATTGGGACAAACAGTCCCGTTTTATGGGATGAATAAGAATGGCGAAAAGGCCCGTGACGTTTGATGCAGAAAGCCTGCGTACGTTTGTGACCGGTATTGAACTGGGGAGCTTTGCGTCTGCCGCGCAGCGCCTGGGCCGATCAACCTCGGCGGTGAGCGCTCAGCTAAAGAAACTGGAATACCAGGCGGGAGCAGCGCTGGTGCAGAAGTCAGGACGGCATCTGACGCTTACCGCGCAGGGTGAGATTATGCTTGCCTATGCGCGCAGGCTGATGAGCCTGAATGACGAAGCCTGTGCCGCCATCAGGGCCAGCGGGATTGGCGGAGAAGTGCGGCTGGGTTTGCAGGAAGATTTTGGCGAAACATTCCTGCCTGCCGTTCTGGGTCAGTTTTCGCGTGCGCATCCCGACGTGCAAATTTCAGCATCCGTAAGCCGCAATCAGCCCTTACTGACCGCAATACGACAGCACGAGATTGACGTCGCCCTCTGCTGGCAAGGCGAGGAGTCGACAGCGCACAGTCAGTCACTTGGCGCGTTGCCGCTCAACTGGATCAGCGTAAAGGGTTTTGATGTCCAGAGTCTGCTGGACGCTAAACAACCACTACCCTTGCTGGTCTTTGACGCGCCCTGCCTTATGCGTAGCGCCGCCACTGCGGCGTTAGACAGGGCAAATATTCCCTGGCGCATTGCGTTCACCAGCCGCAGTCTGAGCGGAATATGGGCCGCCGCGGAGGCAGGGCTGGGTATTACCTTGCGGACACAGATGGGCTTACCGTCTTCGCTAACATTGCTGACATCAGCTCTGCCGGAGATGGGCACGATTGGCGTCAGCCTGCACTGTGCTGAAAAACCGTTATCCCCTGCAGCCGCATCACTCTGCGAGTCGATCAAAGCGCACTTTGCTGGTCTGTGACGGACCGGAACGCTTTACCTCGGGCGCGGCATCACTGGTGTGAGTCGCTAATCAGTGCAAAGAATTCACCCCACCAGATGAATGAACAAGGTGATAGTGGTGAAGAAACTGGGGGTTTTCCTTATTAGACTGCACGTTAATCTCTGCCCTGCTGCCGCTTCTCGTTACGCTGTCACGGATAGCACACACTTCTGGCGGGCCGATGAAAGCGGGTTTTCCGCGAAAAGGTATGTTCGCAGATTATCTGCTGCTAACGCTATTTTGCCGCGAAAGTTGATGCCGGCACCCTGGCAGGAAATCGTTAAAGTATGATGTAACTAAAATGCATAACACAGCGCTGTTCGCGTTTCCCCTGCATCAGACACGCTGAACCCGCACCCACAAAACGCTAGCCCCGGCTGATTTCTCCACCAAAACCGGACACCCTGAGTTGGTCACCCGTGATATCAACCCACGCAAAGGGCACCGCTGTGGGGCCATCCAGCATGCCTTTCAGAGTGAAAAATTTCGTCCCGTCGATACAGGCATAACCTCCACGATGATCGTGCCCGGCAAAGCAGGCGCGTACGCGATAACGTGTGAATAACGCCACCAGCGCGGGGGCATTCATCAGGCGGTGCGTGGTTACGGGCGCCAGCGGATAGTGGCCAAAAACAATCACGCTTTCCCGTGACTGTTGGGCAGCCTGTAACTGCTGTTCAATCCAGTTAAATTGTTGCCTGCCAACGGCACCGTTCCAGGGCTGCGCCTGAGGTTGTTGGTCATGTTGCAGTTGCGCTAACAAGGCTGCGGCCTCTTCACGATCTCGGCCGTTGAGGGTATTACAGTACAGGCTCATATCGTTGCCATCGTAAACAACAAAGCGCCAACCGTTAAAACGGAAAGCGTAATAGCCTTTGGGTAAGGGAGCCTGATTATCTAGTCGTTCAGCGATGGTCTGCGCATCATGGTTGCCCAGTACCACGGCATGCGGATGCTGTAACCGAGCAAAAACCGGCAGTATGGCGGCATAGCTTTGCCAGTGGCGATCCACCAGATCGCCCAGCGTCACCACAAAATCCAGCGGCTCCGCGTTGAATGCCTTGATGACCTGGCTGAGTTTATTAAGGCCATTGCGGTAGTAAAGATTGTTGCTGATATCCGGGTCCACATCAGCATACTGAGGATCGGCAAGCAGACCAAAACGGATGCCATTATCTCTGACGGGCAACGCACGTAACGATGGCGGCTGATACAGCGACGCAATATCCGCCAGCAAGGTACGTTGTGACGGGCTGAGAGTGTGCGGCGTTAACATGTTATTTTCCTTAGCGAATGCCTGCGCGCATAAATGACTGGATAAACTGGCGCTGGAACACCAGAAACAACAGCAACAGCGGCAGCGTTGTCATGATCGTTGCCGCCCCAATCAGTGCCCATTGCACGCCCTGCTCCGGTGCCGAAAATAACTGCAGTCCTACCGTCAACGGACGGACTTTTACAGAATCCGTAATAACCAGCGGCCACAGAAAATCATTCCAGTGGAAACTAATGGAGACCAGTGCAAAAGCGATATAGATTGGCCTGGCCAGCGGAATATAGATTTTGCGCAGGATATAAAACCGACTGGCGCCCTCTACAATGGCCGCTTCTTCCAGCACCACAGGGATGCTTTTAAAGGTCTGCCGCAGCAAGAAAATCGCAAATGCTGAAGCAAAATACGGCAAGGCAATGCCGGTCAACGTATCGCGCAAGCCCAGCGCACCAATGGTTTTGTAATTATTCAGGATCAGGACATCCGGGCTTATCATCAGCTGTAACAGGATAAGCGCGAACAGAAAACCCGAATATTTCAGGCGAAACCTGACCAGCGCGTACGCCGCCATCGTGGCCAGGATAAGCTGACACACCACAATCATGACCACCAGCAATATGGTATTCAGGAAATAGCGGCCAAAGGGCGCGGCGTGCCAGGCATCCGTGAAATTTTGTAGCGTCAGGGGTGCCCACAGCGAGAAGCTTCCCTGATCGGCCGCCGGGTGAACCGCTACCCACAACGCCACCAGTATCGGTAACAACCACAGCAGCGCCGCCAGCCAGATAACCATATTCAGGCACAGTCGGCCCGCAGAGAATTCAGGCTTCATTGATAGTGCGCTCGCTTATCCAACAGGGAAAATTTCAGCACCGCAATCAGGGCTAAAATCAGCAGCAATACGACGGTCATCGCCGCTGCCGCAGGGAGATCCCAGTAGCTGAATGCCGTACGGTAGATATAAAACAGTAACAGGCTGCTGCTGTTGTCCGGGCCACCGTTGGTCATCGCAATCACCTGATCGACGATACGAAATGCATTCATTGAGGCATTAATCAGCACGAACAACGTTGTCGGCATCAGTAGCGGCCACTGGACGCGGCGAAAAAAATACCCCTTTGACGCCCCTTCGATTTGTGCAGCTTCGCTGAGGCGCGGATCGATCTGCTGTAACGCAGCCAGATAAAAAATCATAAAAAAACCAGCCTCGCGCCAGACAGAAACGGCCATCAGGCACCCGAGCGTCGTGCCGGGTTCGCCGAGCCAGTTAACCGGTGCGACAGAAAAAAGCGCGAGCAGCTTATTCAGGAGTCCCAGCTGTGGTGTGTAGAAAAACAGCCACAGGTTGGCGATAGCTATCATCGGCAGCAGAGAGGGAATAAAGAAGGCTGCACGCACAGCGGCGTTACCCGCCAGCCGTCGGTTAACGGCCAGGGCCATCAGTAACGCCAGGGAAACCGCAAGCGGTATAGTGATCAAGGCATACAACAGGTTATTCCACAGCGACCGGATAAACACATCATCATCCAGCAGCGCAGCGTAGTTATCCAGCCCGACAAAGTGGGCCGGATGACCTGCACGGGCAGCGCTGAACAGGCTTTCCCACACCGTTGCCAGCGCAGGATAATGGGTAAACAGCAGCAGAAAACCCAGCGCCGGTAAAATCAGCAAATAGCCACACAGCTGAAGTGAACCGCGCCGCACACGCGGTGCGGGCGTTGCTGTTGCCGCCACGTTCATCGCCATCCCCTTACTGATAGGCCTTCAGTAAACGATCGGCCTGCTTCTGTGCCGCTTCCAGTGCCCCAGCCGGGGTTTTAGACTGCGTCACCGCCGCCTCAATGGCATGGTTCAGGGCTTCCTGTATCTGCACACTGTTGTAGGTAGAGAGTTCAAGCTGGGCATATTTCAGTTGTTCACGAGCGACCAGCGCCTGAGGAACCTGCTTGACATAGTCTTGCATCGCTGGCGTTTCCCATGCTGCCGGGGAGGTAGCGACATAGCCTGTCGCAATACTCCAGCGCGCCGCCTGCTCTGGCGCGGTGACCCAACGGATAAATTCCATGGCGGCTTTTTGCTGTTCCGGTGAAGCACTTTTGAAAACGTAGAGATTACCGCCGCCCGTTGGGCTGCCGCGCTGTGTTTTTTCAGGCAACATGGCAACACCAAACGGGAATTTGGCATTTTTGCGCACCACACTCAGGTTGCCGGTGGTGGTAACCATCATGGCCGTTTTGCCACTGAGGAAATCCTGTGGCGTCGTGCCCCAGGCAATCGCGCCTTTCGGGGAAACGCCCGCCTTCTGGCCTAAATCGGTCAGCCATTGCAGCGTTTCGACATTGTTGGGCGTATTAAAATAGACCGCCGTGCCCTTGCCGTTATCCAGATGCGCGCCGTTCGTGGCCGCAAAACCCTGGAAAACCCAGTAACCATTGGGTGTCGTCGGGATTTCGATACCCCATTGACTGACGTTATCGCCGTCTTTCACGACCAGTTTTTTACCGAAATCCACCACCTGCTGCCAGTTCGCAGGCGCTGTATCAGCAGCCAGACCCGCTTTTTCAAACGCCTGTTTGTTCCAGTACAACACCACCGTCGAGCGCTGAAAAGGCACGCCCCAGACTTTGCCGTTGATGTGGCGCAAAAAAGCGGGGTAAAAGCTGTCGATCCATTTTTTACCGGCGTCATCCTGAGCCAGATCGCTGGCCGCCACAATAGCCCCTGCATCCATCAGAGAGTAGGCTTCGATATCACCAATGACCGCCATTTGCGGCGCATTCCCGCCACGAAAGGCGGTTAAGGCTTTCGTAACCGTTGTGGCGTAGTCACCGGTATAAACAGGCTGAATGCTGACCTCAGGATGAATTTTTTCGAAATCGGCCACCAGCGCTTCCACGGTATGGCTGATCTCCCCACCGACCGCGATAGGGTAGTACATTTGCAGTTTGACCGGCTCGGCGGCAAAGACTGCCGTGCTCGTCGCGATAAGTAAGGCTGAAAGCAAACGTGACAGACGAATGGCTGGCATGATTTTCCCTTAGGTAAAAGTTAAACGGCGTATTGTTTGAAAGAGGCAGACATCTGCTGTTCAGCGTGTAAACAGCGTTTACCGCTCGCAGTGTAAAACAGGTATTGCTTATCGACAGGCCATTGCAGCCCGGTCAGATGACCTTCGTTAAAACGTTTCATGCCCGGCACGGTAACGGTTAAAACGGCCTGGCTGCCTGTTAGCTGACAGACCACTAACGTATCTGCGCCCATGTATTCGTAGTTCACGACGTTGGCAGTCAACCCCGCACTGTGAGGATCAATGAACTGGATATCTTCCGCCCTGATCCCCAGACTGAGCGCCGTCTCAGACGACTCGCTGACCACAGGCTGAGTGAGCTGGCTCAAAAAGTGCCTGCCGTTGACAGAGGTCAGCGGCAGAATATTCATGGGCGGCGCACCGATAAACTGCGCCGCAAAAATACTGGCCGGATTGTTATACAGGTTGTCTGGCGTATCATGCTGCTCAATCCGGCCATCATTCAGCAGAATGATGCGGTCAGCCATGCTCATCGCTTCCGTCTGATCGTGGGTGACATAGAGCATCGTCAGGCCCAGCGCTCTCTGCAGCGCACGAATTTCGCGACGCATACTTTGGCGCAGTTTCGCGTCAAGGTTAGAAAGGGGTTCATCCATCAGGCATAAGGTGTTGTTGGCAATCACGGCACGTCCGAGTGCAACGCGCTGCTGTTGGCCGCCCGAAAGCTGTGCAGGTAACCGATCCAGCAACGTCTCCAGTTCCATTAATTTGCTGACGCGGCTCAGGCGGCCAGCAAATGTCTGCCTGTCCTCACCGCGCGCTTTTAAACCAAACAGCAAATTTTCGCGAACGCTGAGATGCGGAAACAGCGCATACGACTGAAAAACCATCGAAAGTTTGCGCTCTGATGGCTGCAGGTGCGTGATATCGCGATGACTGAAACTGACCGTTCCCTCATCCGCGGTTTCCAGTCCGGCGATCGTCCGAAGCAGCGTCGACTTACCGCAGCCTGACGGACCTAACAGCGCTACAAAGGTTCCTTTTTCCGCTTCGAAACAAATGTTATCCAGAGCAGTTTTTTCGCCCCAGCGTTTAGTGATGTTGTGAAGCGCCAAATGGCTCATAGCTTCGCCGCTCTGCCAATGAGAATGGCAGTAAGCTAGCGGAGCAAAATGAAAGATTTATGGCTGAAAAGTGTCAGCATAATGACAGAACGTGATGTGATTATGGCGGCTAACGGTTCTGCAAGGTGCAGAGACGGTTAAGCGTTGTGCCGACAGGCTATCGACGCCCTTCGTGCCGTGCTGCTGACAGGACCTGATCTGATTCGTTTGAAGGCAGTTAACCTGTTTTGGCGGGTGAAAGCCAGTACGGTTAAAGAGCACAGCGCACTCTTTTGTTATCCTCACGACACGATTTTTAAAGGATGATGTCAGGAGAGATGATGAGCGAGATAATTAACCTGTTTACCCGTCACAAAAGCGAACGCAGCTTCACCGATCAGCCGGTCGATGATGCCATTCTGGATCGCATAATCAGCACTGCTTATCGCGCGCCTACCTCCGTAAACTCACAGCAGGTTTCTCTGGTGGTGACACGCGATCCGGCTAAACGCCAGGCTATCTCGCAAATCGCGGGCGGCCAACCGTGGATCGCTAAAGCCCCTGTCTTTATCACTGTGGTGCTGGATATGCATAAATCACGGATGGCGATGGCCGCCGTAGGCAAAGAGCAAATTGCCCAGCAAAGCATTGAAAGTATTGTTTCTGGCTCGACGGATGTGGGTATTGCCCTGGGAAGCATCATGGCTGCAGCCCGTTCAGAAGGACTGGGCATTGTGCCGATTGGTGGTATCCGCCGCGATCCTGACGCCATGATCGAACTGCTTAACCTGCCAGAATATACCTTCCCGGTCGCAGGTGTGGTTATCGGCTATGTTGATCAACCCGCGTTTCAGAAGCCACGCCTGCCAATGCAGACTTTCCGTCATGAGGAAAGCTACCATACCGAAGGCCTGGAACAACAGATTGCCCACTATAACGCCGAGATGGTGCAGCACTGGAAAGATACAGGCCGCGCCGACGGCGAAAGCTGGAGTGACAGCGTGAGTGGCTATTACCAACACATCTATTTCCCCAAAGTCCTGCCCGCACTGCATAAGCAAGGCTTCGGTAGCGACAAGTAAGACACCACTGCCCGGTGCTAATCCGGGCAGCGGCACTGAATGGCGCGACGTTACAGACTAGCACCGTTTCGCCCTTCGTGTTTTGTCCGGTACAAGGCATCATCCGCACGCTTGATCAGTGATTCTGCATGCTCTGGCCCTTCGCCAGCCTCCGTAGCCGCCACCCCCGCACTGAGCGTAACGCAACCCGTTGTGAGCCCCGTTGAGACATGAGGTATGGCCCGTTGTCTGACGGTCTCGACCACACTTAAGGCAACGGTCAACGCATCCCGGGCCGACGTATCGGCCAACACAATCGCAAATTCTTCGCCGCCATAACGGGCCGCGATATCCGTGCGACGTTGGGCAAATGTTTTCAGTATCTGGGCGACCTGCTGTAAGCATTCGTCACCTGACACATGGCCATAAGTATCGTTGTAGCGTTTAAAATAGTCGATATCGAAAAGGATCAGCGACATCGGCCCGCCGCTGCTGCGCGCATGGAGCAGGCTTTTTTTCAGGAATTGATCGAAATAGCGACGATTTGCCAGCCCTGTAAGCCCGTCCGCGTTTGCCAGACTCTTCAGCGACTGATTCGCGGCGGTGAGCTCATCGCGAAGATGCGTCAGTTCAAGTTGATAACGCAGGCTGCGCCTGGCTTCATTCCGGATAAATATCCAGAGCAGAATAATGCCCACCAGCAATACAAGGCTCAGTAAAACCCCCTGCACGCGGCTTTGCATCCACTCTAAAAAAAGCCGTTTGGTATCAAATCCCGCGGTCACAACTACCGGATAACGGCTGGAGCTGACAAAACCAAATATTCGCTTTTCGCCATCCAGTTCGGCTTTCCACTGGCCGCTTCCGCGCTCGGCGTTGGCTAATAACTGATGGAAAAGTGGACTGGAGGAGAGGTTTTTGCCGATATAGCTGTCTGGCAACGGGCGCGCATACAGCACCGTACTGTCTGCCAGCATAAGCACCAGTAAATCCTGCGGGCCGATAACAAAGTAATCGTAATAATGGCGGAAATAATCAATGCTAATCGTGGCGAGCAGCACACCTTTGAAGCCGCCATAGTCGTCATTAATCCGTAAGGATACCGGGATGACATAGCGTCCCGAGCTGCGGCTGCGGAGCGCCGGACCGACATGCACGCTGCTACGAAGATTATGTTTATGGAAAATAAAATACTCCCGGTCAGCATTGTTATTTCCTTTGGGCATCTCAGTAAGCGAACTGGCTGTCCATCGCCCTTGTGAGTCAAAGTAAAACATGTCCTCCAGTTGAGGAAGACGACTTTGTAAGGTGCGCATGATGTTATTGACTTCCGCCACGTCAATATCCGTTCCGGGCTGGGACTGAATAACGCGCTGTACCTCGCGCAGAGAAAGTTCGATTTGCAAAAAGGTATCTTCTGCCTGACGGGCCTGTGCGACAGAGAGATCAATCGCACGCTCCTCGGTTGACCGGACGGTTCTCTGCCAGTCCATGTGCAGCGTCCAGGCATTAACCACAATCACGCCCAGCGTCAGTAAACTACAGGCCAGTGTTATGCTTCTGAGCAGCGGGGAAAGGCGCATCATTGCAGCATCTTTTTTACGACGTAATTCCATGCCGGTTTACCGTTTTTTCGCTATGGGATACCGCAACATATCAGAAATAACATGTTAACAATGACAACCACACAGGCCATTTCTGCCAACTGTGTTTAGTGTAGATGACGGTTACGCTTTCACGCGCATGCTGTGCATGTCAGCGAGAGGAAAGAGAATCTTCTCCGGCGGTGGAAGCATAATGCGGCAGGGCGAGTGAGCTGATTATCAGGTTTCCCCTCTGCCCTCAGAGACAGAGGGGAAGATGCCTTAACGTCGACGACGCCACCACCAAAACAGCCCCCCAATGACCACCAGCACGCCTGCGACCATCGCCCCCCGGACCAACGGCAGCAGCAGTGAAGGCTCACCGCCCTGACGCAATGCTTTCACGCGCTCCGGAGTGATGCGCACTGCACTGTTGCCGATGTCCTGCATCACGTAGTTCGTGACATCGGCAATTTGTGTGTCATTTAAGGTCTTGGCAAAACTGAGCATGCCCTGCCCTTTTGCAGGCCAGACACCGTCCAGTATGACCATCGCCACGTTATCCGCATTGGATTTCTCCAGTACCGGATGTTTGGTTAAGGCAGGCAGGCCGTTAAGTCCCTGTCCTTCCAGGTTATGGCAGGATGCGCAGTTATTACGGTAAATCTGCTCGCCGTCCGTCATATCCGATAACATATCAGGTGTATCGTCCCCGGTGACGGGCGTCAGACCGACAGTGGGCTCCTCGCTGTCGGCATCGGCATCCGTGCTGTCGTCTTCGTGATCGACAGCAGGCAACAGGTAGGTCGCGATAGCGGCCCGATCGTCCGGCGTCATCCGCGAAAAACTTTTGTCGATGGCTTCCAGCATCGGACCGGCCGCCGTTGCACCATTATCGGCGTGACCGCTGGCGAGATAGGCTGCCAGCGACTCGCGTGACCACTGATCGTCACTTTGTAACGCAGCAGACGTAATCGCTGGCGCATACCAGGTCCCGAGAGAAGCGCCCTGTAACGATTTATCCGACTCCTCCGCCATCAGGAAATTACGTGGCGTATGGCAGGTGCTGCAGTGGGTTAACCCTTCCACCAGATACGCGCCGCGATTCCATTCAGCAGACTGGCTGGGATCGGGAGTAAAAGGCTTGCCGTCAAGGAACAGAAGATTCCACGCCGCCATGCTGAAGCGGAGATTAAACGGAAACGGCAACGCCGTTTTTTCTGGCTGTGTATCATCTGCTTTTACACCGTACATAAAATAGGCATAAAGCGCGGAGATATCGCTGTCGTTAATCCGGGCATAGGCGGTATACGGCATGGCCGGATAAAGATGGCTGCCATCCGCGCGAATGCCCTTGCGTAAGGCATCGGCAAACTGCTTCTCACTGTAGTGACCAATGCCTGCCGTTTTTGAAGGCGTAATGTTGGTACTGAAGATGATCCCTAACGGGCTGCCAATCGCATGGCCACCGGTAAACGGTGCTTTGCCCTCTTCTGTATGGCAGGCCGCGCAGTCCCCGGCTACGGCAAGGTATTCTCCCCGCTTAATAAGATCGCCCTGGCTTTCGGCATGCGCAGTGGTCTGCATGAGGCTGAGCATAAGGGCAATCGGCACCACCAGGCGCCTCAGTAACTTATCCATGCTGCGTCTCCTGCAAAATTTTATCAGCCGTGCGCAACGCAAGCGCCATCGCGGTCAGTGTGACATTACAGGTTCCGACCGTGGGCATCACGCCAGTGCCCACCATAAACAGGTTTTCATGATCGTGCGCCCGTCCCCAGGCATCCGTGACGCTGGTAGCGGGATCCAGGCCCATCGACAACGTGCCAGTAATATGTTGGCGATTAGAAAATTTGCCGCTTTTACTGTGGCGAATATTGGTCGCGCCCAGCTTTGCGGCAATCGCGTCATAACATTCACGGGTTTTCGCCGTGCCCTTTTGCACATACTCGTCCACATTCCAGTACAGTGCCGGGGTAGGCAGCCCAAGAGCATCTTTGTTACTGCTTAACGTGACGCGGTTGGTGGGATCCGGGAGCTGTTCCAGGGCATTCTTTATGCTGAGACGACGTGCCGCACGGAAGCGAATCTGTTCCTGAAGTTTTTTGCCAAAATAGCCTTCCTCCAGCACTTCTTTCGTCACCGCGGCGACCTGCGAGGCATTGGAAATATCCAGACGGAATGGCGCGTGTTCACGACGGAACTCACCGTCCCTGAACTGCCCGATTGAGCACGGGCTGACGGGGCCGCGTCCGGGCCAGATTTCTTCATCCACATCAAACGTGACGCCAATCGCGGGGTGATCGCAGAGGTTACGGCCCACAGTGTCCCGGGCATTGCCGATGCCCTGTGGGAATCTCTCGCTGGTGGACATCAGCAGCAGCTTAGGCGTTTCAATCGCATTGGCCGCCAGAACAAATGTCTGCGCCGTCACGCGATGGCGGGTTTTATTCCAGTCATAATAGTTTGCGGCCACAATCCGCCCCTGCGCATCGTGCTCAAGTTGATAAACGACAGCTTCAGTGATTACCTGTACGCCGCTGTCTTCCGCCTGCTGAGCGGCCAGGCCACCGTGATACTGCGCGTCAATGGGGCACACGGGCATGCAGTTATTGTTTCCACAGCAGGCCGGTCGGCCATCGTAACTTCGGCTGTTGCGGCCGGTACTGTCATCCAGTACGGTGAAGTCTGGCGCGAGTCGGGCCGTGACACGTTGCTGCAACCAGGAGGCCGGCACCCGTTCCATCGGAAACGGCTTACTGCGAGGCGAGCCGTTGTCCGGCGATCCGCCGACGCCAGCGATGACTTCGGCTTCATAGTAATAAGGTTCCAGATCCTGATAGCTAATCGGCCAGTCTTTTCCCACGCCATACAGCGAATGTTGCTGAAAATCATTCGGGACAAAGCGCCACAACTGAGCCGCCCAGTGCCAGCTGGTGCCGCCAAAAATACGAATATATTGCGCATTAAATGCCTGAGGCCCCAGTTGCTGCAGGTAATCATTGGGTTCTGGGGTATAGCGCGGTTGGGGTGCCATCGGTGAAAAGGGGTACGGTGACATAAAGTCAGACTTAAAGGCAGAACTGCGGAAGCGCTCCACCAGTTCTCCACGGCTGATCTTAGGTCCGGATTCAAGCAGGATAACGGACTTCCCGGCTTTCGCCAGACGCGTCGCCAGCAACGCGCCATTCACGCCTGCGCCGATAACGACCACATCAGCCGAATTATTCTTCTTCATGGATAACATTACTCTTGAAAAGGGTCACGGTTGGCTCGCCCAACTGCCACAAACGCCATAGGAGAAGCTCGGTGGAACCAGTTTGTCGTTAACGACCCGATTCGCAAGCGTGTTGATATAGGTGATATAGCGCGCATTTTTGCCTTTGCCGACAATGCCGGTATACCAGCTGCTCAGAATCGCCCCGGCCAGCCTGGCGCTTGCCGCCTCAGTTTCAGCAAACTGCAGGCGTGCCTGTTGTAACAGGTCGGGCTGATGCGTTAACAGGTTGCTGAGATGAAAAAGTGCCGCGCTGAAGTTTTTCTGCGTCTGACTGAACGCATCAAACAGCGCACTGCCTACCGTGTCATTGAGCTCGTTCTGTTGTGTCAGTTGCTGTGAAACCAGCATAAACACATCAAGGGCATCTGCCTGCATGTTCGGTTGCGCGGCGTTGAGAGGCGCCAAAGGGAACAGATGGCCGGTCGCACTGGCCACAGCGACAAGCCCAACCATCTTCAGCACGCGTCGGCGTGAATAGTGATTCATCATATTATCCAGTCAAAAAGCTGCCTTTCTCTGGCAGCAAATCCTTCTTTGGCATACGAATAGTGTGTTGCCAGAATGCATCGCGTCCTGGATGCTTTGCCTTACGTCATCGCTAAACTTGACGAAGTGATGACTGCGACGACCTGCTCTGATTAACTCTATCGACAAGCCAGCCACTGTCCTTTACGTTAGGCATGCAAGAAATCTTTTTCCTGTCAGCGGTAAACCCAGCATGATGCTGTGTGATCCTTCACCAGCGCCTGGACAGCGTTATCCTGTTGGCAGTCGTTAAACCAGATGGTTATTTGGGTTATGAATATATTAAATGGATAGTAAACAAATTTGATACGAAGCGGTACTGACTGTTGAGACGGGTGAGGTGTGTGAACCTGTTACGTCAGGCTGTCCTGCGTGTTGTGCCGGCGGCAAGCTGATCTCTTTTTCCAGTCGGTTATTTAGCCGGCCAGACAAGGCTTTATTTTTGTGTGAGAATCCCGGCAGGAAACATGCCAGGCTCAGCAAAATGATCGGGCAACCGACGCCCGTCCAGAACGCAATTGCCAGCAACACGATGGCGGCACCGCTGATGGGACGACGGATGTTATCAAGACAGGCAAATGCAGCTCAAAAAAGTCGACAAACTCACGTGACAGCGTCACAGGATAGCAATCGCTGAGGCATTACGCTTCGCGTTGCGCCACGACCACCGGCACCGCCAACTCTACATAGATCCGTGCAAAAATTCGGGTTTCCACGCTACGCCTTGCCGCACCGTTTCCCACATTGTAAAGGTCATTACCGCATGAAGCATGGCCTGGAGCGCATGTCCGGTGATAATGGCACTAATCGCGAACCCGGCTAACAGCGGGTAAAGCAAACAGGAGACATTTTCCGCCATGACCCGCAACAGGGTGAGAGTCAACTTTTTACTGTGACGTCGCCCCAGCGTTTTCAGGGTTGCGATGGCGGTATGTGGCGCGGTATTCGGTAGTGTCGCTCTGGAAGAACACATGATTTTCTTTTCGTAAACTGTTAAAACTGAGCGGTCGCTCAAGTACCAGCGCATCATAATTGCGTGATTGCTCAAAGTTAATTCAGGAGTCAGGATGCAAGCATCAACACAAACCGCCGGGGAAACACTGAAAGAAAAAATTCTGGCGGGCGCCGTCGCGCTTTTTCTTGAAAAGGGGCTCGAAAAGGCCACCACACGCGAGCTCACCGCGACGCTGGGCATTTCACGCAGTCATATCTATCACTATTTTCCTGACTGGCACACGCTGACCTTAACGGCGCTGGAGCGCTTTATGCAGGGCGAACTCGACGACTTCGCCCGTGAACTGGCCGCGCTGGATCCTGAGCAGCAACTATACTGTTTAATCGAAGGACATATTCCTGATGCGGCGGATTCCGGCTGGCAACTTTATGCTTCAGTGTGGCAGATGGCTGGCCATCACGATGATTATGCCGGACTGGCCGATAAAATTACGGCCGGCTGGGATGCCCTGCTCTGTCGCATTCTTGAGGCTGGCGTCACACAGGGATACTTTCGGATTGAGGATGTTGCGCGCAGCGCACGCCAGCTCAACGCCATGCTGAATGGCTATGCCGATCTGCTCAGTATTAAGTCTTCGCCTGAGAGAGTCGAGCAGGTGATGTCTGATATTCATCACTTTGTAAAACTGCTGCGTTAACCGTATCCGCAACAACAGCGTGGGGTTGACGCCCACCGACATTAAAGGAATGTTAAACAGAAGTTATAATTATATTTACTCTTATCCTTATATTGTTTCATCTCTATGGCGCACGTTTTACATTTTGATGGTTGATTAATCTCAAATTTTATCGCTTATCCGCACCGAAACGGTTGCTAACACACTTTATTTTTACTTAGTAAAACGCATGCGTGATCCGATAAGCGCGTGTTTTTTGGCACTTTATTGATTATCTGTTTTAAGAAAAGTTGCTTACTTAGTGACGAAATTAACGGTAAGCAACTGTTTTATATAACAAATGAATTAATAAAAAGACATAAAATTAATCATTGAGTCCTGTGTTAAAAAACAATATATTGGCCGCGTTTTTAACATGAGTTCTAAATTTTATTCACTTATCCAACTGCAGCGTGATGCCACGCCCGGTTGTAGGAGAGATATGATGACGGATAAAGTCCGTATTGATAGTTTGAATGCGAATACATTAAACGGTAACAATGAGTCTTATCTGGCCCGCCAGGCCGAGTTTGAATCAAATGTTCGAAGTTATCCGCGTAAATTGCCGTTAGCGATCGCAAAAGCTAATGGCGTCTGGATCACAGACGTTGAGAACAAACAGTATCTTGACTGTCTTGCCGGTGCCGGAACGCTTGCGTTGGGTCATAATCATCCTGACGTACTGCAAAGCATCCAAAATGTCATTACCAGCGGCTTGCCGTTACATACTCTCGATCTGACCACGCCATTAAAAGACGCGTTCTCAGAATATTTGCTCTCTCTGTTACCGGGTCAGGGCAAAGAGTACTGCCTGCAGTTCACTGGTCCTTCTGGTGCGGACGCAGTTGAAGCCGCGCTGAAACTGGCGAAAAAACACACGGGCCGTTCAGGCGTGATCAGCTTCTCCGGCGGTTATCATGGCATGACCCACGGTGCGCTTTCAGTGACAGGTAATCTGTCACCGAAAGAAGCCGTGGACGGCATGATGCCGGAAGTGCAGTTCATGCCTTATCCGCACCTTTACCGTTGCCCGCTGGGCATTGGCGGCGAAGCCGGTGTTAAAGCGCTGACCTACTACTTCGAAAACCTGATCAACGACGTTGAAAGTGGCGTACGTAAACCGGCTGCGGTCATCCTGGAAGCCGTTCAGGGTGAAGGCGGCGTCAATCCTGCGCCAGCAGAGTGGCTGCAACGTATCCGTAAAGTCACCAAGGAGCACGGCATTCTGCTGATCCTGGATGAGGTTCAGGCCGGATTTGCCCGTACCGGTAAATTCTTTGCCTTTGAACACGCCGGCATTGAACCCGACATTATCGTTATGTCAAAAGCCGTCGGTGGCGGTTTGCCATTAGCCGTACTGGGTATTAAAAAGCAATTTGATGCCTGGTCGCCTGGCCACCATACCGGTACATTCCGTGGCAACCAACTGGCCATGGCAACCGGTCTGACAACGTTGAAATTGCTGAAAGAAAACAACATCGCTGACAGCGTGGCAGAAAAAGGTGAGTGGCTGAAAGGCAAACTGGCCGAGCTGCAAAAACGTTATCCGGCGATTGGCAACGTCCGTGGTCTGGGTTTGATGATCGGTATCGAAATGGTCAAACCAAACGAAGCACAGGATCACATGGGCTGCTACCCGGCTGATGGCGATCTGTCTGCGCTGGTGCAGAAAAAATGCTTCGAAAATGGTCTGATTCTGGAGCGTGGCGGCCGCCACGGCAGCGTATTACGTCTGCTGCCTTCTCTGCTGATCAACCATGATGAGCTTCAGGTTTTCCTGGATAAGTTTGAAAACGCCCTGCTTGCCGCAGGCGTCGAAGCAGTTTAAGTGGAGTAAGTTCGATGTCACGGTCAAATCCTATTCTGGCGTCCTCGGTGCAAAGCACAGAGGCTTATCAGCAGGCTATCGCTCAAAGCAGCGCGGCCGTTGTTAAGTGGCTGGAACAGCCTGAAATGTATCAGGGCAAAACGGTTGCAGAACTCCGCGAACGCATCAAGCTGGACTTTAATCCAGAAGGCCTGGGTAACCAGGCCGCCATTGAGCGCGCGATTGAGTATTTCCTGAAAGACAGCCTGTCTGTTCATCATCCACAGTGTGTTGCGCATTTACATTGCCCAAGTCTGGTTATCAGCCAGGCCGCTGAAGTACTGATCAACGCCACGAACCAGAGTATGGACTCGTGGGATCAGGCACCTTCTGCCACGCTTATCGAAATGAAGCTGATCGAGTGGTTGCGCGAGCAGGTTGGTTATCAGGCGGGTGATGCAGGCGTCTTTACCAGTGGCGGCACGCAGAGCAATCTGATGGGGCTGATGCTGGCACGCGATGCCTTCTTTGCCCGTCAGGGTCATTCCGTGCAGCAGGACGGCCTGACTGGCGATCTGAAAAAAATCAAAGTTTTCTGTTCGGAAAACGCGCACTTCTCAGTGCAGAAAAATATGGCCCTGCTCGGCTTAGGCTACCAGTCGGTCACGTTGGTGAAATGCGACGAGTTTGCGCGCATGGATATGACGGACCTGGCTCAGAAACTGGCACAGGCCAAAGCCAACAACGAGCAGGTGCTGGCGATTGTCGCGACGGCGGGCACAACGGATGCGGGTGCTATCGATCCGTTACGTGAGATCGTCAGGCTGGCGGCTGAGCAGCACATCTGGGTTCACGTTGATGCGGCCTGGGGCGGCGCGCTGCTGCTGTCCGAGAAATATCGTCATTACCTGGATGGTCTGGATCTGGTGGATTCCGTTACGCTGGATTTCCATAAACAATTCTTCCAGACAATCAGCTGTGGCGCTTTCCTGTTAAAAGAAGCCCGTCACTATGAGCTGATGCGCTATCAGGCCGCTTACCTGAACTCTGAATTTGATGAGGCACAGGGCGTACCAAACCTGGTATCAAAATCTCTGCAAACCACGCGCCGTTTCGATGCGCTGAAGCTGTGGATGGGACTGGAAGCGCTGGGCCAGAAACAGTATGCCGAAATTATCGATCACGGCGTCACGCTGGCACAGCAGGTTGCGCAGTTTATTGAACAGCAGGATGCGCTGGAGCTGGTAATGAAACCTCAGCTGGCGAGCGTCCTGTTCCGTTATCGCCCACATCAGTCCGCGGGCTGGAGCGATGCTGACATTGCGCTGTTCAACCAGCGCATCGGCGATGCATTGCTGGAATCCGGCCGGGCCAATGTCGGCGTGACCGAGCATAACGGTATGACCTGCCTGAAAATGACGTTGTTGAACCCAACGGTGACCCTGGAGGACATTACTGTCCTGCTGGCACTCCTGGAGAAAACAGCACAGTCATTGCTGTAAGCCTTTCTTATTCTGCCTGACTCAGGCCGGTAATTTTTACCGGCCTTATTTATTTGTGAAGACTGTCCGCAAGGCTTATCGTGCCGGTGGACAATGTCGCCCCACAGCGCCCCTGACTGAACTGACTTGCGCCACGCAGCATCGTGCTGCAGGATAAGACTTTTACAGCATTTACCGGAAAGACTATGACCGCTCACGTCTCTAACGATCCCCTGCACGGTATTACACTTGAAATGCAGGTCAACAGCCTGGTGGCACGATATGGCTGGGCTGAACTGAGCAAGCGTATCAATATCAACTGTTTTAAAAACGATCCCAGTGTGAAGTCCAGTCTGAAGTTTCTTCGCCGGACGCCCTGGGCGCGCGCTGAAGTGGAAGCCCTGTACCTGGCTTCACGGGATGACGCGCAACCGGATTCCACACCGTCATCCGATGAAGATCCGTGGTCCAGTTGGCGCCGTGATAAAACCTGATGAAGATTGCGCGCACGCTTCAGACGTAAAAAAGCCCGCGTCAGTGATGACGCGGGCTTTTTCATATTATGGCATTACAGCGCCATATCGTGCTTCGCTGGTTCAGGTGTTTTATCACTTTTCGCCGCGGGAGCTTCAGCAGGCTTAGTGCCCATGTTAATAACCGGTGGCTTCGTCAGCTGCAGCGTTGCAGCCGTTTCATCCCACACCTGCTGTGTCAGTGCAGGATTGTCGTTCAGTTTCTGACCGTAAGCAGGAACAATTTTACGGATTTTTTCCTGCCATTCCGCAGACTTGAATTGCTCCGGGAACAGTTTCTGCATAACGTTAATCGCAATAGGTGCAGCGGTTGATGCGCCTGGCGATGCGCCCAGCAGTGCAGCAACGGTTTTCTGCTGATCGGTCACGATTTCTGTACCGAGTTTCAGCACGCCACCTTTCTCTGCATCTTTCTTGATGATCTGTACACGTTGACCGGCCTGGATCAGCGTCCAGTCTTCTTTCTTCGCATCAGGATAGTATTCTCTCAGCGCAGCAAAGCGGTCATCATCGCTCAACATGACCTGACCAATCAGGTATTTCACCAGATCGAAGTTATCCAGGCCCACATGGGTCATTGGCATAAAGTTGTGAGTCGTCGTCGAGCTCAGCAAGTCAAACAGCGAACCGTTTTTCAGGAACTTGGTTGAGAACGTGGCGAAAGGTCCAAACAACACGACACGTTTGCCATCGAAGTAGCGTGTATCAAGATGTGGAACGGACATCGGTGGCGCACCCACAGAAGCCTGACCGTAAACTTTGGCTAAATGACGCTCAGCAATCTGCGGGTTTTTGGTGACCAGGAATGAGCCGCCAACCGGGAAACCTGCATAATTATCCGCTTCGGGAATGCCGGTTTTTTGCAGTAACTTCAGCGCACCGCCGCCCGCGCCGATGAACACATATTTTGCGTCTACCGTGCGTTCGCCGCCATTTTTGGCATCTTTGATGGTCACGTGCCAGGAGTTATCGCTGTTACGTTTGAAGTCAGTGACTTCAGAAGACGTTTCCAGACGGAAATTATCATGTTTCTTCAGGCTACCAATCAACTGACGGGTAATTTCACCGTAGTTAACGTCGGTCCCGACAGGCGTCCAAGTTGCCGCCACTTTTTGTTGAGGGTCGCGACCTTCCATCACCAGAGGTGCCCACTGCGCAATCTGTTTGTGATCGGTGGAGAACTGCATACCCTGGAACAGGACGGTTTTCTGCAACGCCGCGTAGCGCTTAGTCAGATAATCCACATTATCGCCCCATACAAAACTCATATGCGGCGTAGAGTTGATAAATGAACGCGGGTTATTTAACACGCCGTCTTTCACCTGAGAACTCCAGAACTGGCGGGAGATCATGAAGGCTTCGTTAATTTCAAGCGCTTTGGTCACGTCAATAGAACCATCAGCACGCTCAGGCGTGTAGTTCAGTTCCATATTGGCGGAGTGGCCGGTACCGGCATTATTCCAGCCATTCGAGGATTCAAGTGCCACACCATCAAGCTTCTCAACCATGATCTGTTTCCAGCCCGGTTGTAGCTCTTCCAGCAGGGTGCCCAGAGAAGCACTCATGATACCGCCGCCGATCAGCAGAACGTCTGTTTTTTCTGGTGAATTTTCAGCATGGGTGACTGAAGAAACGAGTAACGCTGCAAGCGAAAGTGCAGGTACGAATTTAGTTGATTTAATCATTCGGAATCTACAATTAACGTGGAGAAGTAGTTAAAAAAAGTCCCGAAAGTTTAAAATATTGTTATTGCGTAGTTAATGTGAAAATAGTTAAAAAATTAAAAGCTTCTTTATTTCGATTAATTTAGTTACAAAAGGTTAACTTCATTATCGATATATTTTAACCACACAATAAAGGGGCGTTTTGCAATATACAATGCCCTAAGGCAAATATTTTCAGCGCGCGGTGATGAGAAATGATGCGACAGCTTTTACTCGCAGGAAGGCTAAAACACAAAGAGGAAAGCGCGCCGTTCCAGATAAGATATTACGGATAGTGAGTCTCTCAACGGTGATAAAAGCGGCTCTTTATCACTGACCGGTCAAGGGGATCCTCAGTGACGGATCTGCGCCAGATCATCCGCATTAAGACCCGTCATTTTCATTACCGTCTCGTTATCCAGGCCGTTTTGCAACATAGTACGGGCAATTTTCAGCGTGGCTTCACGTTCCCCTTCAGAACGCCCCGCTTCATGTCCCAGCTGAATGCCCTTTTCGATGCCTTTTTGTTCGAGCTGCTGCGCGATGGTCATTAGTTCGTCTCCATGTTGCGGCACACGTTGTGCCAGTTCTCTGACCAGGGCTTCGGCATCCGAAGTTTCCCCTGTCTGCACAATGTAGTGTATCAATGATATGACTTGTGATGAAGAAAGATAGCCTGCCAGCAATACCGGGACAAGCGTATCCATCAGCTCCGCAAAATCACGCTGATGGATATGCTTCTGGAGCAGTGTCAGCGCGGCCATACTGCGATGACCCGCAATTTCTTCATCAGGAATCACGGTGACATCCACCAGCGGGAAGGGTTCGGCATAGAGTCGGGCTGCCAGTACGGGATCGCTGAATGCATCGAGCCAACGGGTCGAGTAGGGATAGGGGCTACGTTTCCCGGTATAGAAGAGGACAGGAATCACCAGCGGCAGACTTTTGTGGCCGGCTTCAAGGTGACGTTGCATGGCCGCCACCGCGTACCGCAGTAATCTGAAAGCCATCAGTTTATCCGGGGAGGACTGATGTTCGATCAGTACATGGATATAGCCCTCCTCGTCTCGTGTCGTTTTCAGACTGTAGAGAACATCACTGAAATACTGGCGAAGGTCGTCTTCCACAAAAGAGCCGGATTCCAGTTTCAATGTATTCAGATCACAAATAGCGCGTAATTCGGCGGGAAGATGCAATTCCATAAAGTCACGTGCAATCTCGGGCTGCGAGAGAAATTGTCGAAACGTTGCATCGTGAGGCATTGGCGTGCCGTTCTTCTTCTTCATCAACCCTGACTCCAGAATAACAAGCTGACATTTCATTGTGGCAATAAGATGCCTCTGGGGGATAAGCACGGAAAACACGCGCAATGACGCACGATAGCTTTACTTTTGGGGAGCAGCATTGACCTGAATCAGTCCTGCCTGTGTGGTGAGTTTTTTTAAACTGATGATCGCTGGCCATGAAACTGTACTGGTGGTACGACTTCGCGTATGTTGCATCGCGAACCTTACTATTGCTGATACTCACTATGAATGACTCCCGGCCCCACCGTTCGTCTAAAAAACGCCCCATGAAACTCAGCACGCTCTCGTCTCTGATGATGGCTGCTGTGTTGATGACCGTCTTGTTAAGCGTACATCTGCTTTACTATGTGCAGATTGATAACTTCACACGTGCGCATGTGAAAGATAAGGCCCTGGCCGTGGCGCGAACGCTGGCTGACAGCCCGGAAATCCAGCAGGCGCTGACCCAGCCTGATGGCAGCAAGATCATTCAGCCTATCGCCCAGGCAACGCGTAAACGTAATGATTTGCTGTTTGTCGTGGTAACAGATATGCGCGGTATTCGGTTTTCGCATCCGAATCCTGATGCGGTTAACCAACATTTTGTCGGTGAGGATATTAACCCTGCTTTACAGGGTCATGAGAACGTTGCGGTTAATCATGGCGTTCTGGTCGAAGCACTCCGAGTGTTTACACCTGTGTTTAATGCCAGACACCAGCAAATCGGCGTTGTGGCTATTGGCATCTCAGTGAATGACGTTGCCGCACAAGTCACAAAAAGCCGCTGGAATATCTTCTGGACGGTATTATTAGGCGCGTTGGTCGGCATGCTGGGCATTTTCATTTTAGTAAAACGCCTGAAGCATATTTTGCTGGGGTTAGAGCCGTACGAAATCTCCAGTTTGTTTGAAGAGCGTCAGGCTATCCTGGATTCGATTAAGGAAGGCGTCATTGCCGTCGACGATCAGTCCCGCGTCAGCCTGATCAATCAGGCAGCGTCACAATTATTGAAAGAGACGACGCGTGAAGCCTTTCTGAGTGGCGATCGCGTACCGGAAAATGCGCAAATGCTGACCCATCTGCGTGATGCGTTGCATGAAGGCAAAGCCGCATATGATGAAGAACTTAACGTGCGCGGCAAAATACTGATCAGCAACACCGTACCCGTGCGTAGTCGCAGCAGTATCATTGGCGCGGTGAGCACCTTCAGGGACAAGACAGAGATCAGTCAGCTAATGCAGCGTCTCGACGGCATGGTAAACTATGTGGATGCGCTGCGTGAACGTTCCCATGAATTCATGAACAAACTGCACGTGATTCTTGGGCTGCTGCACATGAAAAACTATGCGCAGATGGAAGAGTACATCCTTAAAACGGCCAATAACTACCAGACCGAAATCGGTTCGCTGTTGCAGAAGATTAAATCACCGGTCATTGCGGGTTTCCTGTTAAGCAAAATTAATCGTGTGACGGATGAAGGCCATCAGCTAATTCTGAGCGAAGCCAGCTACCTGCCAGACAGCGGCAGTGAACAGCAAATTGCCGCATTAATAACGGTGCTGGGTAACCTGATTGAAAACGCCCTTGAGGCGCTTGACCCGGATATGGACGGTGAAATTCACGTCATGCTGCACTACCAAAACGGCTGGTTGTCATGTGAGGTCAGCGACGATGGTCCCGGCATTCCTGCCGATCAGCTGGCAACCATTTTCGAACGTGGCGTTTCCACCAAAGGTGAAGATCGTGGCGTTGGACTGTTTTTACTCAAGCAACAAACGGAAAGTCTGGGCGGTAACGTCAGCGTCGAATCCGAGCCAGGCGTGTATACGCAGTTTTTAGTACAGCTTCCGTGGGAAAGAGGAAATATTAACGAATGATCAATGTGTTAGTTGTAGACGATGATGCCATGGTGGCCGAGCTGAACCGATGCTACATCGGTCAGATAGACGGTTTTACCTGTTGTGGCACTGCGTCCACGTTACTGCAAGCCAAAGAACGCCTGTTGCAGACCGATCCGGCCGTTGATCTTATTTTGCTGGATATCTATATGCAGCAGGAAAACGGACTGGATTTGCTGCCGGAGCTGCGCAGCGCCGGTCGTCCGATTGACGTGATTATCATCTCGTCAGCAGCGGATGCGGCAACCATCAAAACCTCGCTGAATTATGGTGTTGTGGATTACCTGATTAAACCGTTTCAGTTTTCGCGCTTTGAAGAAGCATTGACCGGCTGGCGACAAAAAAAACGGCTCATGGATAATCATCAGTTTTATCAACAATCTGATGTCGACCAGTTGCTGCACGGCAACCCGGCGAACGCCAACGAGACAAAACGTCTGCCTAAAGGACTGACACCGCAAACACTGCGTACGCTTTGCCTGTGGATTGATGCGCATCCCGGAACGGAATTTTCCACCGATGAGCTGGCAACGGAGGTCAATATTTCTCGTGTATCTTGCCGCAAATACCTGATTTGGCTGGCACAAAGCAATATTTTATTTACGAGCATTCATTACGGTGTGACAGGTCGTCCGGTTTATCGTTACCGTCTCCAGCCTGAGTATCACGCACTTTTACGTCAGTACTGCCAGTGATGTAGCGGAAGCTGTGATCCAGCAATGTAAAATCAAAGTGACGTTGTGACGAGCAGATGATGCGTTTGTCGCGCGTCACGAAGATAGCCTCTATGCCGGGATAGGCTTTCAGATAGTCGCTCCCCTTTTCAATGCCCATGCCATAGATCAGCGTGGTAAAAATATCCCCATCAATTGAGTGATCTGACACAATGGTTACGCTGAGTAGCGCGTTATCCAGCGGATAGCCGGTATGCCTGTCCAGGATATGGTGGTAGCAGACCCCTTCCTGTTCAAAGTAACGTTCGTAAATCCCGGAAGTCACTACGGATTTATTCGTTACGTTAATCACCCCAAGCAGCGCGTCCGAAGCGGCAAAGGGTTTTTTTAAACCAATTGCCCAGCCTTCCTGCGGTGCATCAGGCGGCGCGCCGAGCGTTTGCACATTGCCGCCAAGATTGATGAGCGCGCTGTCCACACCCTGCTCATGTAAAAATGCCTGCACCCGATCGGCAATATAGCCCTTGGCAATCGCACCCAGATCAATCTCCATGCCCGCTTGCTTCAGAAAGACCGAACGGTTCGTCGCATCAAGTTCAATATACTCAGGATGGGTTAAGGCGAGTTTTGCCTGTATCTCTGCCCGCGCCGGCACGCTTTTCCCCTGAAAGCCGATCTTCCAGCATTTGACCAGCGGTCCGATGGCCAGATTAAAACTACTTTCAGGCAGCAGGCTGACCGCAAGTGCACGCTCAATTAACCTAAACACGGGCTGGCTGACGCTGACGGGATGCTGACCGGCCGCATGATTAATCGCCATCACTTCGGAGTGCTCGCGATTGACGGTAAGCACATTCTCATACTGTTTGATCAAGCGAAAAACCTGACCTGCCAGCGCCTCATTATGCTCATACAGCTTAAGCAGAATGGGCGAGCCCATCAGGACGGCGGAATAGGCGTACACGTGCGAATCAGTTTGCATAAGCGACAGGACTCGGGGAGAAAGAAGAACCGGCATCCGATGTTATACGGATGCCGGATATCACGGCTTAGCGTTTGGCAAAAGCCGCTGCGTTTGCGCCAGCAAGAATACCAAAGATGATGATATCGGCAACCGCGTTTCCACCGATACGGTTTGCGCCGTGGATACCACCGACGACCTCACCACAAGCCCAGGCACCGTTAATAACCTGCTTATTGGTGTCCAGTACTGCAGTCGCCGTGTTGATAGTCACGCCGCCCATTGTGTGATGGACGCCGGGCGCGATGCGAATGGCATAGAAAGGCCCTTCGCTTAACGGATGACGCAGCGCGGTTTGACGGCCAAAATCCTCGTCTTTCTGTTTAATCACAAAACCGTTGTAGCGTTGCAGTGTCTCTTCCAGCGTACGGTGTTCCATATTCAGCTTAACCGCCAGCTCCGCTACGCTCGGGGCGCTGATCACAAAGCCTTTCGCAATATATTCATCAGCGGCCTTGTTGTTCATACGGACCTGCTCGTCAAAGATAATCCAGGCACTTTTTTCTGGCAGCGCAATAATCTGTGCCGAAACTTTATCGCGAGTTTCCATTTCGTTGTAGAAGCGCTGGCCTGCCTGGCTGACCAGGATCGCCCCGCCACCGCGAATTGATTCTGAGACCAGGTAAGATGTCGTCTGCTCGACGGTCGGGTGAATCTGAATCTCGCCCATATCGACTGTATCCGCCCCAATTTTTTGCAGCATTGCGATGCCTGCACCGGTAGCGCCTTTATGGTTGGTGGTGACAAAACCATCCAGTTCCGGGCGATATTTCACCACCATTTCCCGGTTAGCACTGAAACCGCCTGTCGCCACAATCACGCTTTTTGCGTTCAGAATACGGCTGTCATTGTATTCATCCACCACCTTCACGCCGCTGACCGCGCCATTTTCAAACAGGATCTCTTCAACTGCGGTTTCAAGCAGCACGTCGATATTACGGCTGTTGATATTTTTCACCAGACCACTAATCAGGAAGCCGCCGACAGCGGAGCGGTCTGCAGGGCGATGCGTACGGTCGATACTCATACCGCCTGTGATAGTGATATCGTTAAGCTCAATACCGTGATCTGCCAGCCAGTCGATGGCTTCCGGCGCTAAGTCAACAAACTCACGCAACAGCGCGGGATTATTTTTAAATTTACCGCCTTTGAGGGTTTCTTCATAAAACAGCTCCTTGCTGTCCTGAATCCCTTTCAGCTTCTGAAAACACGTTTCTGCGGCGTTCATCCCGACAGAGGCTTTAATGGTGTTGCCGCCAATGGTCGGCATCTTCTCAATGACCACCACTTTAGCGCCTTCATCGTGGGCCTGAATGGCGGCGGCCAGCCCTGCACCACCACTGCCAACAACCACAACGTCATACTGCTGTGGCGCGTTGGGATTGCCGCCCTCTTCAATGACGTGTGCTTTGTTCGATGTGGTCATTGCGCGTGAGACCGCTTTTTTCAGCGCTTCACTCTGTGTCGTCGCACCGGTAATCGCGTCAACATGTGGGCTGTTTGCCACCAGAATACGATTACGCAGACTTTCAAACGTGGTGGTGAAGTCCACATCCAGCGTGTCATCAGGAACCAGGGAAATATCGGTAATACGATCGGTATCCAGCGTAACGTTGATTTTCAGCTTCAGTGCTTCAGCCTCAACTTTCTCCTGATAAACGCCCGCTTTGTATTTACGACCGGTTTCGCTCATGTCACGAATCATGGCGTCAACCAGTGAGAAACGCCACAGAGGCTCGGGGATGAGTAAAGCTTCACGTTTGTTGCTGTCGATATAGAGTTCAAGGTGCTCGTTATTGATGATGCGGTCAGTCCAGTCTGGATAAGCGATGCAGGCTTTACCGACGGCGACCAGGTCATAGCCTTTTTCCAGTGCCTTTTCTGCATCCTCTTTGTTAACCACGCCGCCGACACCTATTACCGGGACCTTCGCCAGGGTTTCTGACCGCATGGCAATAAACTTCTCAATAAGCGGTGTAGGATCGGTGGTATCCACGATGGATGGGCGCATCAACTGCCCGACAGAGAAGTGCACATAATCCAGGCCCCGTGCTGCAAGTTTCTCCAGTAAGTACATTGTGTCGTCAAAGCGGATGCCGGGCACTTCGAGTTCTTCAGGCGAAAAACGATAACCGATGATGAACGAGTTATGCGCAAAGCGCTCGGCCATCTTATGCGTGATATCCAGCACTTCCAGCGGGAAGCGGGCGCGGTTATCACGACTGCCGCCCCATTTGTCTTCACGCTGATTTGAGTTAGGTGAGTAGAATTGCTGAATAAGATAGGTGTTAGCGCCATGGATTTCTACGCCATCGAAACCCGCTTTGATGGCGCGGTTAACGGCATCACCAAATTTGGTGATCATGGTATCCACTTCTTCTGCCGTTAAGGCGCGGGGCGTCGTTGCCCCTTCACGGGGTGCCGCAATTGCGCTGGGCGCGACAGGGGTTTTACCGCCAATCAGTTCAGGCTCAACCATGCGTCCGCCGTGATAGATTTGAAGAATCGCGGTGGATCCTTTTTCCTTGATGGCGTCAGCGATGCGTTTTAAGCCGGGTATTTTGTTGTCGCTGTCGATGGCGATCGCACCCGGAAAAGCCGGACCTTTTGGATCGATAAAGCAGCACTCAACAATCACTGTTCCGATACTGCCCGCACGTGCACGGTAATATTCAACCAACTCGCTGGTCACCGTACCATCATAAAATCCGGTACAGGTTGTCATTGGTGCCATGATCAGACGATTTTTTAAAACTGCACCACGCGGCAAAGTGAGGGGATTAAGAATTGGGGTGAGTGTATTCATTGCGATTAACTCCAAAATATCAAAAACCGGGAATTCTTTCTGGACGTTTTTAATTTAATTTAAGTGGTCCGATGTCATGCTTCCAATATATCAGTTAATTTAGTTTCATAAGATATAATTTTAATTATTTAACTTTTAAATATCTTTAGACTTTTTGTTTGATTGGAGTGATTTCGTGATGTATGGTTATTGTTAATCAATAGTTACCAAAAAGCAATAGTGAAACAGCAGTAAAATAAACCCACTAAAAACAATAATTTAAAATTAACGTTCTGTGTTTTTTCTTCCTGATGTGGTTGCAAAAAGTATTCAATGCTATCTTACTCACCTGTTCCTCATTGATTATTGTTTAATTTGTTAAAACATAAAAAATACAATTTAACTTTTTTGATCCAGATCAAAATTTTATTTTCCAGAAGTCGCATCATATTCACATGGTTTCTTAAATTTTCTGCATCGCACGAGTAGAAACGTTAAAAGAATATAAAACACCACGGGTTATTCTTATAATGTAGAATAAATAAAATGCCTTGAAGAATTCGCCGGGGCGTTAATCGTATTATCCTTAACTCGTAGAAAAACACTATGAAAACACTCTCAAACATGAAAGAGCCCCCTAAAGCAGCCCCTGCAGCTGCGGGCAAAAAAAATAAAGCACTGATGCTAGCCCTGCCTGTCATCGTCGCAGTGCTTTTATTACTCGTCCCCGTACCGTCCGGTCTTGAACCTTATGCATGGCATTTCTTCGCCATCTTTGTTGGGGTGATTGTAGGCTTGATTTTTGAGCCGCTGCCCGGTGCCGTAATTGGTCTGACAGGCGTCGTAGTCATCGCCCTCTTCAGTCAGTTTTTGCTGTTTAGTCCGACAGAACTGGCCAATCCGACATTTAAACTGGCAACGGAGTCCTTTAAATGGGCCGTCAGCGGCTTTGGTAATTCAACCGTGTGGCTGATCTTTGGCGCATTCATGTTTGCTGCTGGCTACGATAAAACGCAGTTTGGTCGTCGTCTGGCCCTGATTCTGGTGAAATATCTGGGCCGCCGCAGCTTAACATTAGGTTATGCCATCACTTTTGCTGACCTGCTGTTAGCACCCTTTACTCCGTCTAACACCGCGCGCAGTGGCGGTACCATCTACCCGATTATCGCCAACCTGCCACCGCTGTATGGCTCTAAACCCAACGATCCCAGCGCACGCAAAATCGGATCCTACTTAATGTGGGTTGCCATCACGGCGGCCTGTATTACCAGCTCCATGTTCCTGTCTGCACTGGCGCCGAATCTGTTAGCTCTTGCTTTAGTCAAAAGCGTCATTGGCTTCGATATTTCCTGGGGAATGTGGTTTCTTGCCTTTATTCCTTTAGGTCTGCTGCTGATTCTGACCATGCCGCTGCTGGCTTACTGGTTCTATCCACCTGAAGTCAAAGTGAATGATGAGGTGCCACGCTGGGCGATGGCAGAGCTTGAAAAACTGGGTAAACTGACCCGCAATGAAATCCTGTTACTGGTGTTTGTGGTCTGTGCGCTGTTGATGTGGATTTTTGCTACTGCCTGGATCGAACCGGCCATGGCGGCACTGTTAGTCATCATCCTGATGCTGTGGACTGGTGTGCTTAACTGGAATGATATCACCAGCAACAAAGCGGCCTGGAATACTTTTGCCTGGTTTGCCACGCTGGTAGCCCTGGCTGACGGTCTGGCCAGAGTGGGCTTTATCGCCTGGCTGGGTAAAGAAGGAGGAATATTACTGCAAGGCTATGATCCACAGATCTCGGCGGTCGTGTTGTTAATTGCCTTTTTCCTGCTGCATTACCTGTTCGCCAGTACCACCGCGCACACAACGGCGTTACTGCCTGCCATGTTGACGATTGCCGCCTCGATTCCTGGCATCAATATGCCCGTGTTCTGTCTGATGCTGTGTACCTCTCTGGGCGTGATGGGCATCATCACACCTTACGGTACAGGTCCAAGCCCTATTTATTACGGCAGCGGCTACTTACCCACTAAGGATTACTGGCGACTGGGAACTATCTTCGGCGCTATCTTCCTGATTGCAATGATGCTGATTGCTTATCCCTGGATGGTGTGGATGTTCTGACCGCGCCCTGTGCAATCCAGCGCGTCATACGATAACATGCCATTACTTGCCAGCCTGCGCTTACGGCTGGCAAGCATAATAAACAACGAATTCGCCTGTGATGTTGCTCCTGTCAGCCTGTCTCAAAAGGAGCCAGCACGTCATTAAGTGAGATACCATGTCGAACAAACCTTTTTATTATCAGAACCCCTTCCCTCTTACCCACGAGGATACCGAATACTACCTGCTCACCCCTGACTATGTTTCCGTTGCTGAATTTGACGGGCAGGAGGTGCTGAAAGTAGAACCTCAGGCGTTAACCTTACTCGCGCAACAGGCTTTTCATGATGCTTCCTTTATGTTGCGCCCGGCCCACCAGCAGCAGGTGGCCTCTATTCTTGACGATCCTGAAGCCAGCGATAACGACAAGTATGTGGCACTCCAGTTCCTGCGCAATTCAGAAATCGCGGCCAAAGGTGTGCTGCCAACCTGCCAGGACACCGGTACAGCCATCATTATGGGGAAAAAAGGTCAGCGCGTGTGGACAGGTGGAGGTGATGAGGCCGCCCTGTCAAAGGGGATTTACAATACCTATATCGAAGACAATCTGCGTTACTCACAGAACGCGGCGCTGGACATGTATAAAGAGGTCAACACCGGGACTAACCTGCCCGCCCAGATCGATCTCTACAGCGTGGATGGTGACGAATACAAATTTCTCTGCATCGCCAAAGGGGGCGGTTCAGCCAACAAAACCTATCTGTACCAGGAAACCAAAGCCCTGCTCAGCCCGGGTAAGCTGAAGAATTATCTTGTCGATAAAATGCGCACCCTGGGCACCGCCGCCTGTCCGCCTTACCATATCGCCTTTGTCATTGGCGGTACCTCTGCTGAAAGCACGCTGAAAACCGTGAAGCTGGCGTCAACGCACTACTACGATGGCTTGCCAACAGAAGGCAACGAGCATGGCCAGGCATTCCGCGATGTTCAGCTGGAACAGGAATTACTGGAAGCCGCACAGCAGTTAGGGCTGGGCGCACAGTTTGGCGGAAAATATTTCGCCCACGATATCCGCGTTATCCGTCTGCCACGCCACGGCGCATCCTGCCCCGTCGGTATGGGCGTCTCCTGCTCCGCTGACCGCAATATCAAAGCCAAAATCAACCGCGACGGTATCTGGATTGAGAAGCTGGAAGCCAATCCTGGACGCTATATTCCTGAAGCGCTGCGCAAACAGGGTGAGGGCGAGGTGGTGCATATTGACCTGAATCGCCCAATGAATGAGATTCTTGCACAGCTTTCTGAGTATCCGGTGTCCACCCGTCTGTCCCTGACCGGCACCATTATCGTGGCCCGCGATATTGCGCATGCGAAATTGAAAGAACGTATTGATAACGGCGAAGGCCTGCCGCAGTACATCAAGGATCACCCGGTATACTATGCCGGACCGGCAAAAACGCCTGAAGGCTATGCATCGGGTTCACTGGGCCCGACAACAGCAGGCCGCATGGATTCCTATGTTGACCTTCTGCAGGCAAATGGCGGCAGCAAAGTGATGCTGGCAAAAGGCAACCGCAGCCAGCAGGTTACTGATGCCTGTCATAAACACGGCGGGTTTTACCTGGGCAGTATTGGCGGACCCGCGGCAGTTCTGGCGCAACAGAGCATCAAGAGCCTGGAGTGTGTGGAATACGCTGAGTTAGGAATGGAAGCAATCTGGAAAATCGAAGTAGAAAATTTCCCGGCCTTCATTCTGGTCGATGACAAAGGAAATGACTTTTTCCAGCATATCGAACGTGAACACTGCTCGCGCTGTGTAAAATAAGCTGGCAGTAACAGAAAACGGCCCCCTGACAGGGGCCGTTTTTTTTTAGCGCTGCAAACGTTGCAGAGCGTGACTGATGCTTTCATCACCTGCGGTCAGTTCAATGATTTTGTGATTCAGTTGCGGTGTTTCAACGAGCGCCACCAGCGTGGCGGCAACGTCTTCACGTGGAACCGCTCCGTAGGGGATGGCGTAACCGGCTCGTACGGTGCCACTGCCCGCCGTATCCGTTAACGTCCCGGGACGCAGGATTACCCAGTCAAGCTGACTTTCCACCAGGCGAACATCCGCCAGCCGCTTCACATGCATGTAGTTCTCGAAGCCTTCAGACGTTTTTTCGCCCCGCGCCGCATCCGGAAAAACCGACACCAGCAAAAAACGGTTAACCCCCGCCTTCTCTGCTGCAGCAACCGCCAGCGCCAGACCCTGACCATCAATAGCATTGGTGAGTTCAATGCCAGCACCACCCGCCCCTGCGCTGAAAATCACCACCTCATGACCGGTCATTTTCTGCGCCAGCGTCTCAACGCTGAGTTTCTGAAGATCGCCCATGATCGGTGTCGCGCCCACAACGGTGATGGCTTCGGCCTGCTCCGGTTTACGGTGCAGCGCCGAGACCGCATGCTGTCTGGCGCAAAGCTGTTTCGTCAGGTGGGTACCTACTTTTCCCGCCGCGCCAATGATAAAACACGTTGCCATCGTCCTGGTCCTTATTTCACGTCAGTCAGACTACAAGTATAACCCTTAGCGCAGCGACGATGGCCTTCCGCTGACAGGGCCGAATCCCGTTACTGCGGGATGATTTTTTCCTGCTTCAGCTTATCGAACAGCTGGATGAATGAATCCAGCGTGCTGCGGTAGCCGGTAAACCCCGCTTTACGGCTTTTACTCATATCGGTAAAGGCTTCCATTGGACGGCCCAGATCGGCGTCAGTGTGCCACCATGACGCCAGTCGGGTGACGTCGCTCTCGCGCAGGTTTTCGCGCCCGGCAATGGCCTGCCATACGCTGGCAGCGTCCTGCATACGGCCATCGAGCGGCATCATTTTTGCCGGATAAGCAGCGGCTTCAATACCAAAATATTCAGCCAGTTTCGGCCACATCCAGTTCCAGCGGAACACATCACCATTGACAGCGTTAAAATCCTGATTGGCCGCGTCTGGACTGGTTGCCGCCCACTCAAGTTGTTCAGCCAGGAGGTCCGCATCGGTCATATCCACAACGCCGTTCCACTGTTCAGGTGAGCCCGGGAAGATAAACGGCCAGCCTTTTTCTTTACACAAGGTCGCGTAAACGGCCAGCGTCTGCCCCATGTTCATGGCATTGCCGAGCGCATAGCCAATAATGGTATGGGGACGATGGACACTCCAGCGGTAGTCGTACTTGTCAGCGCCTGCAAAAACCTCATCTTCCTGCGCGTAATAAAAGTTATCAACGGGCTGACGACCTTGTTCTTCACGGAAAGGCGTAACCGGCACCGCACCTTTACCGTAAGCCTCGAACGGCCCCAGATAGTGCTTCAGTCCGGTGACAAGGGCAACATGCGCCCCCTGTAAGCGCTCGCCGAGTGCCTCAATGACATTACGGATCATCCCGCCATTGACGCGGATATTCTCTTTTTCGGTGTCCTGACGCGCCCACACGCTGAAGAATACCGCATCGGGTTTCGTATCTTTCAGGGTAGCGCGCACCGCATCGGGATCGGTCAAATCGGCCGTCAGACTGTGGCAGCCTTGCGGAACAGCGCCGCGACCGCGGGATAATCCGCTGACCTGCCATCCGTCTTTCATTAACCTTTCAGCCAGCGCTCGTCCGATAACCCCGCTGATTCCGACAATCAAAGCCTGTTTTTGCATGTTAATTCTCCTCGTTTTGCGTAATGCTAAGCATAATAGAGAATTTAATTCCTATTATTGGTAATTATTCACAGCATTCTCAACCTGAGTTCATCAATCATGCACGATCAACGTCTTAAGGATATTGTTCCCTTTGTTGCCAGTGTTGAAAGCGGCAGTTTTACTGCTGCGGCAGCACGTCTGCATGTCACCGGCTCCGCCGTCAGTAAAAGCGTCAGTCGGCTGGAAGCGCGGCTGGGCTCGCGCCTGCTGGAGCGCACAACACGCAGGCTGCAGCTCACCGATGCCGGTAACGCCTATTACCAAACCTGCATACGCATCATGGAGGAGCTTGCTGAAGCTGAGTCAGTTCTGGCAGCACAACGTATTATTCCGTCAGGACGCCTGCGACTCGCTGTGCCGCATACGTATGGTCGCCTGAATGTGATGCCGTTGCTGATTCCGTTTTGCCAGCAGCATCCCGAGCTTGAGCTCAGAGTGAGCTTTTCAGATCGTTTTATTGATCTCTTCGACGAAGGTATTGATGTCGCGGTCAGGATTGGCGGATCCGCCGATTTACCAGCCTCAATGGGTAGTCGCTACCTGGGACGAGAGAGAATGGTGTTTTGTGCATCGCCAGCCTGGCTGGATCGCGAAGGCCGGCCACAGGACGAACAGGCGCTGATGCAACATCGGGCCATTCTTTACGAACGCGCGGATAACACGCCCAAACCCTGGTTATTCCCCCGTGAAGAAGGACATGTCCAGTGGCGAGATATGCCGTTTCGGATGGCATTGGGTGATGTAGATGCGCAACTCCAGGCGGTCATAGCCGGACTTGGCATAGCGCAAATGCCCTCCTGGCTGGTAAACAGTGCCGTAGCTAAAGGCGAACTGGAGATTATCCTGCCACAATTACAGCCTGATGGTCTGGCCCTGAGCGTCATCTGGCCACGCCGTAAGCAACTGCTGCCGAAGGTAGATGCCTTGTTATCCGCACTGACACAGCTGGTGATTCGCTAAGTGATCAAAGATCTCACCTCTGCGGCCGATGGGCGTTCGGCACGGCCAGCGCAGAAACACGCGCGGGATGATCTTCTGTCACACACGCTGTGGCCTTTATTGTGGCGTGGCGCTAATTTATTGTGTAGCCGGTGGAACGGATAAGCCTGTAAGGACAAATAAGGTATGGCATTTCAGAACGCGAACACTTCGGATTATGCACATAGCACGGCGCCACGCGGCACGTTAACACCGGCGGCAGTCTGATGGCTCTCCTGCCCCTTCTGTGCCGTCTGTGTATTCTGGCAGGGATAGCTTTTGCGCTGTCAGGCTGTGCGCGCCAGGATGTGTTGTGGATGGTGACGAACGACGTTTGCAGGGTGAACTACGCGTACACTGGCTATCCTGCCCCCTGCCAGCAAGTCTATCTTGCAAAAGGGGAACAGCAGGGCTTCAGCGTTATTCAAAATCCACGTTATCCGTATCATTTTATTCTGGTGCCCACACTTTTGTTATCTGGTATCGAAAGCCCCTTATTGTCGTATACGACCCGCACAGACTATTTCGGTTATGCGTGGCTGATGCGTTATCGCGTAATGGCGGCGTATGGCGGAACTGTGCCGGAAGACAGGCTGGGCATGGCTGTCAATTCCGCCTGGGGGCGCAGCCAGAATCAACTGCATATTCATCTCACCTGCCTGCGGGAAGATGTCTATCGCCAGTTACAGGCTGAACGCCCTTATATTCTGGATGACTGGCATCCCCTGCCAGACAAATTGTTAACGCACACTTATTATGCGCGACGCGTCCTGCAGCCCAGTGTGATGGGCATTTATCCTGTTGCATCCGTTGCCCGCGATTTTCATCTGTCTCCGACTCAGTTGGCGGAATACGGGATTGCCGTTGTTCCTGCCACGTTTTCAGGAAAAAACGGCTTTATCCTGCTGGTGACGCGACGAGGCTGGGATAAAGGGAACCGGGCATCCGTCGAATCGCTTCTGGATAAAAATTGTGAAATTCTGCACGACCCAACACTGCTCCCTCCGCAGGCCTCCCCAGTGGCAACGATGAAGACAGTGCCGCATCAATAAGGGGATGGCACGCTATGGCATAAAGCCTGACCGCTGGCAGCCTCAGAGCCCCTCACACAGTCAGCCAGTCATTAGACTAAATTACACAAAACGTGAATTTTTTCATTTTGTAACTTTAACGTTATGTTACTGAGTATTTTTACTGCCATGATGCATTGCGTTACGCATTGAAATGTGGTCGTTACCCACACCTTCTTATCAGCTACAGGGAAAAGCACATGTCACAACGGTCACTTCAGGCGCTGTGCCTGATGAGTTTTTTTCTGGCCGACGTCAGAGACGGCCTTGGGCCCTTTTTAGGCATTTTTTTGACAGAACGCCACTGGAGCCCGGATGAAATAGGCCTGGTGATGACCTCAGGCGGTATCGCCGGACTGCTCTCAACGTTACCGGCGGGTGTGGTTGCCGACGCCACACGTTACAAACGCTTTATTATCCTGGCGGGTTGTGTCGTGATTACGGTCGCTACCTTACTGCTCTGGTACAGCAATCAGTCATGGACGGCGATTATTTCGCAAATCGTCGCGGGCATCGCTGCCGCCTTCATCGGTCCGACGGTGGCAGGTATAACGCTGGGCCTGACCGGGCAAAAAGGGTTCAACCGTCAGATGGGACGAAACGAAGCCTATAACCATGCGGGTAATACGCTGGCGGCTGTCCTTGCAGGTTTTGCCGCCTGGAAATGGGGGCTGGGTGCGGTGTTCATCCTGATGATGGTCATGGCGGTATTTGCGGCTATCGCCACCCTGGCTATTCGTGCAGACGATATTGACCATGATGTGGCGCGCGGCCTGGACGATAAATCGTCGGATAAACCTACGCTCAGCCTGTGGATACTGGCGCGCAAACCGGCGTTGCTGGTGGCCGGATTGACGCTGCTGCTGTTCCATCTGGCTAACGCTGCGCTGTTGCCCATGCTGAGCATGCGTGTGGCCTCCTCAACCGGACCTGATACGGTGGATCCCGGCCTGTATGCTGCCGCAACGGTCGTAATTTCCCAGTTAGTGATGATCCCTGTCGCGATCTTTGTCTCTAAACGTGTCGATCACATTGGCTATCGCCGTTTAATCATGACCGCACTGTTAATGATGCCACTGCGCGCGGTTATTGCAGCAGAATTTCCGGAGACCTTTTTCGTGGTTCCCGTACAAATCCTGGACGGTATTGCGGCCGGGATACTGGGCGTCGCCGTGCCGGGCTATATCGTGTCGCTGTTGCGCGGCAGTGGGCACGTGAACGCTGGCCAGAGTGTGGTAATGCTAATGCAGGGCGTTGGGGCGTCCATGAGCCCGGCCATGACAGGCCTGATTGTGGCCCGTTACTCTTACAGTATTGCCTTTAGCGCATTAGGCTGCATTGCCCTGGTAGCCTTGATGTTGTGGTGGTTCTCGGGCCGGACACCCGAGGCGAAGCCTGCCTGATGTGCCCTTCTCTGCCAGCCCTGGCTGGCAGAGAGTCTTCGCGCACCACTTTTAACGGGCTCCCGGGTCACTCTCAGTGCCTTTTGGAAAACATAGCAAAATGTAAATAAAAGTAAAAACTCATTTTCTGCTATCTCACTTATAAGACAGTCTTTTTTCCCAGAGACTTGCAAAAAATGACATTCATCGACTATGTTTCTACGCTGCGGTTAAGAACGCTCTATCATTAAAGTTACTGGCCTCTTATAGCTTTCACTTCCTTCTCTTCCGTTAACCTCGCTGACTGGCTGCGAAAGCTATAGTTCGTCCCATTTAAGTCGTATGAGGAAAATATGGATACTAACCATTCATCGTCAACCAGGCCAAAAAAGCATTTCTGGAATAAAAGGCCAAAAAAACTCACTGTTGATGATATTACCGTTATTGATAATGAGATGCTGAAGCGGGCAGTAGGGGCCGCGGCATTAGGCAATGCCATGGAGTGGTTCGACTTCGGGGTTTACAGCTATCTGGCGGTGATCATCGGTAAGGTTTTCTTTCCCGATGCCAATAACGCGATTCAGCTTATCGCCACCTTTGGTACTTTTGCGGCCGCCTTTTTAGTGCGTCCACTGGGTGGGATGGTCTTTGGTCCACTTGGCGATCGGATTGGACGCCAGAAGGTGTTGGCGATAACGATGATCATGATGTCGATTGGCACGTTTTGTATCGGCATTATCCCTTCTTATGCCTCTATCGGGATAATGGCCCCCATCCTCTTGTTGGTCGCCCGCCTGGTGCAGGGGTTCTCAACGGGCGGTGAATATGGCGGTGCAGCCACCTTCATCGCAGAATATTCCACAGACAAACGTCGCGGTTTCATGGGCAGCTTCCTGGAGTTTGGAACGCTTGGCGGTTACCTGCTGGGCGCGTGTCTGGTGACGGTCATGACTTCGGTAATCTCGTCCGAGGCGATGATGTCGTGGGGCTGGCGCGTGCCCTTTTTTATCGCCGCACCGTTGGGCTTGTTCGGCCTGTATGTGCGTCTGAAACTGGAAGAAACGCCGGCCTTCAAACAGCATATGCAAAAGCAGGAGGAACTGGAGCAAAGCAAACCGCGCCTGAGCCTGTTTAAGATGCTAAGTAAGCATCGTGTCCCGATGATGAAATGTATCGGCCTGGTCCTGTTATTTAACGTGTCGAACTATATGCTGACGTCGTATATGCCCAGCTATCTGACCGGCGTGCTGGGTTTACCTGAACTGAGCGGTCTGTTACTGGTCATGGTTGTCATGTTTGTGATGATGCCGCTCACGCTGATGTGGGGCCGCTGGACCGATCGCATTGGGCGCCGCCCGGTGATTGGTTTCGGTGCGGTAGGGCTGATTTTGCTCTCCATCCCCTGCTTTATGTTGATCGGGACACATAATATGTGGGCCGTCTTTGCGGGACTGTTGATTCTGGGCGTGCTCCATACCTGCTTCAGCGGCACAATGCCCTCGACATTACCGGCACTGTTTACCACGGATATTCGTTACAGTGCGCTCGCCATCGGCTTTAATCTGTCTGTATCGTTGTTTGGCGGGACAACCCCGTTACTGACAGCATGGCTGGTCGATACCACGCAGAATACCATGATGCCAGCGTACTATATGATGGTGGCGGGTGTGATTGGATTACTGACGATTCTGACGGTCAGGGAAACCGCCCGTAAGCCGTTAAGCGGTTCATCCCCCGCTGTGGCAACCGAAGCTGAAGCGCATAGCCTGATTAGAAAACTGGATAAAAGCGCAGAACCAGTGCCACCCTCACCAGCCGACGCGAAATAAAGCAAACTAACGAAAAACACCCTGCACATGCAGGGTGTTTTTTTGATCGCATAGCACGTTAGTCATTGCCGAAACGGGCGACGGTGCTTGCAGCAGCCAGCGCATGCCCTTTAAGTTTACTCAGCAGTTGATCATGCGTTAAACCGGCTTTGAGCGCAGACGGCGGCAGGTCTGTGGCAATAAGCACAAAGTTGTAGTGATGAAGCCCAGATCCCACAGGGGGACAAGGACCATAATAGTGCGCCGTACCCGGTGAATTCTTACCGCCGGTATAGCCTTTCCCCTGCGTCAGTTCGCCCTGAGCAAATGCGCTGCGTTCAGCGGCAATGTTGTATGCCACCATATGCGTAACCCCGAGCCCTTTTGCGCCAACAGGATCGGTCATCAGCAAGGCAAAGCTTTTTGTTCCCGCCGGTGTTTCGGACCAGTTGAGTTCAGGAGAAACATTCTGCCCGGTACAGGCTGGCTTACTTTTATCTGCGCCCGCGAACTTCTTATCCAGCACGCCATTATCACTAAAATCTTTTGACTGCAGCGTCAAAGCCAATGCCGCAGGACTCAAACAAATTAATAGCAGAGAAATCAGTTTATTCACCGGGTACTCCTGTGCGAAACCGTATTGAGAGGAGGTAAGCGTGAGGCACGTTGCCGTAAACAGTATATGTCGCAAAGCCTGGCTGTGCAGAAGCATGAGGCGCTATGAAAGCGAGGGCTGTCATTAGCCTGAAGGCTTACGGTAAGCGCGAGCATGCTGTTACATAATCGCCTGAACTTTCGACGATTTCAGCATGAAATCGCCAGCTCACCTTGTCTGCTCTACGGTTTACCTTCTTAGAAAGGCATTGTTTTTTTATTTACACAAAAGGTCTGATACTTGATCTAAGTCACAAAAAACCGCATGATCGTAACAAATCATGAATCAGGGATAAGGGCTCAAATGACACTTTATCAACACATGTTGGTTTTCTACGGCGTGGTTGCTTTTGTTGCCGCGCTCATTACGTTTTTTATCGCCCGCGACAAACTCAGCATTAAATTACTGAGTGCCTTTCTGGTGGGTGCAACCTGGCCGATGAGTTTCCCCGTCGCCCTTATGTTCGCGTTGTTTTAAGGCCTTTCTCCTGCCCGTGCCGGCTGGCTTTTCCTGATCGCTTTTCTCTCTGCCAGACGTTTCCCTGCACAAGCCTGCGTGATATCGCACCTGTTCCGCGCAGTCTGCTTTACATACGGACGCCATCCTTTTACAGATGGCGCGCGCCCTGCCTGCCGTAATCGGGATGCTTTTACCGCGCCGTTGCCCCCTCCTCCTGAGGTTGTTGTTTTGCCAGCGTACGTGCCAGTATCGTTGAATACAGCGGTGTACCGCCGAAATACTGTGCAGAGAGTGTCGCACCGAGACAGGTAATAATCATCGGCAGGATCAACTGATAATTGTTGGTCATCTCCAGTACCAGAATAATTCCGGTGAGCGGTGCCCGAACAGAAGCGGCAAACAAGGCGCCCATGCCTGCTACGGCAAACGTCGCGGCTTCAAGATGATAGGCTGGGAACAGGTTAACGCACAGTTGCCCCACGCAGGTACCCAGTAAGGTGCCCAGCGTCAGCATGGGGGCGAAAATGCCCCCTGGGGCGCCAGAGGCAAAACACAGTAGCGTGACGACCGCCCGCAATAAAAATAAGGACAGTAAGGCAATCGACGTATAGTTTCCTGCGGTAAAGTCGGGGATGAGCGTAATCCCGCCGGTTACGCCCTGGGGCAATATCAGCCCCAGTAAGCCACATAAGCCGCCCAATAACGCCCCACCCAGGACCCAGCGTGATGTCCGTCCCTGATGCAGCCTTTGAAACAGATCCTGAAGGGTAAATATCAGGCGATTAAAAGCGACGCCACAACCGCCAAATAAAATCCCCAGCAGTAAATATAACCAGAGCGTCTGGATCGGAGCGTCTTTTAACTGACCAATATTGATAATGGGCTGATTACCGTTCAGCGCAAGAAAAACGATGCTTGACGTACTGACGCCCACAAACACGGCTTTAATGGAGATAAGGCTAAAGCGGAACTGCAGGCGCATTTCTTCAATGATAAACAGAATGCCCGCCAGCGGTGCATTAAAGGCTGCGGCCAGACCTGATGCGGCCCCGGTAGCCAAAATAGTGTGGCGGGATTCAGAGGAGCGCATGCGAAAGATATCGAGGCACATACGCCCGATGTTACCACCAATCTGAACCGTCGGGCCTTCACGACCCAGCACCATGCCAGAACCAATTGCGCCAAGTCCGCCAAAGAATTTAACCGGCAACACGCGCCACCAGCGCACCGGCCTCAGTTCTTCCAGCGCACCTTCGATTTCAGGAATGCCCGAACCGCCTGCTTCCGGCGCAAAGCGCCTGACAAGAAAATAGCCTGTCGCGGCCAGCACGGCGGAAAAAATAAAAGCATAGCAGCCAAGAAGAAAGACATTATTTTCATGCTGGCTCAGCCAGTTGACCCGCGAATGAATCACCCAGCCAACGGCTTTATCAAACGCCACCGCGGTCAGGCCAGTCAGCACACCCACCAGCGCGGCCATCAGCAGCAACGCGGCCGGTGTTTTGTCTCGACGTATAATATATTGCAACAGACGAAGCCGACGAGGCCGAAAAATCCCGTGTCGGTTTGAAACAGAAGCGCGCATGCCTGACCTCAAATATCCTGCTGAAAACTGACGACCCAAATTAAATCGAGAGGTTAGCGTATTTGCAGCATTATTCCTCGCTTTTATTTATCTCTGGATTTTACTACGCCAGCAACGCCTGCTGTTCTGCCGCTCGCTACACGCGAAGAACATGATTTCAGGATGTGCACGGCAATTTTATCCATAAACCATTGATTTGCGCCTGAAGGGCGCTCATCATCCTGCGCCATCATCGCTTATTCTGGAGTGAAACGTGTGACCACGCTGAGTAATGCCTTGCTGGAAGAGGTTCTTGAACAGGTTCGTCCCTTAATTCATCGCGGTAAGGTAGCCGATTATATTCCGGCACTGGCCGACGTGGCTGCCGATCATTTAGGAATTGCCGTCTGTTTGCGTGACGGCACAGTCTTTCAGGCGGGTGATGCTGAAACGCGCTTTTCCATCCAGTCGATTTCTAAAGTCCTCTCCTTAACTGTTGCACTGACGCGCTATGAGGATGCGGAGATCTGGCAACGCGTGGGTAAAGAGCCCTCAGGTCAGCCGTTCAATTCACTGGTTCAGCTTGAACTTGAGCAGGGAAAACCGCGTAATCCTTTTATTAACGCCGGCGCGCTGGTGATCTGTGATTTGCTTGAAACGCGTCTTACAGCACCGCGCCAGCGTATGCTTGAGATTATCCGTCAACTGAGCCAGCAACCTGATATTCAGTACGATCGTCATGTCGCGCGTTCAGAGTTTGAACACTCAGCCCGCAACGCGGCTATCGCCTGGTTAATGAAGTCATTTGGCAATTTTGACAATGACGTGACCAACGTGATGCAGACCTACTTTCACTACTGCTCATTGTCCATGAACTGTATTGAACTGGCCCGCAGTTTTATTTACCTGGCAAACCAGGGAAAAACGCTTGACGGCTCGGCGCTCATCACCTCCCGTCAGGCCCGGCAAATCAATGCCTTGATGATCACCAGTGGCATGTACGATGGGGCGGGTGAATTTGCCTGGCGTGTCGGCATGCCCGCAAAATCGGGCGTAGGTGGCGGTATTATTGCCGTGGTCCCGGGCGAAATGAGTATAGCGGTATGGTCACCCGGGCTGGACAGTGCAGGCAACTCGCTGGCAGGTACTGCCGCGCTGGAGTGCCTGACTGACAGGCTGGGCCGCTCAATATTCTGACTCAGCTGACAACATTTACAGGCCGGTTTTGCTCAAAGCCAGCCAGATTGACCATGATGCCTTGCAACAAATTGTGCATACCACTTTTGCTTGCCCAGGCAATATGCGGCGTGACAAGCAGATTCGGCACATCGGCCTGAAGCAGAGGATGATCGGCTGGCGGCGGCTCACTGCTCAGCACATCCAGTGCCGCTCCGGCTATCGTGCCCTGTTGCAATGCCTTCGCCAAATCAGCTTCATGAATCAGACCGCCACGCGCTGTGTTGATCAACAGCGCATGGGGTTGCATCTTATTCAGGGTTTCACTGTTAATCAGATGCCGGGTTTGTTCGCTCAGGGGACAATGCAGCGAAATCACATCGCTTGCGGCCAGCATCTCGTCAAAACTTACATAGCCCTCACGCACCCTGGTGCTGCCCCTGCGTTCGGCAAAGCACACCTTCATGCCGAGCGCCTGTGCCAGCCTGCCCACGGCGATACCAATGTCTCCTTTTCCCACAATGCCTAATGTTGCCCCCGCAATATCCTGAATCGGTGAACGGTGAAAACAAAAATGAGAAGACGCAGGCCATACTTCACGCGTGAGCGTCGCGTATTCCACTATCTGGCGACGCAACGCAAAAATAAAGGCGATCACGCATTCTGAAACGCTTTGCGTTGAATAGCCGGGGATATTACTCACGACGATTCCACGTTCCCGACACGCCGGAATATCAATGCAATCAAAGCCCGTGGCGGTGACGCAGATGTAGCGCAGGTCAGGAAGCTGCGCCAGCGTCGCCGCACGCAGCGGGACTTTATTGGTGATGGCAATGGTTGCGCCCTTTAACGCCTCAATAATCTCATTGTCGTGCGTTTCTTCACGAAAACACCAGTCGCTGCACCAGTCAGGTTGAGGAGGAGGGACGGGCAGCGTGCCGCCATCAAGCGTTACGATTTTCATGACGTATCCTTTATCACGTTTTGCGGATGAATAATGTTGCTCAAATGTATGGCAGCAGTAACAGATAAGTTATTCTTAATATCTAATTAAGTGAAGGTGTTCAAAAGGTGCTAATTTTTTGGGGCAAAAAGGCATTTCTTTTAACCCTAAACTCTCTGACGCGTTACACTGCCGCCTCTATCGTGTACCCGACTACCGCCGTTCAGATGATTAACGCCACCCATTATAATCGACAACGTTTTACCGCCTGTCTTGCGATACTGGCGGTACTGCTGTTGTTCATTGCACCGATGGTATCCAAAAATCTGGCTGAAAATCGTGACGCGATGGCGATGTCCGACATGTCGATGATGGACCAGCATAACGATATGATCATGGCCGACATGCCGATGGGGGATCACCATAGCGATATGGCCATGGGCGATCACAGCATGATGATGAGTGCCTGTGGTTATTGCGATCTGCTGGTCCATATCCCCTTTATGCTGTGGGTGTTTATTCCGTTCATCTGGTTAATGTGTTTAATTAGCCGGGCCCCACCGACTCCCGATACGTTTTGCCCCCTGTTACCGCGCCACAAGCGGGTTTACCGGCAGCGCGCCCCACCATTGCAAATGCGCGTCTCAATTTAATGTGATCTTTTCTTCTTCGTCATCCACGAAGAAGAAAAGCCCGGTATTCTCGAAATATGGAATCGCTATGAGTGTTTCACAAGAAATAACATCGCCGCCGCGCGGCACGGTACTGAATGTTTTGCGCCGTTTGCATTTTTACATTGGCCTGTTTATTGCGCCGTTTATTTTTATTGCGGCATTAACCGGCACGCTTTATGTCCTGACGCCACAGATAGAAAACGTAATTTATAAAGATGCGTTAACCGCGGAACCTGTGGGTGCCGCTCAGCCGCTGTCCGCTCAGATTGCTGCGGCGCGGCGATATGTTGGTGATGCGCGGATTTATGCGGTACGGCCTGCGCCCGGCGCTCATGACACCACTCGCGTGCAATTTACGGATGCACAGTCAGGCCCATCAGAGTCACGCTCTGTTTTCATCGATCCTTATACGCTTCGCGTCAAAGGTGATATGACCGTATACGGCACCAGCGGCGTGTTACCTCTGCGGATGTGGCTTGACCAGATGCATCGTGGACTGCTGCTGGGGGATGTTGGCCGCAACTACAGTGAACTCGCGGCGTCGTGGTTGTGGGTAGCGGCGCTGGGCGGGATCGTGTTGTGGTCTGGTACCCGGCCCCGGCGTCAGGTAAAAACGCGCAAGACGGGTTTTGCACTGACACGATACTGGCATATTACGCTGGGCCTGGTGTTATCTCTGGGGTTGATCTTTTTCTCCGTTACGGGATTGACCTGGTCGCAGTGGGCCGGGAGCAATATTGATAAAATGCGTAGCGATCTTGGCTGGCTGACACCGCAGGTCAGAACGGCATTAAATGGGGCTGCACCCTCTGCGCCTGCCGATCCCCACGCCGATCATCATCCCGACATGGACGGCATGGTGATGGAGACTTCAATGCCGGGTCATCATGCCAGTATGCCCGCCGTATTCAATCAGCCGGACGCGGACTGGGACAGCGTTGAACACGCCGCGCGCCTGGCCGGTTTACACGCTGCCAAAATTGAGCTGCGCCAGCCCAAAAACCCTGACCAGGCCTGGACGGTCAGTGAGATAGATCGTCGCTGGCCGACGCAGGTCGACTCGGTATCCGTAAATCCGCATGACTTCAGCATTGTTGATCACGTTGAGTTTGCCCGTTTCCCGCTGGTCGCAAAACTTACGCGCTGGGGCGTGGATGCACATATGGGCGTGCTGTTTGGCTTACCCAATCAGTTGCTTCTCGCGTTCTTTGGTTTTGGTTTGTGCGCCATGATCGTGCTCGGCTACCGCATGTGGTGGATTCGACGCCCGGCACTGCCGCAGGCCAATCCAGTGCAAACGCTGCTCGCGGCCTGGCTGGCGTTACCCCGCTATCTTCAGGGCTCAAGCCTGATTCTCGCCCTGGCTCTGGGTTATGCGTTGCCGCTGATGGGCGTCAGTTTAGTGGTCTTTGTGCTTCTGGATCTGCAACGCTGGCGTAAAGCGCAGCGTGCGGTACGCCAGGTGGTCGCTACGCCGGAAGATCAACAATCGCCGCTGGCGATTGTGCAGTCCCGTTTTGCAGTAAAGCGTAAAGAGATGCGCTATTTCCTGCGCAGTGTCGCCATTCTCGCCATTATTGTCGGAACGGTGATGGCTCGCGCCATGGTGAGTGGTGTAATTGAGCAATACAATATTCCGTTCAGCGACTGGACCGCGATGATGTATATCACGCAGGCCTTGATGATTTTGCTTTATACAACAGTGTTTACAGGCTTAATGTCCATTCCGCTCTGGTACTTCTTCCTGGGTGAAAGCGACGAGCAAGGTAAATAAACAATGTCGCCCGCTAAAAGCGGGCGACAGTGCTGTCAGGCATAATAACTTTTGCCCGTTCTGTGATGATGGACAACATGGGCACGTTGTAGCGCATGTTTAAACTGCCGTACATCCTCGCGTAACCAGTGACGCTGCGTTAAAGGCAGATGCTCCAGCCCCTCAGGCAACGGTACCCCATATAACGCCCCACGATTGCAAAGCGCTCTGACCAGGCTTGTTTGCGAAATACCCAGATAGGTCGCCATTTCGGGTAATGTCATAAACTCTGCATGCATGTTCACCTCCCAACCTGTCGTTAATGCTGCATTTTTGTTCAATTCAGGGCGATTCTTATTGATCTGCGTCATATACACGCATTAAACAGACGAAAGAGGGAGAAAGTTGCTAAGCTGGAAGTTCTGCTTAAGACAACATGAGAAGACCACGTGCAACGTTATGGATTGATGGTGCTTTTTCTTGTTTCCTGTTGGTCTCATGCTCACACATTTACGATGGGCAAACCTGTTCCGGCCGTTTCTGTCGCAGATAAAGGTGAAATGCAGTTACGCAACGGTCAAATTCACTACCAAACCTGGAACAGTCAGTCACTTACAGGAAAAGCCCGTTTACTTATTCATGTGGCTGGCCGGTTATCGGCTAAAGAGCAGTCCGCAGGCCTCATCAGCGCCATTCAGCAGGCCAGTCTGCCGGAAAAGACCTTTCAGACAACTACCATCGTTAATACCGACGATGCGCTGCCGGGCAGCAGTATTTTTGTGGTTAACAGCATTCGCGCCAGTAAAAAAGCGTCGCCGTGGCAGCAGTTCATCATTGACAGCAGTGGCCTTGCCCGCCATCGCTGGCAGCTTAAACCGGGCGGGGCGGCGGCAATTGTTCTTGACGCACAAGGCAATGTGCAATTTGCCAAAGACACTCCCCTGAGCGCGGATGACATTTCACAGATTATTTCGCTATTACGGGCGCTGACGCGCTGAAGAACGATCCAGGTGATTAAGAGCTGTCCGGCAGAGGGCAGTGACGGAGGTTGATGAATTTCCCCTCTTTTCTTAAAGCTCAACTAGTATTAATTATATGGGTTTAGCCCCAAAAAAACTGAAAACCCGAACGGTAAAAAACGGGTAGCCCTGCCAACGATGCTCTGGCAGTTAAAGTATCTTTTAAAATGGCATCGCACGTTTTAGCGTTGTCGTAAATGTATTCGTTAATAAGGACAGCCCGAATGACGGTCTGCGCAAAAAAACACGTTCACCTTACTGGCATTTCGGCTGAGCAGTTGCTGGCTGATATCGATAGCCGCCTTGATCAGTTACTGCCGGTTCAGGGTGAGCGGGATTGTGTGGGTGCCGCGATGCGTGAAGGCACGCTGGCACCGGGCAAACGTATTCGTCCGATGCTGCTGTTATTAACAGCGCGCGATCTTGGCTGTGCGATCAGTCACGGGGGATTACTGGATTTAGCCTGCGCGGTTGAAATGGTGCATGCTGCCTCGCTGATTCTGGATGATATGCCCTGCATGGACGATGCGCAGATGCGTCGGGGGCGTCCCACCATTCACACGCAGTACGGTGAACATGTGGCGATTCTGGCGGCGGTTGCTTTACTCAGCAAAGCGTTTGGGGTGATTGCCGAGGCTGAAGGTCTGACGCCGATAGCCAAAACTCACGCGGTGTCGGAGCTGTCCACTGCGATTGGCATGCAGGGTCTGGTTCAGGGCCAGTTTAAGGACCTCTCGGAGGGCGATAAACCCCGTAGCGCCGATGCCATACTGCTAACCAATCAGTTTAAAACCAGCACGCTGTTTTGCGCGTCAACGCAAATGGCGTCCATTGCAGCCAACGCGTCCTGCGAAGCGCGTGAGAACCTGCATCGTTTCTCGCTCGATCTCGGTCAGGCCTTTCAGTTGCTTGACGATCTTACCGATGGCATGACCGATACCGGCAAAGACATCAATCAGGATGCAGGTAAATCAACGCTGGTCAATTTATTAGGCTCAGGCGCGGTCGAAGAACGCCTGCGACAGCATTTGCGCCTGGCCAGTGAACACCTTTCCGCGGCATGCCAAAACGGCCATTCCACCACCCAACTTTTTATTCAGGCCTGGTTTGACAAAAAACTCGCTGCCGTCAGTTAAGGATGCTGCATGAGCCATTTTGCGGTGATTGCACCGCCCTTTTTCAGCCATGTTCGCGCTCTGCAAAACCTTGCTCAGGAATTAGTGGCCCGCGGTCATCGTGTTACGTTTTTTCAGCAACATGACTGCAAAGCGCTGGTAACGGGCAGCGATATCGGATTCCAGACCGTCGGACTGCAAACGCATCCTCCCGGTTCCTTATCGCACCTGCTGCACCTGGCCGCGCACCCACTCGGACCCTCGATGTTACGACTGATCAATGAAATGGCACGTACCAGCGATATGCTTTGCCGGGAACTGCCCGCCGCTTTTCATGCGTTGCAGATAGAGGGCGTGATCGTTGATCAAATGGAGCCGGCAGGTGCAGTAGTCGCAGAAGCGTCAGGTCTGCCGTTTGTTTCGGTGGCCTGCGCGCTGCCGCTCAACCGCGAACCGGGTTTGCCTCTGGCGGTGATGCCTTTCGAGTACGGCACCAGCGATGCGGCTCGGGAACGCTATACCACCAGCGAAAAAATTTATGACTGGCTGATGCGACGTCACGATTGTGTGATCGCGCATCATGCCTGCAGAATGGGTTTAGCCCCGCGTGAAAAACTGCATCATTGTTTTTCTCCACTGGCACAAATCAGCCAGTTGATCCCCGAACTGGATTTTCCCCGCAAAGCACTGCCAGACTGCTTTCATGCGGTTGGACCGTTACGGCAACCCCAGGGGACGCCGGGGTCAGCAACTTCTTATTTTCCGTCCCCGGACAAACCCCGTATTTTTGCCTCGCTGGGCACCCTGCAGGGGCATCGTTATGGCCTGTTCAGGACCATCGCCAAAGCCTGCGAAGAGGTGGATGCGCAGTTACTGTTGGCACACTGTGGCGGCCTCTCAGCCACGCAGGCAGGTGAACTGGCCCGGGGCGGGGACATTCAGGTTGTGGATTTTGCCGATCAATCCGCAGCACTTTCACAGGCACAGTTGACAATCACACATGGTGGGATGAATACGGTACTGGACGCTATTGCTTCCCGCACACCGCTACTGGCGCTGCCGCTGGCATTTGATCAACCTGGCGTGGCATCACGAATTGTTTATCATGGCATCGGCAAGCGTGCGTCTCGGTTTACCACCAGCCATGCGCTGGCGCGGCAGATTCGATCGCTGCTGACTAACACCGATTACCCGCAGCGTATGACAAAAATTCAGGCCGCATTGCGTCTGGCAGGCGGCACACCAGCCGCCGCCGATATTGTTGAACAGGCGATGCGGACCTGTCAGCCAGTACTCAGTGGGCAGGATTATGCAACCGCACTATGATCTCATTCTGGTCGGTGCCGGTCTGGCTAATGGCCTTATCGCGCTCCGGCTTCAGCAACAGCATCCGGATATGCGGATCTTGCTTATTGAGGCGGGTCCTGAGGCGGGAGGGAACCATACCTGGTCCTTTCACGAAGAGGATTTAACGCTGAATCAGCATCGCTGGATAGCGCCGCTTGTGGTCCATCACTGGCCCGACTACCAGGTTCGTTTCCCTCAGCGCCGTCGCCATGTGAACAGTGGCTACTACTGCGTGACCTCCCGGCATTTCGCCGGGATACTCCGGCAACAGTTTGGACAACATTTATGGCTGCATACCGCGGTTTCAGCCGTCCATGCTGAATCGGTCCAGTTAGCGGATGGCCGGATTATTCATGCCAGTACAGTGATCGACGGACGGGGTTACACGCCTGATTCTGCACTACGCGTAGGATTCCAGGCATTTATCGGTCAGGAGTGGCAACTGAGCGCGCCGCATGGTTTATCGTCACCGATTATCATGGATGCGACGGTCGATCAGCAAAATGGCTACCGCTTTGTTTATACCCTGCCGCTTTCCGCAACCGCACTGCTGATCGAAGACACACATTACATTGACAAGGCTAATCTTCAGGCCGAACGGGCGCGTCAGAACATTCGCGATTATGCTGCGCGACAGGGTTGGCCGTTACAGACGTTGCTGCGGGAAGAACAGGGTGCATTGCCCATTACGTTAACGGGCGATAATCGTCAGTTTTGGCAACAGCAACCACAAGCCTGTAGCGGATTACGCGCCGGGCTGTTTCATCCGACAACCGGCTACTCCCTACCGCTCGCGGTGGCGCTGGCCGATCGTCTCAGCGCGCTGAATGTGTTTACCTCTTCCTCTGTTCACCAGACGATTGCTCACTTTGCCCAGCAACGTTGGCAGCAACAGGGGTTTTTCCGCATGCTGAATCGCATGTTGTTTTTAGCCGGACCGGCCGAGTCACGCTGGCGTGTGATGCAGCGTTTCTATGGCTTACCCGAGGATTTGATTTCCCGCTTTTATGCGGGAAAACTCACCGTGATCGATCGGCTACGCATTCTGAGCGGCAAGCCGCCCGTTCCCGTTTTCGCGGCATTGCAGGCAATTATGACGACTCATCGTTGAAGAGCGACTACATGAAACCAACTACGGTAATTGGTGCGGGCTTTGGTGGCCTGGCACTGGCAATTCGTTTACAGGCCGCAGGTATTCCTGTTTTGCTGCTTGAGCAGCGCGACAAGCCGGGTGGCCGGGCTTATGTTTATCAGGAGCAGGGCTTTACTTTTGATGCAGGCCCTACCGTTATCACCGATCCCAGCGCGATTGAAGAACTGTTTGCTCTGGCCGGTAAACAGCTTAAGGATTACGTCGAGCTGTTGCCGGTCACGCCGTTTTATCGCCTGTGCTGGGAGTCCGGCAAGGTCTTCAATTACGATAACGACCAGGCCCAGTTAGAAGCGCAGATACAGCAGTTTAATCCGCGCGATGTTGCGGGTTATCGAGCGTTCCTTGACTATTCGCGTGCCGTATTCAATGAGGGCTATCTGAAGCTCGGCACTGTGCCTTTTTTATCGTTCAAAGACATGCTTCGGGCCGCGCCCCAGTTGGCAAAGCTGCAGGCCTGGCGCAGCGTTTACAGTAAAGTTGCCGGCTACATTGAGGATGAGCATCTTCGGCAGGCGTTTTCTTTTCACTCGCTCTTAGTGGGGGGGAATCCGTTTGCAACCTCGTCCATTTATACGCTGATTCACGCGTTAGAACGGGAATGGGGCGTCTGGTTTCCACGCGGTGGAACCGGTGCGCTGGTCAATGGCATGATCAAGCTGTTTCAGGATCTGGGCGGCGAAGTCGTGCTTAACGCCCGGGTCAGTCATATGGAAACCATTGGGGACAAGATTCAGGCCGTGCAGTTGGAAGACGGCAGACGGTTTGAAACCTGCGCGGTGGCGTCGAACGCTGATGTTGTACATACCTATCGCGATCTGCTGTCTCAGCATCCCGCAGCCGCTAAGCAGGCGAAAAAACTGCAATCCAAGCGTATGAGTAACTCACTGTTTGTACTCTATTTTGGTCTCAACCATCATCACGATCAACTCGCCCATCATACCGTCTGTTTTGGGCCACGCTACCGTGAACTGATTCACGAAATTTTTAACCATGATGGTCTGGCTGAGGATTTTTCGCTTTATTTACACGCACCTTGTGTCACGGATCCGTCACTGGCACCGGAAGGTTGCGGCAGCTATTATGTGCTGGCGCCTGTTCCACACTTAGGCACGGCGAACCTCGACTGGGCGGTAGAAGGACCCCGACTGCGCGATCGTATTTTTGACTACCTTGAGCAACATTACATGCCTGGCTTGCGAAGCCAGTTGGTGACGCACCGTATGTTTACGCCGTTCGATTTCCGCGACGAGCTCAATGCCTGGCAAGGTTCGGCCTTCTCGGTTGAACCTATTCTGACCCAGAGCGCCTGGTTCCGACCACATAACCGCGATAAGCACATTGATAATCTTTATCTGGTTGGCGCAGGCACCCATCCCGGCGCGGGCATTCCCGGCGTAATCGGCTCGGCGAAGGCGACGGCAGGCTTAATGCTGGAGGACCTGATTTGACGAATACGTCATTACTGAATCATGCCGTCGAAACCATGGCGGTTGGCTCGAAAAGCTTTGCGACTGCATCGACGCTTTTCGACGCCAAAACCCGTCGCAGCGTGCTGATGCTTTACGCATGGTGCCGCCACTGCGACGACGTCATTGACGATCAAACACTGGGCTTTCATGCCGACCAGCCCTCTTCGCAGATGCCTGAGCAGCGCCTGCAGCAGCTTGAAATGAAAACGCGTCAGGCCTACGCCGGTTCGCAAATGCACGAGCCCGCTTTTGCTGCGTTTCAGGAGGTCGCGATGGCGCATGATATCGCTCCCGCCTACGCGTTCGATCATCTGGAAGGTTTTGCCATGGATGTGCGCGAAACGCGCTATCTGACACTGGACGATACGCTGCGTTATTGCTATCACGTCGCCGGTGTTGTGGGCCTGATGATGGCGCAAATTATGGGCGTTCGTGATAACGCCACACTCGATCGCGCCTGCGATCTCGGGCTGGCTTTCCAGTTGACCAACATTGCGCGTGATATTGTCGACGATGCTCAGGTGGGCCGCTGTTACCTGCCTGAAAGCTGGCTGGAACAGGAAGGACTGACGAAAGCGAATTATGCTGCGCCAGAAAACCGGCAGGCCTTAAGCCGTATCGCCGGGCGACTGGTACGGGAAGCGGAACCCTATTACGTATCATCAATGGCCGGTCTGGCACAATTACCCTTACGCTCGGCCTGGGCCATCGCGACAGCGAAGCAGGTGTACCGTAAAATTGGCGTGAAAGTTGAACAGGCCGGTAAGCAGGCCTGGGATCATCGCCAGTCCACGTCCACCGCCGAAAAATTAACGCTTTTGCTGACGGCATCCGGTCAGGCAGTTACTTCCCGGATGAAGACGTATCCACCCCGTCCTGCTCATCTCTGGCAGCGCCCGATCTAGCCGCATGCCTTTCTCTCAGCGTCGCCTGAAGTTTAGATAACGGTGGCGCGTACAGAAAACCAAAGGACACGCAGCCCTCTTTTCCCCTTACAGCATGATGCATACGGTGGGCCATGTATAACCGTTTCAGGTAGCCTTTGCGCGGTATGTAGCGGAACGGCCAGCGCTGGTGTACCAGTCCGTCGTGGACCATAAAATACAGTAAACCATAAGCGGTCATGCCTGCACCAATCCACTGGAGCGGCCAGATTCCTGTACTGCCGAAGTAAATCAGGGCAATCGACACAATGGCGAATACCACGGCATAGAGATCGTTAACTTCAAATGCGCCTTTACGCGGTTCATGATGTGAAAGATGCCAGCCCCAACCCCAGCCGTGCATGATGTATTTATGTGCCAGTGCAGCAACCACTTCCATGCCGACCACGGTGATAAACACGATCAGGGCATTCCAAATCCACAACATAATCTCTCCAGTACAGACGTCCGGCATCAAGCGTGAGGAGTTAATTTTAACAGAGATTAGCCCGTCTACTTACGGGAAAGAGAAAAGGCGCGCCAGAAAGGCGCGCCTGGCATCAGAAATCCGCCTTCAGAACCACGCGGTAATTGGCTTTACCCGCGCGTACGTGCGCCAGCGCATCGTTAATTTTGGACATTGGGAAGTACTCTACCGTCGGGGCGATATCTGCACGACCAGCCAGCTTCAGCAGTGAACGTAACTGAGCCGGAGAGCCTGTTGACGAGCCAGTAACGGCACGGTCACCCAGAATCAGACTAAAAGCCGGGACATCGAAAGGTTTCAGCACCGCGCCGACCGTATGGAACTTGCCGCGAGGAGCCAGTGCCGCAAAGTACGGCTGCCAGTCGAGATCGACCGCGACAGTGCTGATAATCAGATCGAACTGACCGGCCAGCGCTTTCAGCGCCTCGGGATCGCGACTGTTCACCACATGGTCTGCCCCCATGTCGAGGATAGCCTGCTTTTTGCTTTCAGATGAACTGAACGCCGTTACTTCCGCCCCCATGGCATGCAGGATTTTAATGGCGATATGACCCAGTCCACCAATCCCGATCACACCAACCCGGCTCATCGCCGTGATGTTGTGCATCAGCAGAGGCTTAAATACCGTGATACCGCCGCAGAGCAGTGGGCCTGCCGTGGCAGGATCCAGTTTTTCCGGCAGCGGAATGACCCATTGCCAGTTAGCACGCAGCTTCTCAGCGAAACCGCCGTGGTTGCCGATGGTCGTCGTCGTACCCTGTGCACAGTTAACGTGATCGCCACTGATGCAGGGATCGCAGTGCTGGCAGCTTTTGGCCGTCCAGCCAATGCCCACACGCTGACCAACTTTCAGCCCTTTATTTTTTGCACTGTCGCCCAGTGCGGCTACGCGTCCGATGACCTCATGACCAGCAACCACGGGATAAGCCGAAATTCCCCACTCGTTATCGATCATCGACAGGTCGGAGTGACAGACACCACAATACTCAACCTCGACTTCAACATCTTCAGCGTCCAACGGGCCGGGATCATAGTCGTAACGCTCCAGCGCTTGTCCCGCCTGCATGGCTGCGTAACTCTTAATTGTCATTCTGTACCTCTTTTAACGCGTTGATTTGGCAGTCAGCGTATTCGCAACGGTCACGAACTGACCACCGCCAAGATGATGTAATGTATGGAGCGCGGGATCCACGGCCTCGAAATGCCAGCGGCCGTCATAAAATACCCGGCTGTCAGCCGCCGCAGTGATCACCTCACCAAACAGCGTGTCATAGGCCTGTTGCGCTTCCGTTTCAGGCAGCAGACGGCACTCCATCCACGCGACACAGCTCTCTTCCAGCAACGGCACGCCATAGTGCGGACTTTCGTGTGCCTGAATAGCGAAGTCGGCAAACTTGTCCTGATCGCGCCCGGACGTGCTGCCCACCGCATAAGCCATATCCACAAAACCCGCCGCCGGTACACAAATGCCAAATGCCCCGCTGGCTTCAATGATCTCACGTGACAATGTGGATTTATCCACAACGATAGCCATTCTTGCTGGTGTGAACTCAACGGGTACCGACCAGGCTGCGGCCATGATGTTGCGGCGCTTTGACTGACTGTCGCGACTGGTAATTAACACCGTGGGACCGTGATTAAGCAGACGGCTTGCGTGTTCCAGCGCTACCGGACGAAAATGCGACATGCAGTGTTCCTCAGACCTGAACCAGGCATAAATGACGCGACTGAACCCCAATATCAGGGAATAAAGCGCGTTACCTTAGCGGCTTTTATTTCGCTTCAGTTTGCCGCTTTGTGCCTTAACGTTAAAAATAATGTTTAATATCATGATTTAACATTGATGAAATCTGATAGTGCTGGCCTTTAAAGCGAAACCGCCGGATAGCTAATTCTAGTTTGGTTTGGTTTGATGTGAGAGAAATGAGATTAATCCTTATCGGTTAAAAATAAGGTCTGCACTGGCAGAACCTGGCTAAGTTTGTCACAGTCATTGAAGCCAACTTTCATGCTTTACAACAGGAGCCGCTATGAACACTGAAACACTACGGGCAGAACCACTGACCTGGGGTCATGGGCCTCATCTTTTTGAAGTTTTTATCGAGCCCACCTGCCCTTTCTCCGTTCGGGCTTTCAATAAGCTGGATGCGCTCCTGAGCCTGGTCGGAGAAGATAAGATGACGCTTAAAGTCCATCTTCAGTCCCAGCCCTGGCATATGTATTCCGGGGTTATTGTGCGCTATATTCTTGCCGCCTCAGTACAAGGTAAAGCGGCGGCTAAAGCCGTCCTCCAGGCGGTGGCCGATCACCGCGAAGCGTTTGAGTTCACTGACCACTGCCGTGGTCCTAACATGGACACCACGCCTAACCAACTCCTGGCACGGCTCAGGGATTACAGCGGCATTGATGCTTATGCGGCTTTCGATCGCCCTGACTTACAAAATCTGGTGAAATGGCACTGTAAGTATGCCCGTCAGAACGGGATTCATGTTTCGCCAACCTTCATGATTAATGGTCTGGTACAGCCCGATATCGGCAGCGGCGATTCGGTTGAACAGTGGGCAGAACGCCTTCTGGCCTGATATTCCCCTGCGATGCACACAAACTGAGTGGATAACCCATAAACGGACGTAATATTCCCATGACAATGAATGTGGAACAAATAAAGGCTAAATATCCTGGCGCACTGTCGTGGTCATTTGGCGATTCACCTGAGCTGGCGAATGAACTGGCGACCCTGGTCCTGACCGGGAAGAAAATTGCCACCTGCAGCTCACTGCAGGGCTGGTACGATGACGACGTCAGGCCGCTGCCTGGCGGTTACAACATTATTTTAGATGGCGAGAAAAAACCGCTGTGCGTCGTCAGAACGACCGGGCTTTTTCTGACGCGCTTTGATCGCGTCACGCCGGAAATGGCCTGGCCATGATGGAAGGAGAAGGCGACCTGAGTCTTGAGTACTGGCAGCATGAACATCAACGCTTCTTCCAGCGCAACGGCGGATTCAGTCCCGAAATGGAGCTGATCTTTGAAACCTTCCAGCTGGTGGAAGTCATCTGACTAACCGCCCGTTCGTATTACATCCGAACGGGCGGTTTCATTCCGGGGCAGCAGGCCGAATCAACGGTGCAGCGCCATTGACCATCACTGTCCCGGCGAAACACATAGGTGGCGCGCCGGGTCATTTCAACATGGTTTTCCTGCTGACAGGGATAACGCAGCACGGTTTCCATGATCACCAGCGCCGTTTTCCCCTCTCAGTGACCGCCATTCGGCCCAGCTCAACCATCCGCTTATCCTGAACAATGGCCTTAAAAGCACGACGCATGGCGGCCTTGCCCGTTACTGTCATTCCCGGCTTTATCATCAGGCTGGCATCCTCTACATAGTGCTGCATCAATGCATCGTAATCACGGGAAGTCATCGCCCTGTCGCATCGTCTGACAACCTGTAAAACAGGTAGCTCATTCATCAGCTCTTCCGCACGCATTGCGGGTATGTTAAGTATATGCTTACCGATGTTAAAAGGAGTTAATCATGTTTAGTCATATGGTTGTTGGTACAGACGATATTGAACAGGCTAAAAAATTCTATGACGCCATTTTTGCCGTAATAGCGTGTGAAGAGCAGGGAATTGATGCCATAGGCCGCCCTTTTTATTCGAAAAATAACCAGCGTTTTATTGTCACTAAGCCCATTAATGGTCAACCGGCCACCTTTGCCAATGGCGGAACCATTGGCTTTGCGATGCCCTCATCTGACGCCGTCTTCCGCTGGCATCAGCAGGGTCTCGAAAACGGCGGAACCTCGGCTGAATCCCCACCGCATATCAGAGAAACCGATGGTCGTTGTGTCGCTTATCTCAGAGATCCCACCGGTAACAAGCTGTGTGCTTTCTACAATCCGTCATAGTGTATGATCGGTTCTGTACACGCAGCGAAAAAGCCTTGTAAACGGAGAGCCGTTGGATATTAATCTCGCTGGCTTTCTGCCTGCACTGTTGCCGATTGCGCTGTCACCTGGGGCGAGTTTCACTCTGGCGATGAACAGTGCACTTACATCAGGCTACAGAGGCTTGTTTAAAACACTGTTCGGCACTGCGCTGGGTATTTACACGCACGCGCTACTGATTGGACTGGGACTGTCAACGGCGCTGGTGGCGTCATCCACAGTGTTCACCTGGTTGAAAATCGTGGGGGGCGTTTATTTACTGTGGCTTGGCGGACTGCTGTTTATTACCGGGATAAAGACAAAAACCTTTACGCTGAACGCCATGGACAGCGCGGTGACGATAAAAGGCGCCTGGCTGGCCAACGTCATTAACCCTAAAGCTATCCTGTTCTACCTGACGGTGGTTTCCCAGTTTACAGGCGACAGAACCGATCTGGCTGCCTTCCTGAGCCTGGCCACCGTGCACATTGTGGTGATGTGTCTCTGGCTCACGCTTATCAGCCAGCTACTGGTTTTTTCAGCGCAAAGTGTGAATCCCGTTGTTCTGAAACGCTATGTAAACATGGCAGGGGGCCTTTTGCTGATAGTGATTGCCGTACACAACCTGGTATCCTGATCGTGCGTTCAACGCGGTCATCATAACTTTCATTCATATCGGAAGGCAGGGGGAAACAGATGGTGGCCGTTCAGCAATGGTGTAAAGACGATTATCTGATCACGACAGATCGCGCAAGGATGGATATTGAGGCGATTCATCGCTATCTTACCCGCTCAACATGGGCAGCCGGTATTGATGTGGAAACGGTGGCTCTGTCGATAGAGAACAGCTTAAATTTTGGCCTTTTTCATCATCAACAGCAGCTCGGATTTGCACGCTTTGTTACTGATTACGCCACCTTTGCCTATTTATGTGATGTCTACGTGCTGGAAGAGTATCAGGGCGCAGGTCTGGGAGGTTGGCTGATTACCTGCTGTCAGTCCCATCCCATCGTGGATAAACTTCGCAGGATGCTACTGTTCACCTCAACCGCGCCATGGCTATATAAAAAGTTCGGTTATGAGCCCGTCAACCGGCCCGATTACGCCTGGACGATTACCCGACCCGATATCTATCAGGCCCGTCGTTCAGACCGGGCCTGATAAGCCTGCTTTTCCGTCAGATTTAGCGGTCGGCGATGATGGCCAGCCGCTCACAGCCACGCGCCTCCAGTGCCTGCGCGGCCTGAGCGGCACGCATGCCGCTGGCGCAGACCAGAACAATGCGCTTATCCGCAGGCGGCTGCCAGCGGGCAATATCCTGTGGCAGTAGCCTCTCAGCATTCGTGCTGACGCTCACGGGGGCTTCATCCATCCCACGTAACTCCACCACGCAGTCATCTGGCGTCAACAAGGCAGGATCAATAAACGGAATCCCGGGTTTTTCCGGTTCCGGTGCCGCGTCAAAGCGGAACTGACGCAGTTGCCATGACACAAAATCACAGTTGATCATGCACCCTAACGGTGACGGCGACAGCGTTAGCAGTATGCTGAGCGCCATCTGAGCCTGCATGGCGCCTAAGGTGGCAACCGCCGGGCCTAAAACCCCCGCGGTGTTGCAGTTGCCTGATGCTTTGGGTAAACGGGGAAACAGCGCGCGATAGCTGGGCGCTCCGCCGCTAAATCCGCCAACATAGCCCTGTCTTCCCAGCACAGAGGCACTCACCAGGGGAATTCGTCGGGCATAGCAGTTGTCGGAGAGCAGATAGGTCACAGCAAAATTGTCTGCGGCGTCAATGACCAAATCAATTCCTGTCATTGCCGTATCGATAATGCTGGCACGCAGAGCATCAGCATGCGGCTCAATGACTATGTCAGGATTGCGTTGCGCCAGCGCACGCTGCGCGCAGAAGACCTTGGGCTCGCCAATGTCGGCAACGGTAAACAATGTCTGGCGATGCAAATTATGCAGCGTCACGACATCATGATCATACAGCCGGATATAGCCCACGCCGGCCCCTGCGAGCAGGGGCAACAGGGTTGACGCGAGTCCACCTGCGCCCACGACCAGAACGCGGGCTGCAGCCAGCGCCTGCTGCCCCTCATCCCCGACTTCAGGCAACATAGTCTGTCGTTGATATCGCGACATTTTCGCTCCTTAACTGAACTGCGCCAGACCAAAAACGGGTGTGGAGGCGACCGCCATATCCCGACGTTCCATCATGCCGGCCAACCGCGCCTGATGTCCTGACTGAATGGCACTGGCAAACGCTCCCGCCATGCGTACCGGATCGTGGGATTTCGCGACGGCGGTATTCAGCAACACGGCATCAAAGCCCAGCTCCATCGCCTGCGCCGCCTGGCTGGGAGCACCGATCCCCGCGTCAATAATCAGCGGAACGTCTTTAAACCAGGCACGCATGGTGCGTAAACCGTCAATATTGCGTAGCCCCTGCCCCGAGCCAATGGGCGCGCCCCAGGGCATCAGCACCTGACAGCCCGCTTCCAGCAGTTTTTCGCCCACAATCAGATCTTCTGTGGTGTAAGGAAAAACATGAAAACCTTCGGCACATAAAATACGGGCGGCCTCGACCAGGGCGAAAGGATCCGGTTGCAGGGTATCCGCATGCCCGATCACTTCCAGTTTGATCCATGGCGTGGCAAACAGTTCGCGCGCCATATGCGCCGTCGTGACGGCTTCCCTGACGGTGTGGCAACCCGCCGTATTGGGTAACACGCGCTTATTCAGCGTTTTCAGTAAATCTCGAAAGGCCCCACCCTGATTTCCTTCCCGACGCAGACTGACCGTGATGATATCCGCACCGGAGGCCACAACAGCCTGCTGAAGAATATCCGGTGAGGGATAACCGGCCGTGCCCAGTAAAAAACGGGAGTCGCCCGTGTAGTCGTAAAACATGATCAACCTCCCTGCATCGGCGACAGCACTTCCAGACGGCAGTTGGCCTCAAGCAACTGTGAAGCATAGCGCTCTCTGGGAACAAAGGTTCCATCGAGGGCACTGGCCACACAGCCAGCGTCAATGCCCTGCTCTTCTAACAACTCCGCAAGCGTCCCGGCTTTCGTCTCGATAGCACGACCATTTAGTTCGATTCGCATAGTAGTCTCTCTGTTGCAAGTTGATGCATGAGCTTTTCGGCCATAACCGGTGCCAGCAAAAAGCCATGGCGATACATGCCGTTAATGGAAAAGACACCGTTTTCATAACGCACGTCGGGCAGGTTGTCGTGATAAGCAGGACGTAACCCCGTCCCGCTTTCGATAATGCGCGCTTCGGCAAGCGCAGGATGAATGCTGTAAGCAGCGCTCAGCAGCTCCATCATGGCGCGCGCGCTGATGGGGCTGGTATCCTGACTCTCAACCATGGTGGCCCCGAGCATAAAGTGCCCCTGCGCCCGGGGAACCAGATAGCAAGGAAAACGGGGATGCAGCAGGCGTAAAGGCCGGGAAAACGTGATCTCATCCGTTTGCAGGATTAGCATTTCGCCCCGCACCGCACGCAAGGCTGGCTGTGCCTCACGCGCATGAATACCGCGGCAATCAATAATGCGTCCGCTGGGCTTGCCAGCGTGAATAATGACGCCCGCGCTGACCAGACGTGCACGTAACTGTTGCATTGCCTGACGCGGATCGAGATGCGCTTCAGCCGGGAAAAATAATCCCCGGGCGAAGCGGTTTTCCAGCGCGGGTTCGATGTCACCTGGCGCAACCCACTGATGCGCTGTGGTCATGCTGGCAAACCGGGTAAGTTCAGCGCTGTCACGCGGTGGCGCGAGCACGAGTGTGCCCTGCTGTTCAACGCCACTTATGCGGGCCGCCCACCACGCTGCAGCGTGCTGTCCCCATTCAACGACCTGCTGAGGCGCACTTTCTGCCTCACACCAGGGTGCCAGCATGCCGCCAGCCCAGTAGGACGCCGCCTGACAATTCGGTTGTGTAATGACTTCAACCTTCTCGCCGTGTTCGGCCAGTAACGTCGCGATACAGAGTCCGGATACACCGCTGCCCAGCACTGACCAGCGGCTCATTGTCCGCCATCCTGATGGGGTAAAAACGGAATAAGGATAGTCACATTGGCCTCTCTGTTAGCTCTCAGAGACCCGCGATACAAGAAGGGAAAAAGCACAAGCCTGACAGAAACAGGCTCTGCGGCAAGCATCTACGCGATGCGCAGATGCCCGTCTTCCTACGCCAGTATCAACTGGGTCAGGTTCTAAGGGTCGCTAAGCCGCGCATGGCGCTATTAGCCTCTCAGTCTCTCTGGCGAGACTCCCCTGACGGGTTCTAGTTGTATTTTAAGCGACGCTGTTCGTCAAGGCTGACACGCAATTTATCGCCGGGTCCGGCAAGATAAATTGCGCATTCAGGGTACACCCATGTAGCGCAACAACGCCGTCATGCAGGCCGCGCCCAGAATAATGAAAATCAGCGGAGCTCTACGCCAGGCAAGGAACAGGGCAAACCCGACGCCCATCACTCTGGCCATCCCTGCAAAATGCTGGCCTTCAAACAGCGTGGTGGTTGCCGCAACCGCAAGCAGCAGTACAGTGGCAGCATCGGATAACATGTTTTGGGTTCGTTCACTGACGGGCAGACGATTGCCGAGTTTAACACCCGCGAAACGGATGGCGTAGGTGCCAGCAGCCAGCAACGCAATACCTGCAATAATCATGGCGTGATTCATTTGCGCGATCTCCATGTAAAGAGGCCCAGCAAGGAAAACAATACGGGCATACCGGCAGGTACGAAAGGCGTGACCACCAGCGACAAAAACGCACCAGTCATAGCAGGAATGCGGGTGCGCGCTTTGCGTAAGGCAGGAAAGATTAGCGCAATAAGGATCGCGGGAAAGACCGCATCCAGGCCGATAGTAGACACATTCGGAATAAACTGCCCTATCGCCGCGCCAGCCATTACGGTCACAGGCCAGATTACGCCAATACTGATGCCGCATATCCAGAATGCCTGGCGACGTTGCGCCAGCGTAGGCTGGGAAATGCCAAACACGACACTTTCATCATTCATGATGTGGCATCCTAGCAGACCCCGTCTGCCCTGACCGACCAAATCCTTGACAGTGATACCAAAAGGAAGATGACGCGCATTGACCAACAGCCCCGCCGCTGCCGCCGTGAGAGGACTGCCACCGCCCGCCACGATACCGATAAACAGGAATTCAGACGCCCCCGCCAGCACCAGCGTCGATAACGCCAGCGGCACCCAAAACGGAAAACCCTCTGCAAGAGCGAGCGAACCATATGACAGGCCTACAATGCCATCGGCAAGACAGACAAGGAAAATGGCTTTTATCACGCCCTTGTCCAGAGTCTCTTTTTTATCCAGCACCACGATTAGCTCCCATAACGAACGATATACCCATTATAATGAACGGACCGCAGCAGTATTACAAGATGAACGATACGTTCGCCATAACGAACAGGATGCAGGATGAGTACACCCATTGATATTATCGCCAGCAGTTTAGTCAGAGAGCGCCAGCGGGCAGGACTGACTCTCGCAGAAGTCGCGCGTCGGGCTGGCATAGCAAAGTCGACCCTTTCTCAACTTGAGGCGGGGAACGGTAATCCTGGCATTGAGACGTTGTGGTCACTTTGCGTTGCCCTGAATATTCCGTTTGCCCGCCTGATGGAGCCGGAAGCGAACCGCCTGCAGGTTATTCGTCGCGGTGAAGGCCCTGCCGTTGCCGCCGAGCAGGCGGATTATAAAGCCGTCCTGCTGGCAACCTGTCCGCCCGGCGCGCGACGGGATATCTATCTGCTGCACATCCAGCCCGGCAGCGAGCGCCGCTCGCAACCGCATTCGCCGAATACCATTGAGCATCTCATCTTGACTCAGGGACGCGCGCTGGTCGGGCCCACAGACTCGCCCGTCGAACTGGCACCGGGCGACTACATCAGCTATCCCGGCGACACTGAACATATTTTTCGAGCGCTGGAGCCGGATACGCTGGCCGTGCTGGTCATGGAGCACATCTGAGGGTGCTCTGCCTCAGTCATCAGGCAGGCTAATCGCATCAAGGGAAATGACCCGATGTGCACTCCTTTCAAGTAGCGTGAGATCATGACTGACCAGCAGAATGGCGCAGCGTTGCTGCATGGCCAGGTCAGTCAGTAAGGCCAGCGTCTGTTGCTGAACCACAGGATCGAGACGCGACGTGGGTTCATCGGCAAACAGGAACACGGGATTCAGCAACATCGCCCGAAGCAGCGAAAACCGCTGAAGCTCACCGCCTGACAATCCTGAAGCCGGACGGTGTAACAACGCCTGTCCGAGCCCCAATTGCCGCATCCGCTCATCACGTCGCCTCACCGGGATTGTGTGGCGCTGCAGCAGATCGTCGATGATCTGGGCCATAGTGATATCCGGTGGAAAAACCGCAGAAGGATCCTGGTATAGTTTTTGATAACGCAACGGATGAAACCTACCCGGTCGGGTTATCGTTCCCTTATCGGGCTTAATCAAGCCCGACAGCGTATCTCCCAGGCTGCTTTTGCCACTGCCGCTCTCACCATAAAGCCCAACGATTTCACCGGCGCGAAAGCATAAATTTACATTGCGGAACAACGTTTTCCCGGCGCGTTTCAGAGTAAGCCCTTCGGCCCGTAATACGAGGGTGTCATCACAGGGCAACAACGTGGCCGGTGGCCAGGCATGGGGTTCAGCGGCCAGCAACTGTTTCGTATAAGCCTTCTGCGGCGCATTCAGGACTTGCGTGGCATCCCCCTGCTCAATCACCTTTCCCTTATGCATCACGACAATGTCACCGCCTAACTGTCTGGCCAGCGCGATATCATGGGTGATGGTCAGCAAGGCTTCGCCGCGGGCTACAGCCAGGTTGAGCATGTCACCAATTTCGTCCCGTCGCGCCACATCCAGTCCTTTCGTCGGTTCATCCGCGATAAGCAGAGTGGCACCACCCGCCCGCGCAGCGGCAAAGCACACCCGTTGGGCCATTCCACCGGAAAGCTGCCAGGGGAAACGCTCTGCCGCGTGGGCCAGCCCCAGCGAGTCCAGCGCCAAACCTGCCGCCTGCTGCGCGCCCTGACGCGTGAACCCCCGTATGTACCGATAACCCTCTTCTGTCTGGCCTTTCACACGCATCGTCGGATCAAGCGCCAGCAAGGGCTCCTGAGGTAAAGCGGTAATACGGTGTCCCCACAGCGCACGGAGTGCTGTCAGATCGGTTTGCAGATTATATTGCTGCCCGTCAATGACTACCGTTCCTTCAGCGCGCAGTCCGTCGGGTAAGGCGCCGAAAATCGCCTGCGCAAACAAACTTTTTCCCGATCCTGTCTCACCAATGAAGGTGACGGGCCTGCCGGAATGGATGATCAGACTTATAGGCTCAACAATGCAGGTATCCGCGAAGACGGCGACCTGTTTGATTACGATGCTTGCCATTTGCGCTCCTTGTTGACCAACAAATTCAGCCCCACCAGCAGGATAAACAGCACAACCACAGGCTGTAGTAATAGCCAGGGCGCTTCCCAGGCATAGGGGAACAGCTCCGTCATCATCAGGCCCAGCTCAGGTGTGGGTGGACGAACGCCAACACTGATAAATCCCAGCGCCGATACGGCCATAATGGCATTGCTGAATGCATAGACGGTCAATGTCAGTAATAACGGAGACAGGGCCGGCCAAAGATGTCGGCGAAACAGATAAACAATGGAGAAGCCAAGCAGTGAAGATGACTGAACGGCTGGCGACATGACCACAGGCCGCAGCGTGGCGCGCGTCACACGGAAAAACTCCACCCACAGTACCAGTGAAAGTCCCAGCCATAACATGAGTGGTGCGTCAGGTGCGATTGCGGCGAGCAGCAGGACTAACAGCAGGCCCGGCAGCGCCAGACACATGTCGGCCAGCATACCGAAAAGTCGATCGACCCATCCGCCGTACCAGGCGCTGGCTATTCCCGCCAGCAGCCCCATGAGCATTGCTGTAATCACACACAGGGCCGCCAGCCCCAGCGACAATCGCAGCGCCGCACTCAGGCGCGCCAGCATCGAGCGCCCTAAATGGTCATAACCCAGCCACGCGTTACCCGAGGGCGGCGTTAACATCTGCAACAAATCCTGCTGCAGGGGATCGTTCTGATTCAACAACGGCATCAGCCACGCAAAGGCCAGCAAGGTTAAAATTATCACCAACCCCGTTTTTTGGCGGTACGTCATACGCGTTTACCTCGGGGATCCAGGACATAACACACAGCATCGACAAGCATATTTAAGGTGACAAAGGTCAATCCCAGTACCACCGCACTGGCCTGAATCACCGGAACATCCCGGGCAAAAATCGCATGTACCAGCGCGTGTCCGACACCTGGCCAGGCAAAAAGAGTTTCGATCACCACCACACCTTCCACTAACCAGACGAATTGCATGCCGATCCAGGTGACGACAGGGACACTGAGATTGCGCAAACCATGTCGCCAGAACAGGTGCGGCGCGGAAAGGCCCTTTTGCGCTCCCCAGCGATACCAGCCTGCTTTCACAGCCTGACAGGTTGCCTCGCGGACAACACGCGCCCCTACCGCGCTCAGCGTTAATGCCAGCGTCAGCGCCGGGAGGATGAAATGTTGCCCTTCCCCATGCCCCGCACTGGGTAGCCAGTTCAGGCGCAGCGAAAACAACATAATCAGAAGTAAACCCAGGGCAAAATGTGGAATCGATTTAAACGTGGGTGCCAGCACGTTAATGAGCCGATCAACAACACTGCCCGGCCGACATCCTGCCCAGACCCCCGCGGGAATAACGAGAATCAACATCATCAGCAGTGCTACCCCGGCCAGAGCAAGGGTTTGTGTTAACTGCCAGCCCAGCTCACTGCTGACCGGTTCCCCTGAGACGAGAGATCGCCCGAAATCGAAGCGCAGCAGATCCCACATCCAGTGCCATAGTGCATTTCCCTGAGCGGAAAAGTCCGTCAGCTGTTGCTGCACGCGGATAACCGCCGCCAGGTCGACCCGGTCATAACCATATCGTCCCGACGCAATGCGCCAGGCCATATCGCCCGGTAACGCCTGTACTAAAACGAACGTTAAAATACCGACGGCAAAAATCACAAAGGCAGCCTGACCCAGGCGCCAGACGAGTTGTTTAAACATTATTCCGCCCATTTCATCTCACGCAGGCCAAAATGGCGTTCAAAGGGATCCAGTTTTACGGCGGCAAGCTTCGCGTTTACTGCTGCTGACTGCTGGTACCAGGCAACCGGAATAACCGGTAAATCACGCTGTAATGCGGCGGTGATGACCGCTCTTGCCTGCTGTCGTTGATCGGGATCGTTGCTACGTGAAAGCGTGCTGAGCGCCTTATCAAAAGTGTTGTCGTGCCAGTTCATTGCGCCCCAGTCACCTCCCTGCGAACCGTAATCCTGAAGTAGCGTGCCGCCAGGATCCGGCGTCAGGGCGAAATTACGGGCATAGAGCGCCATTTGCAGGCTGCCATCATGATGACGCGCGGGTATCTCACTGGAATTGGTTGAATTGATGATGACCTCGATCCCGACCTCTCGCAGTTGTTGCTGAATGACCATGGCGATTAAGGGCAGCTCGGGGCGATCGGGATATGTCAGCAGCGTGAGGGTAAAGCGCTGGCCAGCGCGGGTTAACATGCCGTCCCGGCCGGATATCCATCCGGACTGTGCCAGTAAGGCGGCGGCACGCTGAGGAGCATAATCCAGAGGCTGTAAAGATGCGTTGTGCCATCCGGCCATAGAGGGCGGGAACATCTGTGTTGCCGCACCGGGATAGCGTAATATGGCCGCAGCCAGCGCATTCCGATTGATCGCCAGGCTGAGCGCTTCGCGCGTGGTTTGCTCCTTCAGGAACGGATGAGCGACGTTCAGCTTCAGCATCACCGTACGGGGTACGGAAACGGTAAGCACCTGTAGTGAACTTTTGTGTGACAAGCGCTGACGGCTGGCGGCGTCCAGATTAAAGACGTAATCCGCATCACCACTTTCTGCAAGTAATGCGCGCGTTTCAGCCCGACCTGCGGACAAATAACGGGCACGTTCAATGCTGGGTTTCTCTCCCCAGTATCCTTCAAACCGTTTTACACTCAGTGACTGAGGGGGCTGGAAACTGACGAGCTGGAAAGGGCCACTGCCGATGACGCGTGAAATGGTATTGGTATCGTCCCAGGAATTCAGCGCGAGGATTTGCGAACGGCTTTCAGCCAGCACCGCCAGCAGCGGCGTGAAAGGCTCGCTCAGCGTGACCGTCACCCGCCGATCTTCTCCGCTGACCGACGTAATGGGTGCTTTGTCGAGTAAACCCGGCTTGCTGCGGGCGGTATTCAGCGATTTTACGACGCTCTCAGCAGTAACAGGTGATCCATCATGAAAATGGGCGTTGCTCCGCAGCGTAAAATGCCATTGCAGCCCATCGGGCGAAATGTCCCAGCTTTCGGCTAACGCGGGTACCGCCTTACCTTTCTCATCCGTTTCCACCAGCGTTTCCACCACATCCATACGAAGCAGAATGTCGCCTGAAAGGGCGGGATCGGGACCTTTAATCTCGAAAGGCGCGGCGATGCGAACGGTCGGATTGCGATCGGCGTAAGCACTTAATGACGCAAAAAGCAGGCCAGTAAGCGTACCGAAAAACCAGTATTTGAATTGTGTCATGATATGTCTGTTTACCACATAATGTTTCCCAGAAATAATTATGTTATAACATAACAATTAAAATATGAACCCGTTTAACGCTCAGCTAGTCGCATCAGCCTGCTCGCTTTCAGTCTTAACAGCAAAGAAATGGAAACCCTGAATCCAACAAAGCATATTGAAAATGGCCGCTAATTTGTTATGTTATAACATAATGTATTCGCCATTTAAGGATCACTTCATGTCAGGCCACTCTCTTTCATCGCCCACAGACAAACGTTTGCCCGTTTGCGTGCTGTCCGGCTTTCTCGGGGCAGGCAAAACCACCCTTCTCAACCATATCCTCAATAACCGTGAAGGCAGGCGCATCGCCGTGATTGTCAATGACATGTCGGAAGTCAACATCGATGCGGCTTTAGTACGTAATGGCGGTGCGGCATTGTCTCGTACGGATGAAAAGCTGGTGGAAATGAGTAACGGCTGCATCTGCTGCACGCTACGTGAGGATCTTTTGCTGGAGGTGAAACGGCTGGCGTCGAAAGGCCGTTTCGACCATCTGGTCATTGAATCAACCGGCATTTCTGAACCGCTGCCCGTTGCCGAGACGTTTACCTTTGCCGATGAAGAAGGTGAAAGCCTGTCGACGGTGGCAAGGCTGGATACCATGATCACTGTTGTGGATGGTTATAACTTTCTTCGTGACTACCGTTCCCTGGACTCCTTACAGGCGCGTGGCGAATCACTGGGCGAAGAGGATGAGCGCTCGGTTGTGGATTTGCTGATCGATCAGATTGAATTTTGCGATGTTTTGATCGTGAACAAAACCGATCTTATCAGCCATGAGGATCAACGCACGCTCAAAGCGATGCTGCACAGGTTGAATCCACGGGCGCGCATTATCACCAGCCATTTTGGTAATGTTCCGCTCGATCAGGTACTGGATACCGGCCTGTTTGACTTTGACCAGGCCGCTCAGGCACCAGGCTGGCTAAAAGAACTTCGCGGCGAGCATCAGCCAGAAACAGAAGAGTACGGTATTCGTAGCTTTGTCTATCGCGCAAGGCGTCCGTTTCATCCTGAACGATTCTGGCATGCGGTTAATCATCAGCTTGAGGGGGTGATCCGTTCGAAAGGTTATTTCTGGCTGGCCAGCCGTCCTGAATATGCAGCGTCGTGGTCTCAGGCGGGTGCGATAGCCCGGCATGGCTATGCAGGCAGCTGGTGGGCCAGTATCCCGCGTGATAAATGGCCACAGGACAGTGAATCCCTCGCGTTTATTGCCGACAACTGGATAGACGGGACGGGCGATGCACGACAGGAACTGGTTTTTATCGGCATCGATATGGATGAAACGGCAGTGCGTGCTGCGCTTGATCACGCATTGTTAACCCCTCAGGAAATGGCGGCGGGGCCGGGATACTGGGTGACGCTTTCCGATCCCCTGCCCGGCTGGTTCGATGACGCAGAATCGTAACGGATCTTTTTCTGCAAAGGATCCTGTTTTGTGTCAGGCAGAAATCAATGTTGTTATCCGATGGGAAAAGACAGTAAGCCGGCGCACTGCTGCGCCGGTAGACTCAGGGGATAATAAAATAGTGGTTAGCGCCGGTTTTTCCAGACTGTCTGAATATTACAGAACTCATGGACGCCAAAGTGCGATAACTCACGACCATAGCCACTCTTCTTCACGCCACCGATAGTCACGCGTGGATCGGATGCACCATTGCCATTGATAAATACAGCACCCACTTCGAGGTTTGCCGTCATCTGCTCAGCACGATCGGTGTTGTTCGTCCATACCGTTGCACTAAGTCCGAATTCGCTGTTATTAGCGATTTCCAGCGCATGATCCGCATCACGGGCGACTGCGATAGCGGCGACAGGCCCAAAAAGCTCTTGCCTGAAGGCTGTCATGTCACTTGTTACATCAGACAGGATCGTCGGTGCATAATAATTGCCCTGCCCTGCTATTTTTTCGCCACCTAACACCAGACGTGCACCTTCACGCAGACTCGCTTTGACCTGGTCATCCAGTTCATCGCGGAGATCGTAACGGGCCATTGGGCCAATGTACGTTTGTTCATCCAGCGGATCGCCGATTTTAAGCGCCTTAACGGCTTCAACAAAACGCATTTCAAACGCTTCCGCAATCGGCGCTTCAACGATAAAGCGTTTCGCTGCCATACAAACCTGCCCGGTGTTCTGGAAACGGCCTGTGACTGCGGATTTAACGGCTTCATCAAGATCAGCATCGGCCAGCACGATGAAAGGATCTGAACCACCTAACTCCAGCACGGTTTTTTTCAGCGCCGCACCCGCCTGGGCAGCTATAGCGGCACCCGCCCGGACGCTGCCTGTTACTGCAACCGCTGCGATGCGATCATCCCGGATTGCGGTTGAAACGCCTTCGTTATCAACGTTTATCAGGTTAAAACCGCCTTCAGGCAGATCTGTAGCATCGAACAGCTCTGCCATCAGCATTGCGCTTCCCATGACATTAGGGGCGTGTTTCAGCAGATAAGTGTTACCCGCCAGCAGCATCCCTACAGCACCGCGCAGAACCTGCCAGAAGGGGAAATTCCAGGGCATTACCGCCAGAATAGTCCCGATTGGCCGGAATGACTGCCACGCATCGGGAATCTGTGAGGGTTGGTCTTGCAGCATGGCAGGGCCAAATTCAGCGTACCAGTCACACAAACTGGCACATTTCAGGATCTCTGCTCTTGCCTGTGCAACAGGTTTACCCATTTCCAGGGTTATCATTCGCGTCAGTTCTGGCTCACGCTGGCGAAGTTGTTCGCTCAGTTGACGAAGTACGTTGACACGCATGTCCATGCTGCTTTGCCGCCACGCTTTACTGGCCTTGGCACTTGAGTCTAACGTCTGCTCCAGTTCAGAAGCGGTTTGCATTGGATATTTTGCAAGAATTTCACCCGTTGTGGGATTACGGGAAATGGCAAAGTCAGTCATGATCGTGATCCTTATTAATGACGAAATTCTGTCACCATACGCCGTCGTAATGCTGATGAAAAATGAATAATAGTGATGAACTTGTTTCTGAAAAATGAAGGTACAAGTGAGTGCGTTTGTCCGGGACGGGTGGCAGTTACCTTATCTTTTTTAAAAAAAACGCTATTCAGAGAAACATCACTATGATCTGTTATCGCTGAGTTATCCACTTATACAGTGAATAGTTCCTATATAACGATCATAGAGAGATCCATAATAGATCCAAAGAGATCCCCGATCGCTGCAGGCCGCGCCACACAAGGGCTGAGAGGGGGTTGGTGTTCACTGTAATCAGCAAACTATTCACTGTAATCAGTACTTTATTCACTACACACTGTAGAAAGTTCACTATAATCAGTGCTAATGTTCACTGTAATCAGAAAACGATCCTTTTCATCCACAGAATGAAGATCTTATCCCATGGCAGATAAAGATAGTGAAAACAAAGCGTTACTAGAGCCTTTTCTGTCTGTGACTAAAAACAGCGGTGAAGTTATTCAGCTTCATCCCAATAAGAATAACACTGTTCAGCCTGTTGCCTTGATGCGACTGGGACTGTTTGTACCAACGCTTAAATCCACCGCGCGCGGGATTTCAGGCGCGATGGCGTCCACGGATGCGACGAAAGAACTTAAAAACCTCTCGCTGGTGAAAGCGGAAGGGTATGAAAAGATTACCATCACCGGTGCCAGGCTGGATATGGATAATGATTTCAAGACATGGGCAGGCATCATCCAGTCTTTTTCGCGTTATCCTACTCAGGGCGATACGGTCACGCTGCCCTTTATCGATTTCGTTAAAATGTGTGGAATACCTTCAGCAAACTCTTCTGCTGCCTTACGTAAGCGGCTTGATGCATCCCTACGGCGAATTGCGACCAATACGCTGTCCTTTGAAGGAAACGGTAAGGCCTATCACACGCACCTTGTTCAGTCTGCCTACTATGATCGTGAAAAAGATATTGTTCGCATACAAGCTGATCCCAAGCTTTTTGAGCTCTATAACTTCGATCACAAGGTTTTACTTCAGCTACGCGCCATCTCCCGTCTGAAACGTAAAGAATCGGCTCAGGCGCTCTATACGTTCCTTGAGAGCCTTCCCACCAACCCTGCGCCTATATCACTGGCACGCCTGCGTATGCGCCTGAATTTAGGATCTAAAATTACGACGCAGAACCACGTTGTGCGACGCGCAATGGAGCAGCTTAAAGAGATTGGCTATCTCGACTATTCTGAAGTCAAACGCGGACGCTCTATGTTTTTCATTATCCACAGCAGGACGCCTAAACTGGATGGTATCGGCAATCTTGAAGGTATTGATACCCTTGAAGACATTGAATTTGAAGAATAGCGCGCATTTACTGTAATCAGTAAGTTTTGCGTTGCAGTGTCACTTTTAACTAAAAAGTGACACTGCACGCCAGTTCATATACTTCTTTCACTCCTTACCTACAATCATTCACTGTAATCAGCGGCATTCACTATAGTCAGTAACGCCGCTGAAGTTATGCTGTTGGAACGTCTGCCATCTGATTTTATTTTAATAATATTTCAATGACTTATAAGTAAGCGTGCGCTTACTATTATTTTATTAATTTTCTGCTTATCCTTTTTTGCCTCGCCTTGCTGATTACAGTGAATACTGGCTGCGTTTATTCGCGCCCTGCCTTTCACTGATTACAGTGAACGTTTGTGGAGAATGATATAACTGATTATAGTGAATATTGTTATTAATTAATTGATTTTATTTGTATTTTTTTTGGGTTAGACAACGCAGGGTTGAACACGTTGGCATTAATGAACAATCACACTAAAAAAGTGACAGGGTTAGTGGAACGCTGATTACAGTGAATGTTATGACGGGTTAAGCCGACAAAATGCATTTACTGATTCCAGTGAATCTGTCCTCTGTTCGTCACGAGGTTCCTGCTGATTACAGTGAACGTTACGAAGTTAGATCCAGATTACTGACGGTGGCAGCTACGTTTACTGATTACAGTGAACGCTATCGACGTGTCATGGATGGACCACAATGTCAGGCAGCGGCTGATTCAGATCAGGGCGTTTACTGATTACAGTGAATGTTATTGGAAAGCGTATCATTCTTATAGCCTTTCCAGCCTGATGCCATGAGCATTTTCTCCTTCTGAAGGCTGCAAGTGTTACTGATTACAGTGAATATTCAGGGGACCGGGCTGATGAAGCCTCTTCCGGACTTCTCTACCCGACAACAAAGACTGCCACGCTGGTATGGGTTTTCTGCTACTGATTACAGTGAATGTTTACGTCATTCCCCTTCCCTGTTTATTTTTCGCTAAAGGCTCGTCACGGTCTGTATCGCTACGTCTTTATCGCCAGGCCCGGCCTTGAAGCTGGCCCGGCATCGCTTACTGATTACAGTGAATGTTTTAGTCGATGCCTTTCCACATCTGTTGCGACAGAAGCAAGTCGTGTGGCAAATAGCGGCATCTCTGTGGTCAGGCTTTTCATCTGCAGGCAACTGGAAGGGATACTGATTATAGTGAACATTGCGGATGTATATGTTCGCTCTGTCAGATTTTTAGAGAGTTAGCATTGAGACACAGCTTGCTTCAGTGAACACAGGATGGGTCCAGAACGCCCCCGCTGAGTCTGAGTAACAGATATTGATGCTGAATCACCTGCTGTGCTGTTTTAGCTGTCTGTCATCCTGATTCTGGCCACACGATCGGTGCTCATCCTCTACTGAATACAGTGAATCTTTTACTGATTACAGTGAACGAATGCAGGTTAAAAGGCACCTGCTGGTCAGATGCCAGTTAAATACATCTGCCAGCAGTGACGCCACAAGCGCGGTAGCTGCTGACCCTCTGCTACGCAGTTTTGCGCTCATGTGATCGGCGGGCTTTACTGATTACAGTGAATGTTCGCTTCTCGTTGTACGTACTGACGTTCTACTTTTATTTTAGAAACCGAGCGAAGATAGCCTCACGGTATCTTTGTCCAGTTGTATGGGCAAGACGGATTAAGTTCATCCTCCTGTATAGTCCACTCCTGAACGCATCGCAGATGCTTATTACAGTAAATTATGTGTATAGCGTCACATAAATCATAAGTTCAGCATTAAACACAGGATAGCGTTTATAAGATAAATTCTTGCCCGATGTGCAGGATTTAGGTATAAAGTCGTAAATCCTACATATCTGGAGTAAGTATGGCTAACGATGACAGTCAGGTCATGAAAGTTGCTCAGCGTTCTGAACGGATGCTATTGAGCCTTACTGAACAAATTCAGGCGCAAAAGCTTGAGTTACAGGAAAACAGTTATTACCAGATTTATGCGAAGGCTGCGCTGGCTAAACTGCCAAAATTAACCCGCGCCAGTGTGGATTATGCTGTCAATGAGATGGAAGAAAGTGGCTACCAGTTTGATAAGCGCGCTGCGGGAAGTTCGGTCAAATACGCCATGTCCATACAGAATATCATTGATATTTATCACCATCGCGGCGTACCGAAATACCGTGATCGCCATCCTGAAGCCTTTACTTTGTTTGTCGGAAATTTAAAAGGCGGCGTATCTAAAACCGTTTCGACAGTTTCTCTCGCGCATGCGCTTCGCGCTCACCCTCACCTGCTCTATGAAGACCTGCGCATTCTGGTTATCGATCTTGACCCACAATCCTCAGCAACCATGTTTTTAAATCATGAACGCTCAGTCGGTTTAGTTGAGGCTACGGCCGCGCAGGCCATGCTACAGAACGTAAGTCGTGACGAGCTGGTGAATGAGTTTATCGTATCGTCCATCATACCAGGCGTGGATGTGCTGCCCGCCTCCATCGATGATGCGTTTATTGCATCTAGCTGGGATGAGCTCTGTGCCACGCATCTTCCTGGACAGAATGTTCATTCAGTGCTTTATGACAATGTTGTCTCAAAACTCAAAAAAGATTACGACTTTATCTTCATCGACAGTGGTCCCCATCTGGATGCCTTTTTAAAGAACGCGATTGCTGCTTCTGATCTTCTGATGACGCCGGTGCCGCCTGCACAGGTGGATTTTCATTCCACTCTCAAATATCTGACGCGTTTACCTGAGTTGATTGGCATCATTGAAGAATCGGGGGCAGAGTGTCGCCTTCAGGGAAATATCGGCTTTATGTCGAAACTATCGAATAAAGCTGACCATAAGCTGTGTCACAGTCTTGCTAAAGAAATTTTTGGCGGCGATATGTTAGATGCAACGCTTCCGCGACTGGATGGTTTTGAACGCTGTGGAGAGTCATTTGACACCGTTATATCTGCCAATCCATCCACCTATGTGGGCAGCAGCGAAGCGTTAAAAAATGCGCGTTCTGCCGCTGAAGATTTTGCAAAAGCGGTTTTTGACCGCATCGAATTTATTCGCCTGAACTGAGGTTTTTATGAGTGCAAAAAGAATAACGATTGGTCGAACCTTCAGCCAGACGCCGTTAACTACCGAAAAATCCTCTGAACTCCCCTCACAAACCTTTGTGCTTTCGACGGGGAAACGCGCCGTATTCAGGTTTAATCATATACCTGCCAGCGAAGTGGCTGCTAAAACCTTCGTAAATATGGAAACCAATGGTCGCGACCAGTCTGGTCTCACACCCGATTCATTACGCGACATTATTCGTACCATCAAACTCCAGCAGTTTTTTCCTGCCATTGGCATCATGCATGACGAACGTATCGAGATACTGGATGGTTCAAGGCGACGGGCCGCAGCGTTGCACTGTAAAACCGGTCTTGATGTGTTGGTTACCGATGCTGCAATCACGCCCGATGAGGCACGCAAGCTTGCACAGGATATACAGACGGCGCGCGAACATAATTTACGTGAAGTCGGCATGCGTTTGCTTGCGCTTAAAGAAGGCGGACTTTCACAAAAGGAAATTGCTGAAAATCAGGGTCTGTCTCAGGCTAAAGTGACCCGTGCATTGCAGGCGGCGAGTGTGCCTGCCGATCTGATTTCGCTTTTCCCCAATCAATCTGAACTGACTTATCCTGATTATAAAGCTCTGCTCCAGGCTTCAGATAAGCTCAGTGAAACAGGGCAATCAGTTGACGCATTGATTAATGCGATTTCTGCTGAAATCGATGTGGTCAGAGCGCGTGAAAATTTAGCTGAAGATGAGCTAAAGAATAATATTCTTCGCTTAATCCGTCAGGGCAGCCAGACGTTGATTAAAGAGCCCGAAAAAGACAAAACCACTGCCATTGCGTTGTGGTCTTTCGCAGATAAAGATCGTTTTGCGCGTAAAAAAACGCGAGGAAGGATGTTCAGTTATGAATTTAATCGCCAGTCTAAAGAGCTGCAGGATGAGCTGGATAAAGTGATATCAGAAACCCTGAAAAAATTCATGACACGATGAGCGTCTAACCCTGACCAGGCAAATAGCCTTTGCCTGGTTTCTTTCCTCCCTTCCTGCCTTGTTTATGCTGCTATTTACACTCGCAATTTCAGGCTGAAATCGCCATCTAATAATCTTCCTTGTCGATATTAATATATTGAAAAATAAGTTCTTTTTTATCTCAGTGCCGTAAAATTTCGCCCGAAATTCTGTTTCGGGTCTTGGCTGTGCTGGTCGAAATTGTGCACGATCTGTAAGACTGTAATGAAAGCCTGACGCTTATAAATCAGGTCTCAAACCCATCTTATGGGTGATATTTGTTCAACCGCTTCCGCATTTATCAGCTCTACAAGCTTTCTCTCGACTGTTCGTACTAAAAGGAAAGTTTGAAGGAATGATGGAATGCTTTAATGTTACACCATGACGGCGATGAATTTGCGATTTTCTCTTATATCTACTTGTATTATATAGCTTTTGTTTTGGCGATTTCACCCTGAAATTTTTCTAAATCTGCCAGCAATGTAAACCTCATTGATATGAGCTGACACCATATCCTGACTAAACTTATTTGCCGCGAGAAAATCTAATAAACAATAAAATTATCAATAATGACGATATACAAAAAATATCCCTTAGTTATCCACAGAAAAAGTGGATAACTAAGGCTGTGATGGATAAATCACTCTGAATGATGATGTACTAACGGGAAAGTGTTTGGTAATGAGTAAGCCAAAGTTGTCAATGCATGGCACCATCAAGACTTTGCCCGCATCTCTCTCACACACTGATTAACGCCCTCATCCCTTCTTCCTTTAAAAGTGAAGCCTGTAGTCGACCGCACACTGTAGGACTGGCGCCAGTGAGTGAGGAAAGGTGAGACAAATGATATCACCCCTTTTTCTGTAAGGCGCTGTGACTTATGATGCAAATTCGGGGTGTATCAATAAAAACCGCTCAAGTCTGCGGGTTGCGTCAGTATCATTGCTGTTGAATCGGCCGCAAAACGTTTCAGGCACCTGAATACAGGTGACACATTCATTGGCTTGAATCTCACTTTTTGAAAACGAAGAAAGGCTCATTACATCTGCTCCGACTAATCATGTTCAAAAGGACAAAGCGATGAGAGCTCAGGTTTTAATATTGAATTCACTGTAATCAGTATTCTGGTGCCATGAGCATGTTGCTCAGGCTTTAACGCTTGCCGATGCTTCACACTACAGATTACAGTGAATTACTTGCCACGCATTGATACCGCTGTTAGTCAGGAATATGTCGTTTACTGATGGCGCGATGCGCAGCCTGGGATGAGTATGGCACTGACATGAGATCTCTCGCTTAGCCTGAAGGGGCTGTGTGTAAAAATGCAGTTGATTACTGATTACAGTGGACGCCTGCTACATGTTCACTGTAATCAGTGAGCAAAATGAGTTTGGCGATTTCAGGCTGAAATTTGGTCATCAACCTTTCCGGGCGGACGCTAAAAGCTAAGCTGTGAATGCGGTTACGCGCCTGAGTCAATATTTTACAACTCATCACGCTGAAACTGACTCGCATCGTTATTGAAGAAATTCAGAATTAATATAATCTGGAACGTTGCAAAGCCAAGTCGGGTAAAGGTTAAACTACGTTAATCACGGCACTTTAGAATGCGCGTTCAGCTAAGATGACCGTGACATTTTAGCGGCCTGCCGCATATTGTAAGCCTGCGGTACCCGTATTGCTGTCCGTGAATCATGTTCAGCGCGCATTGTCTTTTAGGCCAGCTCAATGACCTTATTATCAAGCGGTTTAAAGCTGACACTTGCCTCGATCTTAACATCGCCGCCGCATCGCTGTTATCCGTCCTTTTTATCTGTTCCTAAAATAAGCGTGCCAATAACGCAGTCATCTGCTCACGCGAACTGATTACAGTGAATACTCAAACATTCACTGTAATCAGTGCTTCTCTTTGGCGATTTCAGGCTGAAATTCACATGTCATGGGTTTCTGAATGAATCCCTTTTACGCAGGCCCACGCGTAATTCAAATTAACTAATCAGGTTCCTTTTGGCAGGCTCAGCCAGTTTTTCTGAATGAGTAATCCTTATGCAGATAAACCGCAATCCTGGTTATGACAGGTATGCGACAGGCTGAAAGTGAGCTGCGAAACGTCAACCACTCGGTTTGTTATTTATATAGCAACGACAATGTGGCATATCTGTATGGCATGTCAAAAAGCTTTCATCGGTATGAATACAAGCGCGATCGCTGCAATATTAATAGCCAGCCAGCATCTTTCGCATTGAGCATGCCTGAAAACCAGATATCCAAGGGGGGAAGTATAAAAGCCGGCGCCATAAGAGGAATATCACGCCAACGTGCAGAGCAAACGTGTAACGCACTTATCTGAAGTGATGGGATGTCAGAAAAGGATGGGAGATGGAAATACATTAAGAACATGCTGTGCGAAAAGCATGTTCTTACCAGTTGGTGACATTAAACGTATGAAACGGGCAAGGCGAACTGTTCTTAAAGTGCAATGACCGCCTCAATTTCAATCAACAATTCAGGTGCAAAGAGGGCGCTGACCTGAACCAGTGAGCTGGCCGGAAGATCACTCCCATAGCGTTTGAACAGCACCTTTCGAAGCGAATCGATATCAACAAACGAGGTAATAAAAATGGTCACCTTGATCAAATTTTGTAACGACGTTTGCTCAGCGTGGGTAATAACTTCAAGCTGATCAAATATCGCCTCCGCCTGAGCAGCTATGTCATGCTGGCCTGCTGAGGTGCCGTGTGCCGTGAGGCCTGAAACATACAGTGTTCCATTATGGCTGACGGCGTGAACATATGGCGCTGTTATCTGACCCAGCGCAGCGTAATTTTTACGTTGCAGCATGATTAAGTGTCCTTTTGCGTAATCATTTATTGGTCGTGATCAACTGTCGGCACTGACTGTCGTGGCTGGCGGCCTGTCGCTGCTGCTCTGGCGTCAGATTTTTCCACTTAGCGATAACGCGTTTGGCCAGTCCGGGAATAAAATGAATTTTTTGCAATGCATAGTCAGAATTACTGCCTTCAATGACAGTGCGCATTGCTTTGTATAACTGTTGTTCATTTTGCTGGGGCACCGCGCAAAGCACTGAAACATAATAAGCCTCGTGTTCAGCATCATAATGTGGGATGAGCCACCAGGCCAGACAAACAAATATAATAACCACAGGAATAATAAATTTACGGTGACTTCTTTTCATGACTTGACCTTGAAAATCTTACATATGGCTTGTGAAGGATTAATTCAGGGGGCGTATCCTGCCATAAATTGGCAGCAGTGTTAAATACATCAGAAAAAGGGATGCAAAGAAAATTTTTGCTGATGCGTAAAAAAATCTGAAAAGTCTTTTGAATTTTTTACATGTAACCACGATTCCCATAAAGCACATAAATATCAATACAATTAACAGTTTACCCATGCAGATTTGTCTGTATTTAGCGCTGCGTTTTTTAAACTCTACTATGATAAAAATGTATAAAAGTAAAATCATCAATGGTGTAAAAACAGTAGGGGAATCGGGTGCTGATAAAAAAGAAGAAGTTGCGTTCACATACAGAAGACCGTTATCTTGCTCTGGCATTAGCCACAACCGCCGGGATACTGAATGCGATGGCGCTTGGCGCATTTGGTTTTTTCCCATCACATATGAGCGGAAACACCTCTCAAATTTCTACTGAAGTTTTTACGTCAGATTTTGACAGTTTGACATTCCTTGCCGGGTTAATCGCGGCGTTTGTTATTGGATGTACAGCGGCAAGATTTTTTATCATAGCTGGAGAAAGGCGAAAAATCAGAACGGTTTTTTGTCTGATCATTCTGGCTGAAGGGATAGCGCTCACGCTTGCTTCGGTTTTCGAAAAACTTTTCTATTCTCCCAGCTATAATGATGAGGTCTTATTGATACTGGCATTCCTGATGGGAGTGCATAATGCGACGTCAACCCAACTCTCGAACGGCCGTGTCAGATCAACCCATATCACAGGGACGCTTACAGATGCCGGTATTGCACTCGGAACGTACGTGTCATCTTTTGTTTCTCGTGCCGAGCCCTGCGACAGACGTTTTGCTCAAAAGCAGTTACACACACACCTGACTACCGTTTTTTCATTTTTGTCGGGCTGTATTGTCGGGTTAATTATTTTTAAAGCTTATGCATTCAATGCGATGATTGCATTAGGTATTTTTCTGATCATCCTTGCAACAAGTGCAATCCTCATCGCCTTAAATAATGCAAGGAAGTTTTAACATCTCATTTCATTGGGCAGCGATTAAGCTGCCCTGTCTTTGATATCACCCGAAAGCTAACCCTCAGCACTAACGTAGGCCTCATTAAATTTTCTTCTTATTCTGCCGTGTCATGAAATATAAATTTACTTAATGTCGTATTTTGTCAACTTATTCGGGGAAGGAAATTTTGCCAAGTATATTAATTCAAAAAGATATAACCCTGAAGGAAATCAAGATCATAACGCAATACTACCGCTTCGCT
>NZ_JAVAXT010000016.1:0-114712 GCF_041955125.1 Pantoea sp. BR_17 | reverse complement strand
TCGTCCGGGGAGGGCGGGGGCTGCCGGACCTCTGCGGGCTTCAGGGCAGATCTCTGCCGTCGCCTGCCGGTCATCCTCCCTGGTCCTGCCCTGACCGTTTACCTTGCCTCTGCATGTATGCGGCCGTCATGACGTTTATCTTCCGACGCCGCCCTCGTACAACCCCATACGACGTCTCAGCCGATACCTGTCAGAGATAACGCGCCCTGTATCCGTTCCCTTAACTGGCCTTTTCCAGCCATGTCATGATAAACGCAGCAACCTCTCCGGGCTGGTTGATATCCACGGTGGGCACATGCGGCTTCCGCGACAGGTCGTCAGTGACAACCGCCACGACATGCTCATCCAGCAGATCGACCAACTCCCCTTTAACACCCGATCGCCAAAGCACGATTTTGGGCACGGGCTCATCTTTGAAGCCTTCCACTAGCACCAAATCCAGTTGTGTACTATCCATTCGTGAGGCTAACGCTCTTAGACTAACGGGCTGCTCTGGCGTTTCACACATCATCGCCCAGCGCCGATCGCTGGCGACAATAACCTGATCGGCACCGGCTTTTCGCAGCCGATAGCTGTCCTTACCTGGCGTATCAACATCCATCTGATGATGCGTATGTTTGATCAGTCCTGCTCGTATTCCCTGCGCTTTCAACAGCGGTATAACCTGCTCAAGCAGCGTGGTTTTACCGGTTCCGCTCCAGGCGACAATCGCTAATAACGGGACGGGCATGATGATTTCTCCCGATTAACCAGATCGTCAGGCGTATTAATATTGCGGAAAGCTGATTCCGCATCACTGAACAGTACGGGATGCCCACCCTGTTCACGCATAAATTGCATAAGCCTGCGTTCACCACGTAACAGGCCCGCTTCAAGATCGCCGATCAGCGCCCGATTCATCAGCGCCAGAGTCGGATGATCACGTTCGGATGACTGCACCCAGACAACAGGTGCGCTGTTACGCTGCTGCCAAAGACGCGCAACAAAATCGCCGGGAATATCAGGTGTATCGCACGCGCAAAACGCAACCCACTCAGTAGGACTGTTTCGCAAACCGCTCAGCATACCTGCCAGTGGTCCGGGATAGTCCTGCATGGTGTCAGCCACGACCTGACAACCACTTATCTGATAACGATCAATGTTACGGTTGGCGCTTATTAACACAATGTCTACCTGCGGCTTTAACCGCTGAAGAACATGCTGATAAAGTGGTTTACCTTGCAGCATTATTAACCCTTTATCCTGTCCTCCCATACGGCGACCTTGTCCACCTGCAAGGATTACCCCGGTAATTGCTGTCATTTTCGTCTCCTGACTCAAATCTGGACGATACTCACATTGCGGCAGCGGACCACCTGCATAAAGGAATCATCATGAAAACGCATCGGCTGAGTGAACTGCTCGAACTCCTGCAACCAGCCTGGGAAAAAGAACCTGATCTTAACCTGCTGGCATTTTTACAAAAACTGGCTCAGGCGTCCGGTTTCGTTGGCCCATTAAGTGAATTAAGCGATGACATATTGATTTATCATCTAAAAATGCGTGATTCTGCCAGCCATGATCAGATTCCCGGACTGAAAAAAGATTATGAAGTTGATTTTAAAACGGCGCTGCTGCGTGCACGTGGAGTCATTAAAAATGATGAGTAGTGTTATCCTTAGCCGTTCACAGTAAAGATAAGCACAGGGATAACCATGAGTGATGCCGCCTTTAATTTTCAAACGCTCAATCCAGATGTCCTGCTTGATGCGCTTTGGGAAACAGGTATTCGGGTAGACTCCGGTCTTACTGCCCTGAACAGCTACGAAAACCGCGTTTATCAGTTTAGCGATGATAACAGGCAGCGCTATGTGGCCAAGTTTTACCGACCACAGCGTTGGTCTGCTGAGCAGATTACTGAGGAGCATCAGTTCTCTCACGATTTACTCGGCGATGAAGTGCCCATTGCTGCGCCCCTGGTTCTTAAGGGTAATACGTTGCAACAGCATGCGGGTTTTTACTTTGCGGTTTTCCCCAGCCTCGGGGGCCGACAATATGAAACCGATAACGACGATCAGATGGAATGGGTTGGGCGCTTCCTGGGCCGCATGCATCAAACTGGCCGAAAAAATCTGTTCCGGCATCGCCCCTCAATGGGACTTGATGAATATCTGGATCAGCCCCGGGATGTGCTGGCAAACGCTGAACTTGTGCCCGCGTCGCTGCGCAGTGCATTGTCAGAGGCCGTCGATAAGCTGGGTATGACACTCCGTCAATGCTGGCACGACAACTGGCAGCCGTTACGATTACATGGTGATTGCCACCCAGGCAATATCCTGTGGCGGGATGGCCCCCTGTTTGTCGATCTCGACGATGCCCGCAATGGCCCGGCCGTTCAGGATCTGTGGATGTTGATCAGCGGCGATAAGCAGGAGCAGCGGATCCAGTGGGATATTCTGCTGGAAGCCTATAGTGAATTCAGTGATTTCGATATTAACGAATTGTCACTGATTGAACCTTTACGTGCGATGCGCATGATTTATTATCTGGCCTGGGTTGTTCGCCGCTGGCAGGACCCCGCCTTTCCGCGCGCGTTTCCCTGGATGACCGATGAGGATTTTTGGCGCAGGCAAATTTTGCAGTTTATCGAGCAGGAAAAGGTGTTGCGGGAACCCCCGTTGCAGCTGACCCCGCAATTTTAATGACAAGTCAGGAGAGTTTTCCCCAATGAAGAAAATATTTTTTGCACTGATGGGTTTGGTGCTGGCCTTCAGCGCATCTGCTGCACAATTCTCTGAAGGTAAACAATATGTCAGCCTGCCTAAGCCGGTTGCCGGTGAACCGCAGGTCATGGAGTTTTTCTCATTTTTCTGTCCTCACTGCTACCAGTTTGAAGAAATCTATCATGTCAGTGATGCGGTGAAAAAGAACCTGCCAGCGGATACCAAAATGGTTAAATACCATGTTGATTTCCTGGGCGGCGAGCTGGGGCCGGTTGTCACGCACGCATGGGCTGTGGCCATGGCGCTGGGGGTTGAAGATAAAGTCACGGCACCTATTTTCGACGGTATTCAGAAAACCCAGACCATTACCGATCCCGCCAGTCTGAAAGACGTTTTCATCAAAGCCGCAGGCATTACCTCTGAGCAATATGATTCGGCCTGGAACAGCTTTGCAGTAAAAGCGCTGGTTGCCCAGCAGCAAAAAGCGGCCGCTGATGTGGATCTGCGCGGTGTTCCCGCTATCTTTATTAACGGCAAATACATGGTTAATAATGGTGGACTGGATACGAGCTCAATGGAAAACTTCGTGGCGGATTATGCCAACGTTGTTAAATTCCTGGTCGAAAAGAAATAAGCGTTTTTTGCTATCATCTTCCGCAAAACGCCAGCATTCGCTGGCGTTTTCTTTTGCCATCACTCACCTTATCTCTGCTGGACTGGAGAAGCACAGTTTTTCTATCCACACAAGCAGACATGCCGTCAAAAATCACGATCACATCACGGTTTTGTTTTAAGTTACTAATTTTAAACAAGTATCATTGCTGGCTGGGATCGCTATGATATAAATAAATGATTGATATGATTTTTACGCACAAAGTTATCCACAGGAAGATCGTTACGATCCAAAAGGCTGCAGCACCAAAAAAACAACTTCCCGTTTGTCTTGATTAACCCTTTTCGCCAAGGTGTGGCATCCTTATAGACCAATCCATGGCAACGAAGAATACACAGACATATGGCGCAAATAGCAGAAAACCCCCTGATTTTGGTTGATGGCTCATCCTATCTTTATCGCGCGTACCACGCTTTCCCGCCGCTGACGAACAGTGCAGGAGAGCCTACCGGTGCTATGTATGGCGTGCTGAACATGCTTAAAAGCCTGTTGGTTCAATACAGCCCTACACATGTTGCTGTGGTGTTTGATGCTAAAGGCAAAACCTTCAGGGATGAGCTGTTTGAACATTACAAATCTCATCGCCCGCCCATGCCCGACGATCTGCGGTCACAGATTGAGCCGTTACACGAAATGGTGCGTGCGATGGGATTGCCTCTGCTGGCCGTCAGCGGTGTCGAAGCGGATGATGTGATTGGTACGCTGGCGCTAGAAGCCGAAAAAAAGGGTTACTCTGTCCTTATCAGTACGGGCGACAAAGATATGGCGCAGCTGGTGACGCCAGCGATAACGTTAATCAATACGATGACTAACACCATTCTTGGGCCGGAAGAAGTTGAGCAAAAGTATGGTGTGCCACCCACCTTGATCATCGATTTTCTGGCGATGATGGGCGACAGCTCAGATAACATTCCAGGCGTACCAGGCGTGGGTGAAAAAACGGCTCAGGCCCTGCTACAGGGACTGGGAGGGATGCAGTCGATCTACGATAATCTCGATAAAGTTGCCGATCTTTCATTCCGTGGTGCCAAAACTATGGCCACAAAGCTGGAACAAAACCGCGAGGTGGCGTTTCTCTCCTATCAACTTGCGACCATTAAAACGGATGTAGCGCTGGATCAGCCTTGTGAGGCGCTCACCGTCGGTGAACCGGATATTCAGGCCTTGCAGGCGCTGTTTAGCCGTTACGAGTTCAGGCGCTGGTTGACCGACCTGCAAGAGGGAAAATGGCTGCAGGGTAAGAAAAGCAACCGACAGGCCCAACAGGTTCTTGTCGATGAGCCTGTAAAGGCGGAAGCCACAAGCGTCTTGTCTGCCGAGGGTTATGTCACCATCCTGGATCAGCAAACGCTGGACAACTGGGTTGAGAAGCTGAAAAAAAGCGACGTTTTCGCGTTTGACCTTGAAACCGATGCGCTGGACACGTTAACAGCCAACATTGTGGGTCTCAGTTTCGCCATCGCGCCAGGCGAAGCGGCTTATCTTCCTGTCGCGCATGATTATCTTGATGCGCCCGAGCAGCTTGATCGCGATGCGGTGCTCGCACAGCTCAAACCGCTGCTGGAAGATCCTGATGTCAGCAAAGTGGGGCAAAACCTCAAGTACGATCGCGGTGTCCTTAAGAACTACGATATTGAGTTAGCAGGCATTAAATATGACACCATGCTTGAGTCGTACATCCTGAACAGCGTGGTGGGCAAACATGATATGGACAGCCTGTCGGCACGCTGGTTGAATCATAAAACGGTCACCTTCGAAGAGATCGCCGGTAAGGGTAAAAATCAGCTTACGTTTAATCAGATTGCCCTTGAGCAGGCTGCGCATTATGCGGCAGAAGATGCTGACGTCACGTTGCAGTTGCACCTGAAGATGTGGCCTGAGCTTGAAAAAGAAGCCGGCCCGAAAAAGGTGTTCGAACAGATCGAGATGCCGTTGCTCAGGGTCATTTCGCGCATTGAGCGTAATGGTGTGTTGATCGATCAGGCCATCTTAGCGCAGCACTCAAAAGAGCTGACAGCGCGCCTGGCTGAACTGGAACGTGAAGCGCATGAACTGGCGGGCGAGCCGTTTAATCTCTCTTCCACGAAGCAGCTGCAGGTCATCCTGTTTGAAAAGCAGGGCATCAAGCCCACCAAGAAAACGCCGGGTGGTGCGCCGTCGACCAGCGAAGAAGTGCTGGCAGAGCTGGCGCTGGACTATCCATTACCGAAAGTCATTCTGGAGCACCGTGGGCTGTCAAAACTGAAGTCCACGTACACCGATAAGCTGCCGTTGATGATCAATCCTGTAACCGGCCGCGTGCATACGTCTTACCATCAGGCCGTCACCGCGACCGGACGTTTATCGTCTACCGATCCTAATCTGCAAAACATCCCGGTGCGGAATGACGAAGGACGGCGCATTCGCCAGGCCTTCGTAGCAGGCAAGGGCAACCGCATCGTCGCGGCGGACTACTCGCAGATTGAACTGCGTATCATGGCCCATCTGTCGCAGGATAAAGGCCTGCTGGACGCGTTCTCGCAGGGAGAAGATATCCACCGGGCTACCGCAGCGGAAGTGTTTGGCGTACCGCTCAGTAAGGTGACGGGTGAACAACGTCGCAGCGCGAAGGCCATCAACTTTGGTCTCATCTACGGTATGAGTGCATTTGGCTTATCCCGCCAGCTGAATATCGGTGCAGGTGAGGCGAAGAAATATATGGATCTGTACTTCGAGCGCTATCCAGGCGTCCTGCGCTACATGGAAAATACGCGTCAGCTCGCCGCGAGTAACGGTTATGTCGAAACGCTGGACGGGCGTCGCCTGTGGTTGCCTGACATCAAGTCCAGCAATGCGATACGACGTAAAGCGGCAGAACGCGCCGCAATCAATGCCCCCATGCAAGGAACGGCGGCCGATATCATTAAACGCGCGATGATCGCGGTTGATAACTGGTTACAGGAACAGCGAAGCGACGCAGTGAAGATGATTATGCAGGTGCACGATGAACTGGTGTTCGAAATCAAAGAGGAGGCCGTTGAAGCGGCCAGTAAGCAGATTCGTACGCTAATGGAAGGCAGTATGGCGCTGGATGTGCCCTTACTGGTTGAAGTTGGGGTAGGGGATAACTGGGAGCAGGCACACTAGGTAAGCAACCGGCGCTGACGTGATGCGTTAGCGCCCGGTGAGAAACGTGGCCCGTTCAACCATTCAGGTTTTCTCAGCATCATGAAGGAATGACTGACTCTGCCTCCACCATTTTTTTGATAATTTAACTACATGTCATCTTCATTTTTGTGACGAGCATAGTAAAAAAAGTGGCGGAAAATGAATGGGAGTAACAAAAAAACCTTTGTTGCTCACAAAAAATCAGGTAAAGTTCGAGGCGTAGGGTACAGAGGTAAGATGTTCTATCTTTCAGACCTTTTACTTCACGTAATCGGATTTGGCTGAATTTAGCCGCCCCAGTCATTCTGTGACTGGGGCGTTTTTTATTGAGCTTTTTGCCCGGCCTTATGCGTCACTGTCCTGATCGTCCACTGCGGGTTCCAGTTCACTAAACCAGCTATTCAGCTTGTGGCGCACTTTATCAACGCCAATCTTTTTCAGCGATGAGAAAACTTCCACCTGCACATCTCCCATGAAAGCCAGCGAGGCTTCCTTCACCATATTAAGCTGGGCCTTACGTGCGCCAGATGCGAGCTTGTCGGCTTTCGTCAGCAGCAGCAAAACAGGAATACCGCTGTCAACGGCCCACTGAATCATTTGCTGATCCAAATCTTTAAGAGGGTGACGAATATCCATCAGTACCACCAGGCCTTTTAATGCCTGGCGTTTTTGCAGATATTCTCCCAGTGCCCGCTGCCACTTGAGTTTCATCTCTTCCGGCACTTCGGCATAGCCATAACCGGGTAGATCGACGAGGCGCTTACCTTCGGCCACCTCAAACAGGTTAATCAACTGCGTACGACCGGGCGTTTTACTGGTACGCGCCAGGCTTTTTTGGTTGGTTAACGTGTTTAAAGCGCTGGATTTCCCCGCATTAGAACGGCCAGCGAACGCCACTTCAATGCCGGTATCAGAAGGTAAATGGCGGATATCAGGCGCGCTAAGGATGAAGCGGGTGACATGGTAATTCAGTTCAGACAAGGTAGTACTCCAGAAACGCATTAGGGCAATGGCGCTGATTATACGCATTATGGCGGGAAAGTGCTCAATACCATTGTTCAGGGCTCCCTGTAAGACATTTGCCATAAATCTTGCAAGTTATGTCGCTTTTTAATTAAAAAATTAAAAAAATAAATGATTAAAATTCAGTGCATTATACTAAAGTACAGGTTTTTCGCTCAAACACCATACAAGTATTACTTGAGCCTTTTACCAATTGGTCTACATTATTCAGCAGTGCAGGACAGCATTCATCAGGATGATGCGCTCAGGAACGTTGGGATAACGAAGAGCGACAGGAAAGGAAATGGTCAGGGATTGCGGACCAGAAAAGGAAAAGGATGAGCTCCGGAGTTGAGCAGGCGCAGGATTAACCGGGATGTTGTGAGCCGAAACGGATTTGAAACATGATTCCTTCTGCCGAAGGTATGAAATAAGGCGACAGCTTGAGCTGTCGCCTTTTTTCTTTGTCTGGTTTCTGCTAGATTTCGCCGCAATTCTATACTGAATAAAAAACACCGGAACCCAAGATTATGAAGCAACCTGCAAGCGCGGCGAAGGGCAAGCCTGTCGCCAAAGCAAAACGTAAATCACGTGAAGAGATCAATAACGAAGCGCGCGATCGTAAACGCGATAAAAAGCATCGTGGCCATGCGTCAGGCAGCCGTGCTAACCCGCAAGCGCAGAGCAGCAACGGTAAGCAAGCGGCCCCGGCAAAAGATCCGCGTATCGGCAGTAAAAAGCCGGTGTCGTTAATCGTTGACGACAACGCTGCACCCGCAAAAACCAAAAAAGTGACGGCAAAACCGGCGAAGCAGAAAGTGGTGCTGACACCGGAAGAAGAGCTGGCGCAGTTAGAGAACAGCGAGCGTCTTGATGCGCTACTGGACCGCCTTGAGAAAGGCGAAACGCTGTCATCTGAGGATCAGGGCTGGCTTGATGTCACGCTGGATCGCATTGATGAACTGATGGAACAGCTCGGCATCGCGATGGACGAGGAAGACGATCCGGAGGCGGAAGAAGATATGTACCGCCTGCTTAAAGGGCATTAAGCCGTCTTTGATCGGCATGCGTAAATGCGCATGCCTGGATTAACAGGTTAACGACAATGTTTTGGCCTGGATCAATTTTCGTGCTTTTGATGACATGTTATCTCCTGTGGTTATTGTTTAAACTACAACGACTGTCGCGTCTGAAGCAGCGTTTACGGCGGGTTTCCTCCCGCACTCCTCTCTTTCCTTCTGCATCGCGGCCTTTCCCACAGCGAGGTAAACGGAAGGAGTCAGCATGTCAGCGTCACAAATCGACTGGGACCAGGCATTAATTGAAAAATACAATGCGGCGGGTCCGCGCTATACCTCTTATCCCACCGCGCTAGCGTTCAGCGAGACCTTTACAGACGCTGATTTTCACCGTGCCACTGAACGTTATCCGCAACGCGCGCTGTCGCTCTATGTTCATATCCCGTTCTGTCATCGCCTGTGCTATTTCTGTGGCTGCAATAAGGTTGTCACGCGTCACTTACATAAAGCCGACCGCTATCTGAACGCGCTGGAACAGGAGATTGTCGCCCGCGCGCCACTGTTTCGTGATCGTCGCGTCACTCAACTGCACTGGGGCGGCGGCACGCCGACATTTTTGAATAAGCAGCAGGTTAGCCGGCTGGTGGCGCTGCTGAAAAAGCATTTCACCTTCGAGGATGACGCGGAGATGTCGATCGAGGTCGATCCGCGTGAAATTGAACTGGAGATGATCGATCATCTCCGGACGTGCGGTTTTAATCGCCTGAGCATGGGCGTACAGGACTTTAACAAGGCGGTGCAGGAACGAGTTAACCGGGTGCAGGATGAGGACGTGATTTTTGCCCTGATGGCACGGGCACGTGAGCAGGGGTTTCGTTCAACCAGCATCGACCTGATTTACGGTCTGCCGCTGCAAACGCCGGAAAGCTTTGCCTTTACGCTGCAGCGGGTTATCGCGCTGGATCCCGATCGACTGAGCGTTTTTAACTATGCGCATCTTCCGTCACTCTTTGCCGCACAGCGAAAAATTAAAGAAAATGAACTGCCCTCGGCGCAACAGAAGCTGGCTATCCTGCAGCAGAGCATTACAACGCTGACCCGGCATGGCTACCAGTTCATCGGTATGGACCACTTTGCTAAACCGCAGGACGAGCTGGCGGTGGCTCAGCGCGAGGGGAACCTGCACCGCAATTTTCAGGGTTATACCACCCAGGGCGACTGCGATTTACTCGGTCTGGGCGTCTCCGCCATTAGCATGATCGGCGATCGCTACGCGCAAAACCAGAAAAGCCTGAATGACTGGTACAGCCAGGTTGAAAAACAGGGCCATGCCTTATGGCGGGGATTCACGCTCAGTCAGGACGATTGCCTGCGCCGCGATGTGATCAAAACGCTTATCTGCAACTTTGCGCTCGATTTCAGCGCGACAGAAACGCAGTGGAATATCACCTTCGACAGCTATTTTGCCGAAGAGCTGGCGCGGTTAAAACCGCTGATTGCGGATGGGCTAGTGGTGCAAAACGCGACAGGCCTGAAAGTGACAGGAACAGGACGACTGCTGATTCGCCATATTTGTATGTGTTTTGATGCTTACCTGCGACAAAAGACGCAACCGCAGCCCTATTCGCGTGTGATTTAACCGCCGGAACAGCACAGGCTGTTCCGGCGGAATGGCTTATTCCATGCCCAGTTCTTTCAGCTTACGCGTCAGCGTATTCCTTCCCCAACCCAGCAAACGCGCGGCTTCCTGTTTGTGACCCTGCGTGTGGCGCAGTGCAGTCGTCAGAAGCGTGCGTTCCATTTCCGGCTGTGCTTCTGACAGCAGGTTTTGATGACCGGAACGCAAGGCACGATCGGCCCATTGTGCCAGCAGGGTTGCCCAGCTGTCGGGAAGCGACTGCGTGGGGCTTTCCGGCGTACTGGATTCGAATAACTCCGGTGGTAAATCCTGAATCAGCACTTCCTGACCGGCGGCCATCACCGTTAACCAACGGCAGGTATTCTCCAGCTGACGCACGTTACCCGACCAGTGCAAACGGGTCAGCGCGGTCTCGGTCTCCGCATGCAGGATCTTGGCTTCCACACCAAGCTCGCGTGCGGCCACCTGCAGGAAATAACGGGCCAGACGGGGAATATCTTCACGACGCTCACGCAGCGGCGGCAAATGCACGCGGATGACATTCAGGCGGTGAAACAAGTCTTCACGGAACTTGCCTTCCTGTACCCGCAGTTCAAGGTTCTGGTGCGTAGCGGCAATGATGCGCACGTCCACTTTGACCGGTGCATAGCCACCGACGCGGTAAAACTGCCCGTCTGCCAGTACGCGCAGCAGGCGCGTCTGAACATCCAGCGGCATATCACCAATTTCATCTAAAAACAGCGTCCCGCCGTCGGCCTGTTCAAAGCGTCCCTGACGAATCTGATTCGCACCGGTAAAGGCCCCTTTTTCATGGCCAAACAGTTCCGACTCAATTAAATCCTTAGGGATCGCCGCCATGTTGAGGGCAATAAACGGCGCTTTACTGCGAGGACTGTGGCGGTGCAGTGCGTGCGCTACCAGCTCTTTACCTGTACCCGATTCCCCGTTGATCAGCACGCTAATCGACGAACGGGAGAGACGGCCGATAATACGGAATACGTCCTGCATGGCGGGCGCTTCACCGATAATATCGGTGGTGGGGCCGCTTACCGGTTGATTACGTGGCTGCTGTTGCTCCTGATAGTGACTGATGGCACGTTCAACCAGCGCGACCGCTTCGTCGATATCGAACGGTTTGGGCAGGTAATCGAACGCGCCTTGCTGATAGGCGCTTACCGCGGCATCCAGGTCGGAATGCGCTGTCATGATGATAACCGGAAGCATGGGATGGCGCTGTTTGATTTGTTTTAGCAGAGCCAGCCCGTCCATACCCGGCATACGGATATCAGACAATAAAACGTCCGGGGTTTTTGTTGCGAGTGCATTGAGCACGTCGTTCGCGCTGTCAAAAGTGGCACAGCTTAAACCGGCTCCAGTGAGCGCGCGTTCAAGCACCCAGCGGATGGAGCTATCGTCATCGACGATCCAGACTATCCCTCGTTGCATAGAAACCTCACTGGCGAATAGGCAGGTAAACCGAAAACTCGGTATGACCCGGCCAACTGTTGAACTCAATTTTTCCCGAATGCTGATCAATCAGGCTACGGGCAATAGAAAGGCCTAAGCCGGTACCGCCTTCCCGTCCGCTTACCATTGGATAGAACAGCGTATCCTGCAGCTGGGCTGGAATACCGGGGCCGTCATCTTCGATATCAATGCGGGCAACCAGACGATAACGTGTGCCATGCAGTGTTAACTGGAAGGCTGTACGGGTTCGAATCACGATTGTGCCGCCGTCTTCGCCTAACGCCTGCAGCGCATTGCGCACGACGTTCAGCAATACCTGCTCAATCTGATCGGGATCGTGCGGTAATTCCGGCAGGCTGGGATCGTAATCGCGAACCAGCGATACATTTTCTGGCAACTCCATCGAAACCAGGTTAACGACACGTTCCGCTACCTGATGAATACTCTGGGTAATATGCATACCGGGCTGTTGCGGCCCCAGTAAGCGATCAACCAGATTTCGCAGGCGATCTGCCTGTTCAATAATGACTTTGGTATATTCATTCAGGGCAGGGTCCGGCAGGGCGCGTGACAAAAGCTGCGCCGCGCCGCGCAATCCACCTAGCGGATTTTTAATCTCATGGGCCAGCCCGCGGACCAGATCGCGTGCGGCCACCTGCTGAGCATGCTGCAGCTGTTCCTGACTCAGGCGACGCTGATTATCCATCGGTGCCATTTCCAGCAGAATCAACCCATCAGGCAGGCGCTGTGCCGTGAGCGACATAATGTGCGCCCGGCCATCCACGACCAGAGTAACTTCGCTGTCAGTAAAGCCCTGGCCCGCCTCAAGACTCTCGCGCATGACCTCGACATTCAGCGAAAAGTAGCCGGTTAATTCAGGTAACGGCGTGCCGAACAATTTACGTGAGCTTTGCGCCAGTAATTGCTGTGCCGCCGGGTTGGCATAATGGATCGCCAAATCGGTATCCACCAACAAAATACTGTTGATTAAGGTATTGAGAATCTGCCCGGCGTCGGGCAGGGAGGCAGTTGCCATACAGCGTTCCTCTGCACTAATTTAGTGCATTGTAGTCTTTAAGCCGGAATTAAAGCGAATGAACGATGAATTCGCGGAGAAAAAAGCCCATCCGAAGATGGGCTAAAGTTTCCACGGCAACAAAAAAACGTTTCAGGTTAAGCGTGCCGCAATTGCAATCTTTCAATGCGGCACCCATTTTGCTGACTCTGAAATTAGACGCTGTAGTACAGTTCGAACTCAACCGGATGTGGCGTCATGCGCACACGGTCGTTCTCTGATTTACGCAGCTCGATGTAAGCATCGATCGCGTCGTCAGTGAAGACGCCGCCACGGGTCAGGAACTCGCGGTCTTCGTTCAGTGCATTCAGCGCTTCTTCCAGTGAACCTGCAACTTTTGGAATCTCAGCTTCTTCTTCCGGTGGCAGGTCATACAGGTTTTTATCCATCGCATCACCAGGATGGATTTTATTGATGATGCCATCCAGGCCAGCCATCAGCAGTGCAGTAAACGCCAGGTACGGGTTAGCCGCTGGGTCCGGGAAGCGCGCTTCAATACGACGTGCTTTCGGGCTGGCAACAACCGGGATACGGATTGATGCAGAACGGTTACGGGCAGAGTAAGCCAGCATAACCGGTGCTTCATAACCCGGAACCAGACGCTTGTAAGAGTTGGTGGTTGGGTTGGCCAGGGCGTTGATTGCTTTTGCGTGCTTGATGATACCGCCGATGTAGAACAGCGCGGTTTCAGACAGGCCGCCGTATTTGTCACCAGAGAACAGGTTTTGTCCGCCTTTAGACAGAGACATGTGGCAGTGCATACCTGAACCGTTGTCACCAAACATTGGCTTCGGCATAAAGGTTGCCGTTTTGCCGTAAGCATGCGCCACGTTGTGCACAACATATTTGTAGATCTGAATTTCGTCAGCTTTTTTGGTCATGGTATTGAAGCGGGTTGCCACTTCGTTCTGACCCGCTGTCGCAACTTCGTGGTGATGAGCTTCAACAACCAGACCCATTTGCTCCATTGTCAGACACATAGCAGAACGGATGTCCTGTGATGAATCGACCGGTGGAACCGGGAAGTAGCCGCCTTTCAGACCTGGACGGTGACCTTTGTTACCGCCTTCGTATTCTTTGCCGGTGTTCCAGGCCGCTTCGATATCATCGATAGCGACGTGTGAACCAGAGGTTGACGAACCGAAACGGATATCGTCGAACAGGAAGAATTCTGGCTCGGGTCCAAACAGAACGGTATCAGCGATGCCTGAAGAACGCAGATAGTCTTCAGCGCGCTTTGCGATAGAGCGTGGATCGCGGTCATAGCCTTGCATGGTGCCAGGCTCAAGGATGTCACAGCGAATGATCAGTGTTGAATCTTCAAAGAACGGATCCATAACTGCCGTGGTTGCATCCGGCATCAGTACCATGTCTGATTCGTTAATGCCTTTCCAGCCGCCGATGGAAGAGCCATCGAACATTTTGCCTTCTTCGAAGAAGTCAGCGTTAACCTGGTGAGCCGGAATAGTAACGTGCTGTTCTTTACCTTTGGTATCGGTAAAACGCAGGTCAACAAACTTAACTTCGTGCTCGTTCATCATCGAGAGAACGTGTTCAGCGGACATACTCAACTCTCCTGGAAATGGTCATTGTCTACATGGTGAGAACCGGGTGAGGAAATGTGCGACATGTGTCAGCCATACCTCAGTCTGATCCCGACCAGCTCTGCAACCGTTGTCTTACGTCGTTTTCATCTGGATAATACAAAGCGAATTCTGTGCCAACTTTATTTCTTTGCACAAAATCGCGCTGTCATGCACCTTTTTGTCATAAAAGACGTGCACCATGATAGTTGCACTGCACTTTTTATGTGCATTGGCGTTGAAAATGAGCACCACTGTGGTGCAAAACATCATTGCAGTGCAATTTTTGCACGGCTATTAGTGCGATTTTGCGACAATGCAATAAACTTTCAGTGAAAAGTGTGATCGTGTTCAGTCTCCCGCTTAATCCGTGTACAATACCGCGTTATTTCTAATGCCTGAGGCAAAAAAGCTGTGATCGAAAATTTGCGTAACATCGCCATCATCGCGCACGTTGACCATGGAAAGACCACCCTGGTTGATAAACTGCTGCAACAGTCTGGTACTTTTGATGCCCGTACTGAAGCCACCGAGCGCGTGATGGACTCCAATGATTTGGAGAAAGAGCGTGGGATTACCATCCTCGCAAAAAATACCGCCATTAAATGGAACGACTACCGTATCAACATCGTTGATACCCCAGGACACGCCGACTTCGGTGGTGAAGTTGAACGCGTAATGTCTATGGTGGATTCGGTACTGTTGGTTGTAGATGCGATGGATGGCCCTATGCCGCAAACCCGCTTCGTTACCAAAAAAGCGTTCGCGCATGGTTTGAAGCCGATTGTGGTTATCAACAAAGTTGACCGCCCTGGCGCACGTCCTGACTGGGTTGTTGATCAGGTGTTTGACCTGTTCGTTAACCTGGATGCAACGGACGAGCAGCTCGATTTCCCTATCATTTTCGCCTCTGCGCTGAATGGTATTGCCGGTCTGGATCACACCGACATGGCTGACGATATGACCCCGCTGTATCAGGCAATCGTTGACCACGTTTCACCTCCACAGGTTGAAGTCGAAGCGCCGCTGCAGATGCAAATCTCTCAGCTGGACTACAACAACTATCTGGGCGTGATCGGTATCGGCCGCATCAAGCGCGGTAAAGTGAAGCCTAACCAGCAAGTCACCATCGTAGACAGCGAAGGCAAAACCCGTAACGGTAAAGTGGGTAAAGTGCTGACTCACCTGGGGCTGGAGCGTATTGACAGCGACCTGGCAGAAGCGGGCGACATCATTGCGATCACCGGTCTGGGTGAACTGAACATTTCTGACACCATTTGCGATCCGCAGAATGTGCAGGCGCTGCCAGCCCTGAGCGTGGATGAGCCAACGGTAACCATGTTCTTCAACGTCAACACCTCACCGTTCTGCGGTAAAGAAGGTAAGTACGTGACCTCACGTCAGATCCTTGAGCGTCTGAACAAAGAACTGGTTCACAACGTGGCACTGCGTGTGGAAGAGACCGAAGATGCTGACGCGTTCCGCGTATCGGGCCGTGGTGAGCTGCATCTGTCTGTACTGATCGAGAACATGCGTCGTGAAGGTTTCGAACTGGCGGTATCCCGTCCGAAAGTTATCTTCCGCGAATTCGAAGGCCGTAAACAAGAGCCATTCGAGAACGTGACGCTGGATATCGAAGAAACGCATCAGGGTTCCGTTATGCAGGCCATGGGCGAGCGTAAAGGCGACCTGAAAAATATGGATCCAGATGGCAAAGGCCGCGTACGTCTTGACTACGTCATCCCAAGCCGTGGTCTGATCGGTTTCCGTAACGAATTTATGACCATGACATCAGGTACAGGTCTGCTGTACTCCACCTTCAGCCACTACGACGATATTCGTCCGGGCGAAGTGGGTCAGCGTCAGAACGGCGTTCTGATCTCTAACGGCCAGGGTAAAGCGGTAGCGTTCGCCCTGTTCGGTCTGCAGGATCGCGGTAAGCTGTTCCTGGGCCATGGCGCGGAAGTTTATGAAGGCCAGATCATCGGTATTCACAGCCGTTCTAACGACCTGACCGTGAACTGCCTGACCGGTAAGAAGCTGACTAACATGCGTGCTTCCGGTACAGACGAAGCCACTACACTGGTTCCACCGCAGAAAATGACGCTGGAACAGGCGATCGAGTTCATTGATGATGACGAACTGGTCGAAGTTACGCCTCTGTCAGTGCGTATCCGTAAACGTCACCTGACTGAGAACGACCGTAAGCGTGCTTCACGCGGCGGTAAAGACGCCTAATCGCGTAATAATAACGCCCCGTTTTAACGGGGCTTTTTTTTGTCCGGGGTTTTGCCAGCTCAGTTAAATCCAGTCTAAACCAGCCTGTAACTTCTTCTTTGTCCCCTTCCCACTTTGTCCTGTCGTACCTTAATTTAAAGTGTGTAATTTTCTCGTCCGGGCCGCCTGTTCAGGCCGCACTTTTACCGCTAGAGTGAATGATCCAGGGAACCAAAGGAGGCACCATGCTGTATATCTTTGATTTGGGCAATGTGATTATCGATATCGACTTTAACCGCGTGTTGGGCGTCTGGAGTGACCTCAGCCGCGTACCGCTGGCATCGCTTCAAAGTCATTTTCAAATGGATGCGGCTTTTGAGCAGCATGAGCGCGGTGAAATCAGCGATGAAGCCTTTGCAGAAGCCTTATGTGAAAAACTGGAGATTGCGCTGAGCTATGAACAGTTTGCTGCGGGCTGGCAGGCTATCTTTGTGGGGGTGCGTCCGGATACGCTGGCGCTGATGAATCAGCTACGCCAGGCGGGACATCGGGTGGTGATATTGTCGAATACCAATGCACTGCATTGCACCTTCTGGCCGACCCAGTATCCTGATGTGCAGCAGGCGGCTGACAAGATTTATCTGTCCCAGGAACTGGGCATGCGTAAACCTGAAGCCCGCATTTATCAGCACGTACTGGATGCGGAAGGATTCAGTGCCGATCAGGCCGTCTTCTTCGACGACAATGCCGCCAATATTGAAGGTGCGCGCGCATTAGGCATTACCAGCGTGCTGGTGACCGACAGTAAAACCGTGCCCGACTGGTTCGCGGGTCAGCCTTAAGCCATGAAGTTACATCGTTTTCGCCCCAGGTTTCATGCCTTCTGGCTGTGGCTTAAGCTGCTCTGGAAGCGCATTGATAATGATGCCATGACGACACAGGCGGGCAACCTGGCCTTTGTGTCGCTACTGGCGCTGGTGCCGCTGATCGCCGTAGTTTTTGCGCTGTTTGCCGCGTTTCCTGTGTTTTCTGATATCAGCGTCCAGCTTAAAAACTTTATTTTTGCCAACTTTATGCCTGCTGCGGGGAACACGTTGCAGCGTTACCTTGAGCAGTTTGTGGCTAACGTGCACCGCATGACCGCCGTGGGCGCCGTGGGGCTGATTGTCACGGCGCTGCTGTTGATGCATTCTGTCGATTCGGCTCTGAATGCTATCTGGCGCAGTCATAAAAAGCGCCCGCTGGTCTATTCCTTTGCCGTCTACTGGATGATATTGACGCTTGGGCCGTTGCTGGCTGGTGCCAGTTTAGCCATCAGCTCTTACCTGCTGTCGCTGAAATGGATAAACGTGACGGGGGTGACCAGCCTGGTCGATCAGACGCTGCGTTTCTTTCCCTTGCTTCTGTCGTGGCTGTCATTTTGGTTGCTGTACAGTATTGTCCCGACGCAGCGGGTGCCTTCTCGCGATGCGCTGACGGGGGCGCTGGTCGCCGGGTTGCTGTTTGAACTGGGGAAAAAGGGGTTTGCGCTGTATGTTACGATGTTCCCGACGTATCAGTTAATCTATGGCGTGCTGGCGGTGATCCCCATTCTTTTCCTGTGGGTGTACTGGACCTGGTGCATCGTTTTGCTCGGTGCCGAAATTACGGTTACCTTAGATGACTATCGCCAGTTCAAACGGCAGGAAAGAGAAAAAGAACGAGAGGACGGATGATTGCTTTAATTCAACGCGTTCAGCGTGCCAGCGTCAGCATTGATCATGCGGTCGTGGGTGAGATCGGGCAGGGATTATTGATTCTGTTAGGCGTTGAAAAAGGTGATGACGAAAAGCGCGCTGAACGACTGGCGGAGCGCGTACTGGGCTACCGTATTTTTAGCGATGAACAGGGCAAAATGAACCTGAACGTCAAACAGGCTGGCGGAAGCGTGCTGGTGGTATCACAGTTCACCCTGGCTGCCGATACGCAAAAGGGCATGCGGCCCTCTTTTTCCGGTGGCGCCGCGCCGCAGGAAGCGGAGCGGTTATATGAGTATTTCAGCGCGTGTTGTCGCCGTCATGATGTCACGACCGCCAATGGCCGTTTTGCTGCCGATATGCAGGTTGCTCTGGTCAACGACGGTCCGGTGACGTTCTGGTTACAGGTATGACGCCTCATTTCGCACGGCTTAGCCTCGGCAACCCCGCATCAGAACGAGAGAACCATTTTATGTATCATCTTCGTGTGCCACAAACGGCGGAAGAGCTGGATATGTATTATCAGTTCCGCTGGGAAATGTTACGAAAGCCGCTGCATCAGCCTCAGGGTTCTGAACGCGATGCCTGGGATGCATTAGCGCATCATCAAATGGTGGTGGATGAACAGGGCAAGCCGGTTGCAGTAGGACGGCTCTATATCAATGCTGATAACGAAGCGGCTATCCGTTTTTTGGCCGTTCATCCCACCGTACAGGGCAAAGGCCTCGGCACGCTGGTGGCGATGACGCTGGAGTCCGTTGCGCGTCAGGAAGGTGTGAAGCGCGTGACCTGTAGCGCACGAGAAGATGCGGTGGCGTTCTTCGCTAAACTTGGCTACCTGAATCAGGGCGAGATTACCGCACCGCAGACGACGCCGGTGCGCCACTTTCTGATGATCAAGCCGGTCGTCACACTGGACGATATTCTGCACCGTGCGGACTGGTGCGGGCAGTTACAACAGGCCTGGTATGAGCACATTCCTCTGAGTGAAAAAATGGGCGTGCGCATCCTGCAATATACCGGGCAGAAGTTTATTACCACCATGCCGGAAACCGGCAACCAAAATCCGCACCATACGTTGTTTGCCGGAAGCCTGTTTTCACTGGCTACGCTCACCGGCTGGGGGCTGATCTGGCTGTTACTGCGGGAGCGCCATCTGGGCGGCACCATTATTCTGGCCGACGCGCACATACGCTACAGTCGTCCGATTACCGGTAAACCCGGTGCTATTGCCGATCTTGGCTCACTGAGTGGCGATCTTGATCGCCTGGCGCGCGGACGCAAAGCCCGTGTTCAGCTTGAAGTGCAGCTGTTTGGCGATGATGAGTGTGGCGCGGTATTTGAAGCGGTTTACATCGTGTTGCCGGTGGATCCCGACGGACCACTGGAAGAGGGCGGCTCCGGCGCGCGTATCAATTAAATCACAGGGCCGCTATTGCGGCCCTGTGTGCGTTAGCGGACCTGTCCGGCCTGCATGCTCTGCTGTAGCTGCTGGCTGTCTGTGGTTACGGACAGTGTCGCGTTAACCGACGGGGCCAGCGGCTGATTCGCTTTCAGTGAGGCGTTCAGGCGCAGCTGCAAATTGCTGTCACCCTGCAAGGGAAGCGCCGGCCAGCCCCAGTTTTGCAGAACATTAACGGGCACGCCGCGTCCCGTCAGGTTCAGGCTGACAGGTCGATCAGCCTGCTGCCCTATGGTCGCCGTGCCTTCCAGCAACCCTTTACCACTAAACGCACTGAGCTCTGTCACCTTAATTTGTTGTTCATCAGCCTCCAGTGCGACAGAAGGATGACGTAAATCGGTACGATTGAAGGTCGACTCCGCCGCGTTCAGACTCAGCTTACCTGACCAGATTCCCCATTGATGCTGACGGGCCAACTGCAGATTTTCGCCGCTGCCATCCAGTGAAGTGAGCTGGAAAGGGAAGGCCGGATTAATATCGATCAGTAAATTGCGGTTCGAGGTAAAGCGCGTCACGGTTACGGCATCCAGCCAGTCAGGCAGGGCATCCTGCCATAACGCCCGCCAGTTCTGAGGTAAGGTATATTCCAGCCCGGCCACCGCCAGATTATTCAGCGTTAACCGTTTATCCTGACGTGACCAGTTGCCGTCAGCCCGGATAACGCCATTGGCCCAGCGCGAGCTGAACTGCGTCAGGGCAATCCCCTGAGGCGAGAAATCCATGTTGATGATGGGATCGTTAAGTTCGAAGCGCCCGTTAATAAAGTTACCGGCATTCATGGCCAGCGATCCGTCCTGGCTCTGCCAGTCCCGGCCCTTCCAGCTCAGATTTTTCAGCGTCAGATCGAGATCGGTCACCGCCCAGTCAGGGCCCTGGAGCCGGGCATCGGTAATATCAACCCGGTTGAGCGTAACTGAGGGTACTTCTTCAAACGGTTTCAGGAAATCGACAAGCGTATGCGCCGTTTGCAGACGGATATCGTTCAGACGCAGTTGATTAATCTTCCAGTTACCCTGCGCGTCGCGCTCACCGTTACCGGTCATTGAACCGCGTGCTAAGTCCGCCCCAATGTTGCTAAATACCATGCGGCCCTGGGACACATTACCCTGAATCAGCACGTTTTCACCGTCAACGCTGTTGAGCGTCATCCTGGCCGCGCTCATCTGGAACTGCGCATCACGACCCAGCAAATCACCGGCCTGCGGATGCCAGGGCACAATGCCGCCATTCACCTGCTGTGCCGCCAGCGGTAGCGCTGAGGCAGGGCTGTCGATGCGCATGTTGTTTAACTGCAGGCGGTTTGCCTGCATGGGCAGTGCGCTTTTGTTCGCCAGGTTAGCAAGGTTTACCTCGCCGTCGCGTAATTCTATGCTGGCAAAATGAAACGGATCGCTGAACTGTAACAGGGCGATGCCAAGGTCGACGCGTTTGGCCACCAGTACGGCAGGCTGGCCGTCATGACCAAAGCTGAAGTCATCCAGAATAATGTGCGTAGGTGAAGAAAAATTGTGCTCAATTTTGCTCAGCGACAGATGCCATTCTGTTTTATCACTCACCCAACGGCTAAACCAGCCCGCGCCCCACTGAGTTTGCAGCAGAACATAGACGACGATCAGCGCAAACAGCAGCAGTAACAATAAGGTGAGGAAAAACTTTCCTATAAATTTCATCGTATCCTTCCCGGGTTCAGTCCGCTGAAAGGTTGTTATGCCTGAATTATCGTTATAGCTCAACCGCCTGGATGTAAATCAGCCGAAATAGCAGGCGGGTTGCCGCCTGCCTTGAACGTTACTTTTCGGGTGGGAAGATAAGATTCAGCACAATCGCGGTAATCCCACCCGCAGCGATACCGGAAGAGAGTAACGTTTTCAGCCAGTCGGGTGCAAATTGCAGAATCAGGGGCTGCTGGGAAACACCGAGTCCTGCTGCCAGCGACAGCGCGATAATCATGATAGCCCGGCGATTCAGCGGCTCCCGGGAAACGATACGGACACCGGATGCGGCGATTGTGCCAAACATCACAATCGTAGCGCCGCCCAGCACGGGCTCAGGAATGTGCTGTACCAGTCCGCTCACTGCCGGGAACAGTCCCAGCAGGATCAGCATCAGCGCGACAACAAATCCCACGTAGCGGCTGGCAACGCCTGTCAGCTGAATCACGCCATTATTCTGGCCAAAGCAGGAGTTAGGAAAGGTATTAAACAGGGCAGATACAAAAGAGTTCAGGCCGTTTGCCAGCACACCGCCTTTCAGGCGCTTCATGTATAACGGGCCGCTGACCGGCTGTTCAGAGACATCCGAAGTGGCGGTGATGTCCCCAATGGTTTCCAGCGAAGTCACCATAAAGACCAGCATCAGCGGGATCAGCAGATTCCAGTCAAATCCCAGGCCGTAATAGAGCGGAGTGGGGAACGCCACGATCGGCTGCCCGGCAGGCGTGCTGATGGTGGGTAGCATGCCCATTGCCCAGGCCAGCAGGTAGCCTACCGCCATCGCAATCACCAGCGACGCAACGCGCAGATAGGGGTTTTTCTGGCGATTCAGCAGGATAATCACCACCAGCACGGCACCGGCTAACAGCAGATTTTTCGGCGCGCCGAAGCTGTGATCGTTCATCGCAGCAAACCCGCCGCCGATAGAGGTAAGGCCGACCTGAATCAGGGATAAGCCGATAATCATCACCACAATACCTGAGACTAACGGCGTGATGATGCGGCGTGCCAGATGCAGCACGTGCGACAGCACCATTTCCGTACAGGAGGCTACCATCAATGTACCAAACAGCGCCGCCATCATTGTGGGTACGTCCGCGCCGCCATTTTTCAGCGCCATTCCCCCCATAATCAGCGGCGTGACAAAGTTAAAGCTGGTGCCCTGAATGGAGAGTAACCCTGAACCGATCGGTCCCCAGGTTTTGATTTGCAGTACCGATGCCACACCGGACGCGAACAGGGACATGCTGATAATGTGCTGTGTATCCTGCGCCGGTAAACCGAGCGCCTGGCAGATGAGCAGCGCGGGCGTGATCACCGCAACAAACATCGCCAGAAGGTGTTGTCCGGCTGCAAACAAGGTTTGCGTTAGCGGCGGACGATCTTCCAGGCGATAGATCAGTTCACTTTTACTGGCGGTGGTGGGGGCTGGTTGCTGTGTGGTCGACATCGTCATGGTTCCCAAAAAAAGTGAGGCGATTGTAATCGTCCCCGGATCAAAAGCAAACGTTTGCTCACGGTTGCAAAAAAAGGTCAGGCGTTGCTGTAGCGGCCGGTTTCGGGCAGCCAACGCTCAATCAGCGCCTGCGCCTGCTCAGGATAATGTTCGTGAATATGACGAGCGACGCGCTGGACTTCAGGGATCATGGCCTGATCGCGCAGCAGATCGGCAACTTTAAACTCCGCATTACCGGTCTGGCGTGTTCCCAGTAGCTCCCCCGGACCACGAATCTCTAAATCATGCTGAGCAATCACGAAACCGTCATTGCTGTCACGCAACACCTGCAAACGCTTCTGGGCCGTCTTGCTCAGCGGCGCTTTGTACAGCAGAACACAATGAGAGGCGACCGCGCCGCGTCCTACGCGACCACGTAGCTGGTGCAGTTGCGCCAGGCCAAGTCGTTCCGGATTTTCAATAATCATCAGGCTGGCGTTCGGCACGTCCACACCGACTTCGATGACGGTTGTAGCAACTAACAGCTGGATTTCGTTGGCTTTGAAAGCCTGCATGACCGCCAGCTTCTCCGCTGGCTTCATACGGCCATGAACCAGCCCGACCTGCAAATCAGGCAGCGCCACTTTGAGTTCTTCCCATGTGGCTTCCGCAGCCTGAGCTTCCAGCAGGTCTGACTCTTCAATTAACGTACAGACCCAGTAAGCCTGACGGCCCTCGTGACAGGCCTTTTGCGCACGCTCAATGATCTCATTACGACGACTGTCAGGGATCGCTACGGTGGTCACCGGTGTTCTGCCTGGCGGCAGCTCATCAATGGTTGAGGTATCAAGATCGGCGTAGGCGGTCATGGCCAGCGTGCGCGGGATCGGCGTCGCTGTCATGATGAGCTGGTGGGGATGAAAACCCTGCTCTTCTCCTTTTTCCCATAACGCCAGTCGCTGATGCACGCCAAAGCGGTGTTGCTCATCAATGATGACCAGCGCCAGCCCGTTAAACTTCACCTGCTCCTGGAACAGGGCATGCGTGCCGACCACCATCGCAACCTGCCCGCTGGCAATCGCCTCTTGCTGAGCCTGTCGCGCTTTGCCCTTTTGTTTGCCCGCCAGCCAGCCGACATCAAGGCCAAGCGGTGCCAGCCACTGGCGAAAATTATTGGCATGTTGCTCAGCCAGTAACTCTGTAGGTGCCATCAGGGCCACCTGCTTACCGTGGGCGATAACGTTCAGCGCGGCGAGCGCGGCAACCAAGGTTTTACCTGAACCGACGTCTCCCTGTACCAGGCGCAGCATGGGGAAGTCATTCGCTAAGTCTTTTTCGATCTCTGCGACAACGCGTTTTTGGGCTGCCGTGGGGGAAAACGGCAGGGCGGCCAGTAACCGGTCACTTAATGTATGCCGGGCAGGCATCGGCAGGGCGTAATGGCGCTGTGCGCCAGCCCTGACGGCCAGCATACTGAGGTTATGCGCCAGCAGTTCTTCCAGAATCAGCCTGCGCTGTGCGGGATGCTGTCCACTCTCGAGCTCGCTGAGTTTGAGGTCCGGCGGCGGGCGGTGCAGCGTGCGAAGGGCTTCAGGCAGGCTTAACAGCCCGCCGCTTAACGCCTGCGGCAAAAGTTCTGTGATGGCACAGCTATCCAGCAGGGTTAAAGCCTGATCGGTCAGGCTGCGCAGGGTCGCCTGACGAATGCCCTCGGTCGTGGAATACACGGGCGTCAGCGTTTCTTCCAGCGTGACATGGCTGTGCTCGCCCTGTACGCGGTATTCCGGATGGATGATTTCTGCGCCGCGCTGACCGCGTTTGATTTCGCCGTAAGCGGTGACGCGTCGGCCCGGTGCGAGGCTGTTTTTCATGCCGGCATTGAAGTTGAAAAAGCGCAGCGTTAAAACGCCACTGCCATCCCCGATCTGACAGACCATCATGCGCCGACGGCCAAAGGTGATATCGGTATGCAGGACTTCGCCTTCCACTGTCGCCCAAATGCCGGGCAACAGGTCGTTAATGGCATATAACTGCGTACGATCTTCATAACGCAGAGGAAGGTGAAGCAGTAAATCCTGAATGGTGTGCAGGCCGATTTTAGCCAGCTTTGCTGCCTGACTGGCGCCGACGCCGGTCAGGGTACTGAGCGGGATGGCATCCAGCAGACGGCCTTTCATTTCTGACGTCTGCCCGTTGACTGCATGGCGGCCCACCAACTCTCATCGGCTTCAATGTCACCCTGCGCGTTAATATGGGGATAAGGCATCCGCTTATGTTTTGCCACGCGCGCCAGAACGGGATAGCCGCCCTCAAACAGCAGACGCTGTTGCTCTTTCTCTGCCAGGAGGCTGGACTGACGACGGTACATGCCAGCATTCTGCCGCTGGCGCTGGGCTTCATACAGAATCAGGGCAGAGGCAACGGAAACGTTAAGCGACTGGACCATACCCACCATCGGGATAATGATATGGTGGTCGGCCAGCGCCAGGGCTTCATCGGTAATGCCCGTTTTTTCCTGACCCATCAAAATGCAGGTAGGTTTGGTGTAGTCAATCTCACGAAAATCCACAGCATCCGCCGACAGGTTCGTCGCCAGTATCTGCATGTCTTGCGTTTTGAGGTGGCTAATCGCGTCGCTGATTGAGCGGTGCGTTACTACGTTTACCCAACTGTTGCTGCCAGCCGAGGCTGAGGCCTGCGTTCGCATGCGTTGGCCTGGCCATACGGCATGGACTTCATGGATACCGACAGCATCCGCGGTGCGAATGACAGCAGAAACATTGTGCGGCTTATGTACCTGCTCCATGCAGACGGTAAGGTCGTGCTGGCGCAAGGCCAGCATTTCCTGAATTCGGGCAAAACGTTGAGGATTCATGCACTAGTTACGGTTGCGGTGAACTTTAATCACATCCGGCATCACACGGATTTTACGCATGATATTGGCCAGGTGGACGCGATCGCGTGCGGTCAGACGAATAAAAGCACTGTAAACACGGCCATCGCGTTCTTCCGTATTCAGGCTCTGAATATTGGAGCCCGCCGTATTGATGGCGGCCGTCAGGTTGGCCAGTGCGCCCTGGTGGTTAAACATATCCACCTTTATCTCTGCGACAAACTCCTGCTCTGTAACTTTATCCCACTCCACAGGCATGAATTTTTCGGGCTCTTTTTGGTAGCCACGAATATTGCGACAGGACTCATGGTGAACGACCAGGCCCTTGCCCGGGCTGACGTGGGCAACGATAGGATCGCCTGGAATGGGGCGGCAGCATTTTGCAAAGGTAATGAGGACGCCGTCTGCCCCTTTAATCGGCAGCTTGCCTTGTTTTTTGTTGTTGAGCGCGCTGGTGTCGGTCTGCAACAGGTTCTTGGCGACGACCACGCTCATGGCATTACCCAGGCCGATTTCGGCTAACAGATCGTCCAGTGAGGTCAGCTTCATCCGATCAAGCTCCTGCTTGATGTTTTCGGCTGGCACCTCCGCCAGTTTACGACTGCCACCCAACGCATGGCTGAGCAGGCGACGCCCCAGATTTACCGAGTCTTCGCGCTTCAGGTTTTTCAGCAACTGACGAATCTTCGCGCGGGCTTTGGAACTGACGACAAAGTTGAGCCAGGCCGCGTTAGGACGCGCACCAGGCGCTGTGATGATCTCGATGGTCTGGCCGCTGGTAAGCGGCTGTGACAGCGGATAAGGCTGGCGATCAACGCGCGCGCCAACGCAGGCATGACCGATATCGGTATGGACCGCGTAGGCAAAATCGACAGGCGTTGCCCCGGTAGGCAGCTCGACGATGCGGCCTTCCGGTGTAAAGACATAGATTTCATCCGGGAAGAGATCGGATTTGACGCTTTCGATGAATTCAAATGAGCTACCGGCACTTTGTTGCAGCTCCAGCAGGCTTTGCAGCCAGCGTTGCGCACGCACCTGTGCGGTTGTGCCGCTTTCACCGGCCTGTTTATAGGCCCAGTGTGCCGCCACCCCCATTTCGGCCATCTGATCCATATCTTCGGTACGGATTTGCACCTCAACCGGCACGCCATGCGGCCCGATCATAGAGGTATGCAGCGATTGATAGCCGTTAGCCTTGGGGATAGCAATGTAATCTTTGACCCGGCCCGGACGCGGCTTATATAAGCTGTGCATCTGGCCCAGTACGCGATAACAGGTATCCAGATCTTTCACGATGACGCGAAAGGCATAGATATCCATTATCGAGTGAAAACGCTGCTCTTTCAGCGTCATTTTGCGGTAAATCGAGTAAAGGTGCTTTTCGCGACCACTTACCCGGCAGGGAATACCGGCTTCCTGCAAACGACCGTCGATTTCAGAGAGGATTTTTTGAATCATCTCTTTACGGTTGCCGCGGGCCGCTTTCACGACCTCTTTAATTACCCGAAAACGGTTCGGATAGAGCGCTTCAAAACCCAGCTCTTCCAGTTCCGTTTTAAGGTGATGAATACCCAGGCGGTGCGCCAGTGGGCTGTATATTTCCAGCGTTTCCAGCGCGATGCGACGACGTTTATCAGGGCGTAAGGACCCGAGCGTACGCATGTTGTGGGTGCGGTCAGCCAGCTTGATGAGAATAACGCGGATGTCCTGCACCATCGCCATAATCATCTTGCGGAAGTTTTCTGCCTGCGCCTCTTTCTTATCACGGAATTTCAGCTTATCCAGCTTCGAAACGCCTTCAACCAGTTCAGCTACGCTTTTGCCAAACAGTTGTTCCATGTCCTGATAGGTCGCGGGCGTATCTTCAATAACGTCGTGCAAAAGCGCGGCCATGAGGGTTTCATGGTCGAGCTTCATTTCCGCCAGAATGCACGCCACCGCAACAGGATGGGTAATGTAAGGCTCACCGCTGGAGCGTGTCTGTCCCTCGTGGGCATCACGTGATACGAGATAGGCTTGCTTGAGGCGCTTGATCTGGTCCTCAGGCAAGTATTGTTCAATCAGTTGATTGAGACTTTCAAACAGATACAAGGTTGACCTGCAGTTCGCGGTTAACGACGACCTTCAGCGATAGCGGTAACGGCCTGTAACTCAGCGGCTTCCTGCTCTTGCTGCTCCTGACGATCACGCACATCTAAAATCTGATTGGTGACCAGACCTTCTTCGATTTCGCGCAATGCGATAACGGTCGGTTTATCGTTCTCTTCCGGAACCAGCGGATCTTTGCCGCCTACCTGCATCTGACGTGCACGACGTGCAGCGACCAACACCAGGTCAAAACGATTACCAACTTTTTCTACTGCGTCCTGAACGGTTACGCGTGCCATAGGTGTGCTACTCCACAGATGAAGAAATGACTCGGCATCATACTGAAACTGGGTTCAGACTGCCAACAGTTTGCTGATTAAAGCATCATGGCGCGCTTTCTGGCGGGCCATGCGCAGACGTTCTGCACGAATAATGGTCTTCAGATCGGATAACGCCAGATCAAAATCATCATTCACAATTAAATAATCGTATTCGCCATAGTGGCTCATTTCGGCCACGGCTTGCGCCATACGACGGGCAATCACCTCTTCGCTGTCCTGACCGCGGCCGCGCAGGCGACGATCCAGCTCTTCTTTAGAAGGAGGCAGGACAAATATACTGCGCGCGTCGGGCATTTTAGCGCGAATTTGCTGTGCGCCCTGCCAGTCTATATCAAGGAAAACATCGACGCCGGTTGCCAGCACCTGTTCGATCGCCTTGCGCGACGTGCCGTAGTAGTTATCGAAAACTTTCGCGTGTTCAAGGAAAGCATCTTCCGCAATCATTTTTTCAAACTCATGCTTTTGCACAAAGAAGTAATGCTCACCGTGCGCTTCACCGGGGCGCATGCCGCGAGTGGTGTGCGAAACAGACACTTGCGTATCGTACAGCGGCTGCGTTTTTAACAGTGCCTGAATAAGGCTGGATTTTCCTGCGCCGCTAGGAGCAGAAACAATATAGAGCGTACCTTGGGCCATGATGTTCTTGAATTGATTAATTGCGGAGTCGATTTCCTGCACAGTATACACGGCTTCCCCGCGCCACGCAGCGTTTGCACCGCCCTCATCACGAAAAGTTTATACGGGGTGCGCCGCAACCACTGTTTCGCAGGCTGTAAATAGGTATTCATTTTCCAGGAGGCGTTCCAGAACCGGGAAGCGGGGCTGGCTGAACCGGCTGTTTTGGCGGTTGAATATCCTAAACATCAGGAGGTCAGGGATGAAAGGATGCTTAGTCGCCGGGCTGCTCATAACAGCCAGCACATTTTCCGCGTTTGGGGCGCTGTGCCCGGCCTGGACGCCGGGTCGCGCGGCAAAGGAGATTGACCATTTAAAACAACAGCTCCGGCAGTGGGACGCGGCGTATTATCAGCAAGGTCATTCGTCCGTTACCGATGCCGACTACGATAGCCTGCAGACGCGGCTCAATCACTGGCAACGTTGCTTCAGTACGGGTGAGAAAGAGGATGTACCGGTATTGCCCAACGATGGCACGCGCTGGCATCCCGTTGCGCATACTGGTGTTAAAAAGGTTCGGGATAAGCATGCTTTAGGCTATTGGATGCAGCCACGCCGGGATCTCTGGGTGCAGCCCAAAGTCGATGGCGTGGCCGTTTCGCTGGTCTATCGGCACGGGAAACTGGTGTCATTCATCAGTCGTGGCGACGGTTTACACGGTGAGGAGTGGGTCGAAAAAGCCAGGCTGATCCCTGCTATTCCGCTGGAGATTGACAGCGATGAAGAGAGCGTGGTTTTACAGGGCGAACTCTTTTTGCAGATGACCGGTCATCACCAGGCGGTTGACGGCGGGAAGAATGCCAGGGCTCTGGTCGCAGGCGCAATGTTGCGTAATGACGCCACAACGCTTTTGACACAACTGGGCATTTTTATCTGGGGATGGCCTGACGGACCAGATGCCATGCGGGAAAGACTGACGCGTTTATCGGATTGGGGGTTTAGCCTTGCCCGTCAATGGAGTCAGCCTGTTCAGGATGAAGAGGACGCGGCTGAATGGCGCGAGCGCTGGTTTCACGCGCCACTGCCTTTTGTAACCGATGGCATTGTTGTGCATCAGACGGCCCGGCCTGCAGGCAAATACTGGCGGCCCGGTGAAGGCGAGTGGGCTGTCGCCTGGAAATACCCGCCTCCTGAGGTCAGCACTGAGGTCCGTTCCGTTGATTTCTCAATCGGGCGAACGGGAAAAATCGCGGTCGTACTCAACCTGCAACCCGTTCAACTGGATGACAAAATCGTCCGGCGAGTCAGCATCGGCTCACTAAAACGCTGGCGAGAGCGGGACATTATTGCGGGCGACCAGGTGACGGTCAGCCTTGCCGGACAAGGCATTCCACGTCTGGATCGCGTTATCTGGCGCGTTGCGCAACGTGACTATCCTGAGCCGCCTCAGACGGATCGTTTCACGTCGCTGAGTTGTTATATTTTGGCACCGCAGTGCCATCGTCAGTTACTGGCGCGCCTCAGTTGGTTGAGTCAAAAATCGGTGCTGAATATTGCGGGTGTGCAACGCAGCACCTGGCAACGGTTACTGGAAACGGGTTTGATTACACATCTGTTTGCGTGGCTGGCCTTAACCCCCGAACAGATCGCGACAGCAGCGAGTATTTCACCCGAAAGAGCGCAGCAAATCTGGCATCAATTCAGTTTGACCCGTCAACAGCCTTTGCGCCGCTGGGTTAGCGCGTTAGGGGTGGCGTTGCCGCAAAAGGCGCTACTGTCATTGGCCGACGGCGACTGGGAGAGTGTTCTTGCCCGGGATAAACAGGCCTGGCAATCTCTGCCGGGCGTTGGCGCACGCCGGGCAGAGCAGATTACGGCGCAGTTTCAGGATGCCGGGCTCAGAGCGTTAATCCACTTTTTGCAGCAGCAGGGCATTCCTTCTTCATCAATGCTCAGGATGAGGGTAATTGAAGATGGGCAGCCCGAGACGGAATCTCAGCGCCAGCAGACGCGCAAAGAAGCCGAAGAGTAAGGTGATAATCACCACTGCTTCATGCGGCAGCGGCGTTTTCAGGAGCAGGATATACATCCAGCCTGCTGCAAAAGCGATGCCGGCATACAGCTCTTTTTGGAATACCAGTGGGATGCGGTTACAAAACATATCGCGTAAAACGCCGCCAAAGACGCCTGTGATCACGGCGCTGATTGCGGCGATGATCATGGCGTGGCCTGAGTCCAGCGCCACCTGCGCGCCAATAATCGAAAATACCACCAGGCCCAGCGCATCCAATACCAGAAACACCTTGCGCAGGTGCGTCATTAGCGGTGCCAAAAAAGTCGTTACTACAGCAGCAGCGGCCACGATCATGATGTACTCAGGATGTTTGACCCAGCCAAGCGGATAGTGCCCCAGCAATATATCGCGCACGGAGCCTCCGCCTATCGCGGTAACGGAAGCAATGATAATGACGCCGAACAGATCCATTTTACGGCGACCTGCGGCAAGCGCACCCGTCATCGCCTCGGCGGTGATCCCAATAATATAAAGAACAGTAAGTAACATAGCAGGCTCCAGGAAGACGGCGGCAAGGCTACGCCACTGACAAAAACGGCGCGACTGAGTTTTTCTGTTATTAAGAGTTAAAGTATTAGTAAAAATTATGCGGGCAAGAGTAATGCCTTTATTATCAAAAGGCTGTATCGGTTTTTACACGGAGACGAATTAAAAAACGTCGTGATGCGAATTTTTCGCCGATATGACGCCAGCCTGTTTACAACGTTGAACCCTTGCCCGTCGGCGACATTATGTGGTGACAGACAGAGAAAGCAAACCACGCAAAGCAGAGCATGGGGACCTGTACGTGGGCTAAATGCGGGGGGAAGTAAGGTGAGAATAAGGATAAAGAGGACAACAACGCACACAGAAGGTGTCTGAAATGAAAAGTGGTGGGTTTGATTGAGGAAAACGTACCGGTTAACAGCACGTTTTCCTGTTTTACCGTCGGGCTGCTTCCAGCCAATAGCGGTTTGTCAGTGCTTCATATGAAGCTGAAAGAACGCTTTCAGGTTGAAGTCATAGTCGGGTCGAAACCATTTACGACCATAAAAGCAATACGTCAGCATTCTCACTGATGCCATTGCCAGATAGCCCCATAAAGCACATAAAACGGAAGGCGCCAGCCATAGGGTCAATAGTGTAATGATCAGGCCGACAAATACAGAGGCGATCTCGCAAAAAGCGATATCAGAGAATTGCTTTTCACGCTGCATCAGGGCGCGATAAGACTGGCCCTGAGGAATAATAATAAAGATGACCGATGCGATTTCAACAACCCTGGCCACCTCGGGTAGCCCAAACATATGTTCAAGCATAAGACCGCAAGTAAAAAGGGCAGAAAAAATGACCAGACCAATGAATATATTGCCCCAGTAAAGCACGGACAGCGTTTTTACTGGCAGCGGTGCATATCGAATCAACGTATTGGAAAAACCACGATCGGCCAGTGTGTCAATAACCATTAAGCCTGTAATGACGACCGCCAGCAGATTATAGGTATCGGCCTGCAGGACTTTTCCCAATACTGAAAGTTGTAACACACCCATACTCAGCATTTTGACCGATGAAAGAAAAGGCCACTTGACGTTTTCCAGATTTATTTTTCGTGTTGTCATTTTTTTCTCGCCGGGCAGAGTAGTAGGGCGCTGCGCCGATGAGTATTCATCAGGACCGCGCTGGCATTACTATAATTTAATAAAGTAAATTTTTATCTTTATAATGAGCTGTGTGTTAAAGCATACTGCTAATAATAAACGTTCCCCTGGTGATGAATTTCCCCTGTTGTCATTATTATTATCCGTTCATTTTAAATTGCTTAAATAAATAATGTTCGACGGAAATGTCATGCTGTTATGTTTTGAATAGCTTTGCTGTGTGCAGATGATTTATAGCGCGTTTTATGAAAGTTAACATCATAAGGAAAATCTGATATGTGATTTGACTAAGGAAATAATATTCATCATTTACAGCATTATTTGCACAGGCCTTATCACAGCGTTCTGTTTTTTTGTTTTTTCGTTAAGTCTGGAAACTGAAGCAATACATGAAAAAAATAAAAAAACGTTAAATAAGCCGTACATACAAGGGCTCGCCCGTCACTCTCCAGGATTTTTCCCATACAGCATGCTTAAGCAAGGGCAAATAATAACCGAGGGGTAAGCATTCAGACCCGATATACTGCTAATGCATGTTGACTGCGAAAATATTTGTAATGCGTACGATTTATGGCTCAGTCTGGATCTGAGTTCGGGCTAAGAAGGCGAACAGAGCCCGTGGCAGGGAGACAGGATTATCGCGGTAATAGTGAAAACAGGCCGTCAGAAGGAAGCCTCCAAATTAACAGAGAGGTCTGTCACACGAAAAAGCAGGCCGAAACCTGCTTTATGTCTGTCTATACGTAAAGAGAGGCTTCGCCAGGCGGACGCGTTTTGAAGCGGCGATGTAGCCAGAGGTATTGCTCAGGCGCTCGCATGATTTGGTTCTCAATCACTTTATTCATATAAGCTGCGGCTGCGGCTTCATCCGCATGCGGGTAATTTTCCAGAATCGGTTCAATAATCAGCTTATAGCCATCATTGCCAGGATTACGAATCAGCATAATTGGAACCATAGCGGGCTTAGCCAACCGGGACAACACATAGGTACCGTTGGTCGTCGCGGCTTTTTCTACAGCAAACAAGGGGGCAAACGTACTGCCTTTGGGACCGTAATCCTGGTCTGGCGCAAACCAGACGGATTCACCTTGTTTCAGCGCCTGCACCATCCCTCTCAGATCGCGACGGTCAATCATCGCTTTATTCGAACGCATACGGCCTCTGGTCTGTACGTACTCCATCGCGTGGTTATTATGGGGACGGTACATTGCCATCATCGGCTGACACAACCCGCTGATGCGACCACCCAGCTCCAGCGACATGAAATGGATGCCGATGAGCATTACACCACGACGCTCATTCTGGGCTGAGTAGAGGTTTGACAGGCCCGAGACGTTGAACAGTCGTTTAACGGCATGGTCTGGCCAGAACCAGGCGATACCCGTTTCCATCAGTGCCATGCCGAGAGAGGCAAAATTTCCCGCAATCATGATTTCTTTATCTTCGTCACTGATATCCGGAAAGCAGAGTTCAATATTACGGCGCGTAATGCGCTCTCTGCGCTGAAGAAAATGGCGGGAAAGCCGGCCGGCACCTGCGCCAAGTCGCATCAGCACAGGATAGGGGAGTTGAACCAACAGCCAAAGAATGCCAAGACCAAACCACGTAAACCAATAGCGGGGATGTAAAAGGGAACGACTAAACTGCCTGGTGTTTTTCATTATGAACCTTAAGGAAGTAATGGATGTAGCGCAAAAAGACCCATTCCTTAAGTTCTCAAGCGGTACAGCTGTACTGACTACGACCCACACTTTATCAAAAAGTGCCTTAAAGCACAGGAAGCGTCAGTTACAGCGAGGAATAAAATGAGGGATTGACAGCGTCATAATCAGAAGAAAGATAGCGCTTTTTTTATTTAAATTATTTATAAAACAATAGATTGTATTTTTATGCTTTTAACAGGCGATGCAAAGAGAGCAATAAAAATTAGGACGGTTCTGCAATAAAAAATGTACTCTTTTCGAAAAACTTACATTCCATTATGGCGAAAGTTGAAAAATTGAACAGGAATTTGGCTGTCACTGGTAAAAGGTAAAATAACGGAGATGACAATCGCTTCTGCGCCAGTCATCTCACCTTATGAGAGGCATCCTGTCCTAATCATGTTATTTGACCTTATCCAGAGGCGGGTTTAGCCGATAAGCCGTACCCATTAAAATAACGATAAAGCAGCGTTAATTGTAGCTGACCGTCATCATTTTAACGTTACCAGTTTGCCTGACCTGCACCGTGCCAAGTTTATAAGGCATGGGTTGCTGGGCATTGTTCAGACTGACCTTATTAATAACGGTCTTTCCTCCTCGTGTGCAGCTTTGCTGTATCTGGTTGGGCGCAATCAGCGTGTCGCAAGGACTTTCGACAATCGCGCCCCTGAAGTTAATTTGTCCACTTGTGGCAAATGAAAGGGGTGATAGCATGAGTAATGCGAGTAAAACGGCTGATTTTTTCATAATGGCGATCTCAGGTGGGGGTTACTTAAATAACGGCAATCCTTATTAAAACTTTAGTCGAACAGATGTATTTGTTTCCTTTCTGTTGTTATTTTATTCACAATTGTGATCACGCCGCGATTTGAGAAAGACGTCCACGCATCGCCTGAAATAGTGGCACGGTTATTTTTTTAACGGACTGGATCTTTTCTTTGCCTGAGCAGGCTGTGACGGAGAGGGGGAAAACGGGTAGATATATAGCCTGCTATTTTTTTCAAAGTGAAATATTTAAACCAGCTATAGAAAAACCAACGCCTCGGTAGTTTTGTTAAAAAATGCCTGGCATCATCTGACTGGAAATTTTTCCATCCTTATAAAGCGGGCTAATTTCAATAAAGACTGACAACGTTAACCGAATCAATCGATTATTGTTATACACCTGTTTAATGGCTGAAAAAATAAAAGAAGTCCGCATCTACGCGGACTTTTTCTGGTAAGGTTGCCAAATGACGACAGATAGCCTGATTACTCAATATTTTGAATCTGCTCTCGCATCTGTTCAATCAACACTTTTAGCTCAATCGCTGAATTCGTAATTTCTGCATTAATGGATTTTGAAGCCAGTGTGTTTGACTCGCGGTTGAACTCCTGCATCATAAAGTCAAGACGACGGCCTACCGCCTCTTTTTTCTTCAGAATGTTATAGGTCTCTTTAACGTGCGCATCCAGACGATCCAGCTCTTCTGCGACATCGACACGTTGTGCCATCATCACCAATTCCTGCTCAAGGCGATTATTTTCAAGCTGCACCTCAGCATCTTCCAGTTTGGCGATCAGGCGCTCCCGCTGCCACTTAATCACATCGGGCAGTTGAGCGCGGACTTTGCTGACCTCATGCGTTACCGCTTCCAGCCGCTGCTCGATCAGTGCCTTCAGAGCGCTGCCTTCGCTTTCACGTGCGGCGATGAAATCATCCAGCGCGCCATCCAGCGCCTGAATCAGCTGAGTATTAATTGCATCCAAATCCTGTTCAGGTGCTGCCATGACGCCCGGCCAGCGCAGAATATCCAGCGGATTGATAACGCCCTCATCGGTCTGCAGTTTGACCCAGTTAGCCGCCTGAACCAGTTGTTTGGCCAGTGACTCATTGAGCATCAGTTCGCCCTGCGCGCCAGGATCGGCCTCGAAGCGCAGATTACATTCGATTTTTCCACGCGTCAGTCGCTGGCGAATGCGCTCCCTGATCATCGGTTCCAGTCCGCGAAACTGTTCAGGCAGACGAATATAGGTTTCAAGATAACGTTGATTGACAGAACGCAACTCCCAGGCGGCGCTGCCCCAGTCGCCCTTAATTTCACGGCGGGCATAGGCGGTCATACTGCGGATCATAAGCGTTACTCTTTTTTTAAATAAGGTTGAGGCCAGTATAACGAGGCAAGGCTGACCAGAACAGGTGTAAGCGTGTACAGGATGCGATAACAAAATGTTTCCGCTTTTCTCAACAGCCACTTATGCTAATTACTGGTTTACTCGTTGAGGCCCTCTTTTTATGTCGCGCGTACCGTCTCTTCCACTCATACTCAGCCTGCTGCTTGTGGGCTGTCAGTCGCCTTCTCCATCATTACCATCATATCCGCCTTCTACCCGACCCGTTCCGGTGTGCGCCGGCGGTGAGGTCATGATGCAAACCACATTGTGGTTTGGTCTCAGCAAGCCGCAGGGCGGCAATGTGAGCGCACTGGACTGGATGAATTTTGTCGATAAAGAGGTAACACCGCGCTTCAGGTCTGGCTTGTCTGTTTATGATGCGCAGGGCCAATGGCTGGGCGAAAACGGTCAGTTAGCACGTGAGAAAAGCAAGGCGTTAGTGCTTATCTATCAGTTCGACAGTGACAGCAATAGTCGTGTCGAAGCGCTGCGTGCTCGCTATAAAAAACAGTTTGGTCAGGAATCGGTTATGCGCGTGGATACGCCAGCCTGCATTAGTTTTTAGGGACAAACGGCGGCCTGTGCCGCCGTTGAGTCCATCAGATAAACAGTCCGGCAAATGCAGCGGAAAGCAGGCTGACCAGGGTGGAACCATAGACCAGTTTCCAGCCAAACCTTGAGACGACATTGCCTTGTTGTTCGTTCAGGCCTTTTATCGCGCCCGCAACAATTCCAATAGAAGCAAAGTTCGCGAAGGAAACCAGGAAAACAGACAGGATGCCCAATCCGCGTGGCGTCATGCCTGCCGCTATCTTTTTCAGTTCAATCATGGCGACGAATTCATTCGCCACCAGCTTCGTGGCCATAATACTGCCAGCCTGTAATGCATCAGTAGCGGGAATGCCAATCAGCCAGGCAAAAGGATAAAAAACATAGCCAAGAAGCTGCTGGAAACTGTACCCAAACAGGGTGGCAAACAGGGCGTTGATGGCCGCGATTAAGGCAATAAAACCAATCAGCATGGCCAGAATAATCATCGCGACTTTGAAACCAGCGAGGATGTATTCCCCCAGCATTTCAAAGAAACTCTGATCTTCGTGTAATTTATCCAGCGGAATAGCCTGCTCATTGCTGCCTTTGCCGGGGTTAATAATCGACAGGATGATAAACGTGCTGAACATGTTAAGCAGGAGAGCCGCAACGACATATTTGGCCTCGATCATCGACATATACGCACCAACAATCGACAGCGAAACGGTAGACATCGCGGTGGCCGCCATTGTGTAAAGTCGGCGTGGTGGGATATCGGCCAAAATACCTTTATAGGCAATGAAGTTCTCTGACTGGCCCAGTACCAGCGTGCTTACCGCATTAAAGGACTCCAGTTTTCCCATGCCGTTAACTTTTGATAACAGCGTGCCAACAACCCGAATCAGTAACGGCAGAATGCGCCAGTGTTGCAAAATACCAATCAGTGCGGAAATAAAAATAATAGGGCAGAGCACGCCAAGGAAGATAAAGGCCAGTCCCTGCTGACTCATGCCACCAAACACAAATTCCGTGCCCTGTGCAGCAAAACGCAGCAGCGTTTCAAAGAAATGCCCCACCGTGCCTACCAGCGCCAGTCCACTGGCTGAGTGAAGAAAGAACCAGCCCAGTGCGGCTTCTACAACAATCAGTTGAATGATAAAGCGCAGGCGAATGCGTTTTCGGTCATGACTGACCAGTAGCGCAAGGGCAAAAATTACCACCAGCGCCAGAAGGAAATGAAGAAGAGCGGTCATAGTTTAGTCAGTTAGCGGATATGCAGGAAAAGGTAAGGCATTTAGCCATACTCCGGCATGAATTTCATCCCAGGCTGCACTGACCACTGCAAGAGACAGCAGGCCAGGAAGTCCGTATAATACGCAGCCAATCATTAGCAAGCCGGAGATAACCATGCGTCCAGCAGGCCGTAGCGCACATCAGGTGCGTCCAGTCACATTGACCCGCAATTACACTAAACACGCAGAGGGCTCCGTTCTGGTGGAATTCGGTGAAACCAAAGTGCTCTGCACTGCAACGGTGGATGAAGGAGTTCCGCGCTTTCTCAAAGGGCAGGGCCAGGGCTGGGTCACTGCCGAATATGGCATGTTGCCGCGTTCCACTCACAGCCGTATGGCACGTGAAGCCGCGAAAGGCAAACAGGGTGGTCGCACGCTTGAAATTCAGCGCCTGATCGCCCGTTCACTGCGTGCTGCGGTCGATCTCACCATGCTCGGTGAATACACGATTACGCTCGATTGTGACGTCATTCAGGCCGATGGCGGTACACGTACGGCTTCCATTACTGGCGCCTGTGTAGCCCTGGCAGATGCGCTTAATTCCCTGGTCGCGAGTGGTAAGCTGAAAGCGAATCCGATGAAAGGCATGCTTGCCGCCGTGTCAGTGGGGATTGTCAATGGTGAAGCGTTGTGTGACCTTGAATACGTTGAGGACTCTGCCGCTGAAACGGATATGAATGTCGTCATGATGGAAGATGGCCGCATGATTGAGGTGCAGGGCACCGCTGAAGGTGAACCCTTTAGCCACGAAGAACTGCTGGCATTGCTGGCGTTAGCGCGTGGCGGTATTGAAGAATTGATTCAGGCGCAGAAAGCGGCGCTGGAAAATTAAGGTAACAGGCGACCACAGAGTCGCCTTTTTTTTATCTGAGGAGTAAGACATGAAAGCCTGGCAGCGGCAGTTTATTGAATTTGCACTGAATAAGCAGGTGCTCAAATTTGGTGAGTTCACATTAAAGTCGGGTCGTAAAAGCCCCTATTTTTTTAATGCCGGTTTATTTAACACGGGCCGGGATTTAGCGCTGCTGGGACGGTTTTATGCGCAGGCGTTAGTCGACAGCGGAATCGATTTTGATTTGTTATTTGGTCCGGCCTACAAAGGCATCCCTATCGCCACCACCACAGCCGTTGCGTTAGCCGATCATCACGATCGTGACGTACCTTACTGCTTCAATCGTAAAGAAGCGAAAGATCATGGTGAGGGCGGTTTGCTGGTGGGAAGCCCGCTGCAGGGTAAAGTGATGCTGGTCGATGATGTCATCACGGCCGGCACGGCGATTCGCGAATCCATGGATATTATCAATGCACATGATGCCAGCCTGGCGGGCGTGCTGATTTCACTGGACCGTCAGGAACGCGGCCGGGGTGAACTCTCCGCTATTCAGGAAGTGGAACGGGATTATTCCTGCAAAGTTACCGCGATAATTACGCTTAACGACCTGATTGATTACCTGGCTGAAAAAACGCATATGGCCGATCATTTAGCGCAGGTTCGGGCGTACCAAAAGGCGTACGGCGTCTGATAACTGGCGGGCATTGCGCCCGCCTTTGTATTACACCAGTTGTGCCGCAATCAGCGGCCAGCGGGTGTCAAAGTCGGCCGTTGGGCTAAACCGGAACTCGGAACGGACGTACCGCGATAACAGCCCTTCACACAGGGCCAGCAGCTGGCTGGCCAGTAAGGTTTCATCCGTTTGAAAGCCTTCACCTTCGCGCATTTTGCGTTCGCGCATCACCTGGCGTAGCTGCACTTCAATGCGCTCAAACAGCTGATTAATGCGCCCCTGCAGACGGTCCTGTTCAAACATTAACGCGTGGCCTGTCAAAATCCGCGTCAGCCCCGGATTACGCTCACCAAATCCCAGAATCAGTTGCACAATAAGACGCAGGCGCGCCATTGTTTCTTTTTCATCTTTCAGGATCAGATTGATGCGGGTAATCAGACTGTCTTCAATAAATTCGATCAGGCTGTCAAACATCCGCGTTTTACTGGGAAAGTGACGATAAAGCGCCGCCTCCGATACACCGACGTTAGCCGCCAGTTTTGCAGTAGTAATGCGTTGGCTGCCATCACTTGACTCAAGCATCTGCGCCAGCGCCTGCAAAATCTCCTCGCGGCGATTCCGCTTTACGACTTTTTTCTCTGCCATGCCCTTAAAAACCCCTGAATTTCACCATATACAGGCAACACCTACGCATCTGCCACAAGAGAAAGCCTTGGGGCGATGAGAAATAATAAGATTGGCGTAAGTGAAAATCGGTCGTGCTGGTTACTGACGGCCTGAGTGACCGAAGCCACCTTCACCGCGCAAGCTGGCGTCAAACTCGTCTACCAGATTGAATTCGGCCTGGACGACAGGGACAAAAACCAGCTGGGCCATGCGGTCGCCCGGCTGAAGCGTAAAGCTTTCCTGCCCGCGATTCCATACCGATACCATAAGTTGTCCCTGATAGTCGGCATCAATCAGACCAACCAGATTGCCCAGGACAATACCATGTTTGTGGCCCAGGCCAGAGCGCGGAAGAATCACGGCGGCAAGGTTCGGATCGGCGATGTGAATAGCCAGACCGGTAGGAATTAATGTGGTTGTGCCGGGTGCGATTTCCATCACATCATCAATACAGGCACGAAGGTCTAACCCAGCGGAACCCGGTGTCGCATAGGTCGGCAAGGGAAACGCTTTGCCGACGCGCGCATCAAGAATTTTAACGTCTATTTTTTTCATCATAACGGCTGACAATCTCGTCTATTAAAAGTTGACCAAGGAGTGACTTATCGCTGAGCGGTAAGGTTTTTTCTCCTTCCTGCCAAAAAAGGTGAAGAGCATTGGTGTCGCTATTGAACCCGTGGCCTGCTTTTGACACATCGTTAGCACAAATCAGGTCCAGGTTTTTACGCGCGCGTTTTTTTCGGGCGTATTCTTCCACATTCTGGGTTTCAGCCGCAAATCCGACCACAAATGGCCGGCTCTGCGTTAAGGCCGCCACCCCCGCGACAATATCGGGATTTTTAATGAGCTGCAGGCTGACTTTCTCATCGTCATCCTGTTTCTTTATTTTTTCATCCGCGATCTCAATTGCCCGGTAGTCTGCCACGGCTGCGCTTGCAATGAAAATATGTTGTGCGTTTATCTCCCCCATTACCGCCGCCTGCATTTCCAGGGCCGATGTCACATCCACTCGTTTAACGCCGGCGGGCGTTGGCAGGGCAACCGGACCGCTTACCAGCGTAACGCGGGCGCCGCGCTTTGCCGCCGCCGCCGCAATCGCAAACCCCATTTTTCCCGAACTGTGGTTGCTGATATAACGCACGGGGTCGATCGCTTCACGGGTAGGGCCCGCGGTAATCATAATATTGAGATGTTGCAGGTCGTTGACGGGCGCGGCCCACTGAACGGCGTGGTCAACGATAGCTAAAGGGTCAAGCATGCGACCGGGGCCAATATCCCCGCAGGCCTGGCTGCCGCTGTCTGGCCCCCAAATTAACAGGCCGCGCGCCTGAAGCCTGACCAGGTTTTCCTGCGTTACGGCAGCGCGATACATCTGCTGATTCATCGCCGGCACAATCGCGACAGGCGCTGCTGTTGCCAGCACGGCAGTGGTGACTAAATCATTGGCCATCCCTGCCGTAATGCGCGCAATCAGGTCGGCCGTGGCCGGGGCCAGCACGATCAGGTCAGCCCATTTGGCCAGCTCAATGTGTCCCATTGCGGCTTCGGCTGCCGGGTCAAGCAGATCATCAAAAACAGGATAACCGGAGACGGCCTGCAGGCTGAGTGGTGTGATAAAAGCCTTTGCGCCCTCGGTCATCATCACGCGGACATCGGCACCGCGATCGCGCAGACGACGGACCAGCTCGGGGGTTTTATAGGCAGCAATTCCACCACTGACGCCCAGAAGAACTTTTTTACCGGCTAATCCCATCATGCTGTTGACCTCATTTTCGATTGCCGTCGCAGGGACGGTGTAATGGCCGAATTTTATCACAAAACGTGGCATGCACCTTTTCAATGGCTGCGTTTGCGAGACATGCCGGAGAATCACAATCACGCGCTGGTGGCGGATAGGTTCGCACGCGATGATACAGGGGGCGACAGGGAGAGCAGCAATGAAAAATTTGCCACCACGAGAAAAACTTCAGCAATGGGGTGCGGATGCGTTAAGTGACGTAGAGCTGTTAGCGATTTTCTTACGAACAGGTTCAAAAGGCGTTCCTGTCATGATGCTGGCGCAGCAGATGCTGCAGGAGCTGGGGTCGCTTTATAATATCGTTAATGCGACGGCTGCAGACTTTAAGGGCATTAAAGGCGCTGGCGAAATCAAGTTGATTCAGATGCGCGCAGTGGCAGAACTGGCCAAACGGTTTTTCGCCAGCCAGCTGGCGCGTGAGAGCACAATTGACAGTCCCGCAGCGACGCGTCAGTACCTGCAGACATTATTGGCCAGGCAGGAGCGTGAGGTGTTTGTCGTGCTGTTTTTGGATAATCAACATCGGGTATTAATGGCCAGAGAAATGTTTTCCGGATCCATCAACAGCGTCGAAGTCCATCCTCGTGAAATTGTGCGTGAAGCCCTGAAAATCAACGCGGCTGCGCTCATCGTAGCGCATAACCATCCGTCAGGAATTGCTGAACCCAGCCAGGCTGACCGCGACATTACACTAAAAATCTGCGAAGCTTGTCGCTTATTGAATATCCGGTTGCTTGATCATCTGGTGATTGGACACGGTCAATCTGTCTCATTTGTCGAACGCGGATGGCTCTGAGCCTGAAAATCTGGTCCAGGTGGCGGCTTTTTACACGATCATTCGGGATCTTTATCTGTTCGGGACTTGAGCACTTGGGCCGAGCGGCGTATACTACGCCACCTTTGAGAATCTCGGGTTTGGCGGTTAGGCCAGCTTAGCGGGTTCCATGGAACTCGCCTGGCGGGCTGCAAGCCTGACGAGGCGGCCAAAACCTAATTTTTAAAGCTCGAGCTGATTTGATTTTTGGAGAATAGACATGTCACGAGTCTGCCAGGTAACTGGAAAGCGTCCGGTGACCGGTAACAACCGTTCCCACGCAATGAACGCGACGAAACGCCGTTTCCTTCCGAACCTGCACTCACACCGTTTTTGGGTTGAGAGCGAGAAGCGCTTCGTTACTCTGCGTGTATCTGTAAAAGGTATGCGTATTATTGATAAAAAGGGCATTGATACGGTGTTAGCCGACATGCGTGCCCGTGGTGAGAAGTACTAAGAGTACTAAGGAACTGAATCATGGCTAAAGGTATTCGTGAGAAGATCAAGCTGGTTTCCTCTGCTGGTACAGGTCACTTCTATACCACCACGAAGAACAAACGTACTAAACCAGAAAAACTTGAACTGAAAAAGTTCGATCCGGTTGTACGTCAGCATGTGATCTACAAAGAAGCCAAAATTAAATAATTTTGGTGTTCTGCTAAAAACCCGGCTCCGGCCGGGTTTTTTGTTTGTGTAATGCGCAGGGGAGAGGTTATGCCAGAGTTGCCAGAGGTAGAAACCAGCCGACGCGGCATTGAGCCACATCTGGTTGGTCAAACAATTCTTCACGCCGTCGTTCGCAACGCACGCTTGCGTTGGCCGGTATCCAATGAAATCCTCGCATTAAGCGATCAGCCAGTACTGAGTGTTCAGCGGCGCGCTAAATACCTTTTGCTTGAGCTGCCACACGGCTGGATCATTATCCATCTTGGTATGTCTGGCAGTCTGCGCGTTCTGCCCGAAGAATTGCCTGCCGCCAAACACGATCATGTTGACCTGGTGATGAGCAACGGGAAGGTCCTGCGCTACACCGATCCCCGACGTTTTGGTGCCTGGTTGTGGAGCAGCGATCTGGACGGAAGCAGCGTGCTGGCCCATTTAGGTCCAGAACCACTGAGTGAAATGTTCAGTGGCGACTATTTGTTTGAAAAATCCCGCGGTAAGCGAACGGTGATCAAGCAGTGGTTGATGGACAATAAAGTCGTGGTGGGCGTGGGCAATATCTATGCGAGCGAGTCACTGTTTACGGCAGGGATCCTGCCTGATCGAGCAGCGATGAGCCTGTCTCACGATGAAGCGGCGTTTTTGGCTAACACTATTAAAGCGGTACTGCTCCGCTCTATCGAGCAAGGTGGAACGACATTGCGTGACTTTTTACAAAGCGATGGCAAGCCAGGCTATTTTGCTCAGGAGTTGCAGGTTTACGGCCGGGCTGGCGAACCCTGCAGGGCGTGCGGCACGCCGATTGTAAGTGGGAAGCACGGGCAGCGCAGCACCTACTGGTGCCCCAACTGCCAGCATTAAGGCAGCTTTGCGAGTAAGGCCTGATGGACAGGTGCGGACAGGAAGGCAGAGACATCGCCACCATGCCGCGCCACTTCTTTGACCAGTGACGATGAGATAAAAGAAAAGCCTTCTGAAGGCATTAAAAATACGCTTTCCAGCGTTGGCAACAGGTGTCGGTTCATACGCGCGAGCTGCATTTCATATTCAAAATCGGACACGGCACGTAATCCACGAACCAGCACATTTGCCTGCTGCGCCCGGGCGAAGTTTGCCATCAGATCGCTAAAACCGACCACGTCGACATTGGGCAGATGTGCAGTGGCCTGTTGCGCCAGCGCCACTCTTTCGTCCAGCGTAAACAGCGGTTTTTTACTCGGGCTGGCGGCAATCGCCACAACAAGCCGATCAAACATCTGTGCTGCACGAGTGACGATATCAATATGGCCCAGGGTAATGGGATCGAAGGTGCCAGGATAAATCGCTTTTGTCGTCATGTGCGCCCTTCCGCCGAAGTCTTATTTAGCGCCCAAAGCGCTGCATATTTATTGAATGTGTACTGGGCATTAACGACTGCCAGTAGCCAGCCCTGTTTGCCATCAAGGAATCCGGCACGCAGCAGCAGCGTTTTTACAAAGGCACCCGCTGTATGACTGAAGACAGAAAACAGGCTGCACGTTTTTCCATGCTGGAATCTTTCCTGCGCCCAGGCTTCAGCATAAGCCAGTTGTTTTCGCTGGAAAACCATCAGGTCACGGCAGGTCAGATGCTGTAAATCCCCTTTCAGTACCTTAACGGGCGCACCTTCGGTCTTGAGTGACTCATGGACCTGATTATCGTTATAACCCAGTGTACGAGGATACAGACGCATCACTCTGTCAGGATACCAGCCGCTGTGACGCATAAAACGGCCCAGGAACAGGTTGCTACGACTGAGGCTGTAAACGGTTGGCCCCGGCGGCGCTTCCAGAACCTGTTCAATCGCCTGACGCAATTCTGGCGTCACGCGCTCGTCGGCATCGATCATCAAAATCATATCGCCACTGGCAAAACTTTGCGCCCTCTGGCGTTGTTTTCCATAACCCTGCCATTCCGTTGCCTGAAAAACCTGTGCGCCGGCCTGTTGAGCCAGCGAGAAGGTGTCATCGGTACTTCCGGAATCCAGCACGATAATTTCATCGGCCCAGCTGACTGACGCAAGACAGTCAGGCAGCAAGGCGGCTTCATTTTTGGCAATCATCACCACTGAAAGGCGTTGGCGCGTAGCGGTCATCAATGAGCCCGTGGCGGTAAATGAGGTTCAAGTAACTGTAGCAGGCGCTGCAGCGCACCCTGATTTTGGTGCAGCACCTCGACGGCGTGGCGACCGTAATAACGACGATAGTCGTCATCCTGTAGCAAATTCGTCACTTCTTTTTCCAGCGACGCCGCGTCAGTCACAGTGATCAATCCCTGTGCCTCCTGCAGTTTGCTGCAAATATCTTTGAAGTTCCAGGTATGCGGGCCCATCAGTACCGGGATAGCATGGGCTGCCGGTTCCAGCGGATTATGACCGCCACGCTCAACCAGGCTGCCTCCTACGAAAGCCAGGTCGGCTATACCGTAGAGCAGCATCAGTTCGCCCATTGAGTCACCAATGACAACCTGTGTTGAACTGGAGGGGATCTCTCCGCTACTGCGTAAGGTAAAGCTGAAGTGACGTTTTTGAGTAAGTTCGCGCGCATCGTTGAAGCGCTCAGGATGGCGTGGTACCAAAATCAGAAGCAGATCGGGAAAGGTCTCCAGTAAACGGCGATGCGTATCCAACAGAATCGCTTCTTCACCTTCATGTGTACTGGTCGCGATCCAGACCGGACGGCGCGGAGCCCATTGGCGACGCAGCGTGACGGCGCGTGCCGCCAGCTCGGGAGTAACTGAAATATCGAATTTCAGGCTGCCGGTGATCGACAGGTGAGAGCGTTTCAGCCCAAGCTGGATAAAACGCTCACCATCCTCGGCATTTTGCGCAGCGATCAGCGTGATGCTCTGCAGGAGATTGCGCATAAACTTGCCCAGCTTGCGATAGCCTTTGGCTGAGCGTTCTGACAGGCGAGCATTGGCGATCACCAGCGGAATATGGCGCTGATGCAGAATACGGATGATATTAGGCCACAGCTCCGTTTCCATAATGATGACCAAACGTGGATTCACCGTATCAAGAAAACGATTAATGGCGCCGGGTAAGTCGTAAGGCAAATAGACATGGTGTACATCTTTGCCAAAAGCGGACTGCGCGCGCTCCGAACCGGTTGGCGTCATGGTGGTCACGGTAATGGGCAGGGTAGGATAGCGATGACGCAGCGCGCGTACCAACGGCACCGCCGCCAGCGTTTCCCCCACAGAAACCGAATGCAGGACAATGCCGTCCGGCTTCACTTTTCCGGCGCAGTAGCCATAACGCTCTGCCCAGCGTTTGCGATAGGCCGGGGCTTTACGACCGCGCAGCCACAGGCGCAGCCAGATGAGTGGCTGAATGAAATAGAGCAATGCGGTGTAAATGGTCGTCATAGTTACCGTTATGACACGTTGGCGTCAAAAAAGCAGTTTAAAGTCAGATTACTGCATATTATCAGAAACAGCATGATCACTCATCTCACATCATGATTGGGTACGCAGCACCTGCTCATAGAGGGAGGTAAGGGAATGCGCCAGGTGCTGTGGGCTGTATGGCTCAACCCTGCGCCGCGCCGCTTCTCCCATTCGCGCGTCGACGGTCAGACTCGACAGGGCGTTTATCGCCTGGTTCAGGCCTTTAATATCCAGCGCATCGCGAACAAATCCTTCCTGGCCTTCGCGAATAAACTCAGCGCCGCCACAGCCGGTGCTGGTAATGACCGGTAAACCACAGGCCATCGCCTCCAGTACGACGTTGGGGAAGGGATCATATAAGGTCGGCAGCAGCAAACCATCGGCAGCATGATAGAAAGGCTGTACGTCCTGCTGCACGCCGACAAAACGCAAGCGGTCAAGGCAGTTCAGTTGATTAGCCAACTGCTGATAACGTTTTACCTGTTTGTCCTGGCCTACCACAATCAGATAACGATGACTGTTGGCCAGCGCTTCAATGGCCGCTTTCAGGCCTTTGCGTTCAAAACCCGATCCCACGTAAATCAGCACTGTCGCGTTGGTGGGCAGATTCAGTTGGGTCCGCATGGCATGGCGCGTGGCCTCGGTCGCAGGCTGAAAGCGCGTGGCATCAATCGCATTGTAGATAACGTGTATTTTGTCTGCCTGCAGCGTAAAACAGCGCAAAATGTCTTGTTTTACCATCTCAGAATTGCAGATCACCGCTTTCAGTGAGGGAGACTGGAACATGTCCGCTTCCGCCCGCAAAACGTAACGATGGTAAGGACTCAGGCTGGCACTCAGGCGCTGTAGTGGTGATACAATGCGGGCACGTTGCTCAAGCCAGACACGGTGAACGCCATCGCCGGCCCGAAAAATATCACAGCCTGCGATGCGCTCATGGCTTTGTACGATATCAAACTTCTCCCGCTCCCAGCAGGCCCGCGCAGCCTGTGCAAATCCTCGCTCGCGTGAAACCCGCCCCAGTTTGCCTGGATTACAGATGTGCAGATGCCAGTCTGGGTTGGGTTTGCCCTGCCAGCTGCGGGTAATGATATTGAGATCCAGTTGCTCACTTCCCAGCGCTTCCAGCGCGCGTGAGATAAACCGTTCTGCGCCGCCATCAGGACGATATTTTTGCCGGACAATGGCCAGACGTAACTTACGCATTCAGATAGCTCCTTGCGGCATTCACGACATCCTCAACCGGGATGGCCGATAAATAACGCTGATCGGTCCGGGTATCAATAGAATCCGGATGGGGCAGAGATCCATAGTCGCCCGCCCAGATCACCCGATTGTTATCTCCCCACGGACGCCAGTGCTGCAGCTTGGTCGGTCCGAAAAGGGCGATGCAGGGTGTATCCAGCGCCGCCGCCATATGCATGGGCGCGGAGTCGACACCGATAAAGAGTTGCGCGCCCGCGATAAGCGCCGCCAACTGAGGTAAAGAGAGTTGACCCGCAAACGAGATAACGTGAGGGGAATGGCATTGTGCCAGAATACGTTCGACCATCTCCCGTTCATTTGCATCGGGGCCTGCCGTCAGTATCACTTTGCGATCGGCTTGGGCTAACTGATCGATGGTGGCCGCGACCTTGTCCTCTTCCCAACATTTAAACTGCCAGCGTGAAGTGGGCTGTAAAACAATATAGCCCACGGCAACCTGCTGCTGACGGAGCTTGTCCTGCACTTTTTGCGCATCGTCGGGGCTGAAATGCATTGAGGCACCGATGCCTTCCGCTGGAATAGTCAATGGAGAAAGTGCGGACAGATTTTGTTCCACTGTGTGTAATTGCTCATGATTTTCAGTGGTAACCAAATGCGTGTGGCACCAGCGCCAGATGGCCTTGTCACGTTTTGTGAAGGCAAAGCCAATACGTACTGGTGCACCAGATAAACCGGTGATAATGGCGCTGCGCCACTGATCGGCAAGGTTAATGACCAGGTCATACTGACAGTTGCGGACGGCAGCGACCAGCGCCATTTCATGGCGGAATTTTTGCCAGCCACCTTCCTTTTTCCAGCCGCGGTCAATGACATGCAGATGGCGGATGGCAGGATGTGCTTCCAGCATAGGACGGGTTTCTTTATAGAGCAGAACATCAATCACGGCCTGTGGGTAATGCCGATGCAAAGCATTGATGACAGGCGTGGTCAGCAGCATGTCGCCATGATGACGCAGTTTGATTATCAGTATTTTTTTCGGTGCAAACTGGACTGGAATCGGGCTTGTCATACTCAAATGCTCTCAAAATTCAGTGAGCTGATTGTAGGGCAAACCCTTTAGGGGTTAAAGCAAGTGACGGCGCTTATTTCCTGCGCCAGTAATAAATCCGTCCCAGCCACAGCAGCAGGTGATACCACTGCTTAATACCACGTGCATTGCGCAACATACGTTTGTGCGTCCCGGTCGCGAACACATCTGCAATCATCGCCTGACGCGCAGCCTCATCGGGCTCACGTCGAATACTGTGACAAACGCTCAGGGCTTCGTGCGTTACCTGATAATGGAACGTCGGGTATATTTTAACTTTATCGCGGTAGCGCGCATTAATCTCTTCCAGCATTCTGGCAATTTTCAGGTAATGGCGCTGATATTCGACATTGGCCTGTCCGGTGCGCTTGCGGTTACTGATTGAAGCGTCATGCGTATGATAACGGTACAGTTGTCTGTCGGTGTAGCGCACGCGCTGCACATTGAGCATAAGTTCTGTCGTCCACGGAATGTCCTGATGGTGTAGTCCGGGTTCGAACGCCAGTTTTGTTTTTTCAATCAGTTCACGGCGATAAATGCCCAGCCAGACAACATGCTTATAGCGATGTGTTTTCAGCGCCTTGTTAAGCCACTCTGGGCCGCTGAGAACTGTCGTGCCAGAAAGGCGCTCCTGCGGTATTAGCGGTTGAATCGCATTGTCGGCCGGAAAAAACCATTCAGCGTTACATTGCGCTACATCCAGATTATCCGCTTCTGCCATATCTGTCAGCGTCTGGTACATGTCGGGCTTCATGGTGTCATCAGCATCAGGAAAGGTCACGTACTTGCCGCGAGCCACTGCCAGGCCAGCATTGCGCGCACGGGATACGCCACCGTTTGGTTGGTGAATGACCCGAATGTGAGGATAGCGTTGCGCGTAGTTGTCAGCCTGTTTACCGGAGTCATCGGTGGAACCATCATCAACGATGATGATTTCAAGTGATGTGAGCGTCTGCGCCAGTAAAGACTGGATAAAGCTTTCAAAACCGGCACCAGCATTAAACATCGGCGTGATAATGGACAATAAAGGCGAATTCTGTATCACGGCATTATGCATTTTAGTGAAATCTAGGCGGAACTTTGCCCGCATTATTACGAAAGCATTCAGAACTTTTTGTGCATTTAGGGTCAAATAAACGAGTAGCAGAAATTATTTTTTATGCAACTTTTGCGTGCGGGTGATCAAAAGCCCGGCTATGACTGTTTTAACCTGGGCACAGTATGAAAAATATTCTCGTCATCAGGCGCGATAACATCGGGGATATGGTGTGTACCACCCCGCTGCTGGAAGGTATTAAAAAGGTTTTTCCCGAGGCAAAACTGACATTATTGGTTAACAAAGTCGCGCAGGATGTGGTGCTGAATAATCCCCACATTGATTCGCTACATGTCTATAAAAAAGCCAAACACCGTAGTAAAAACGAGAGCGCAATGGGTGTCTACTGGCATCGTTTGAAAATTTTCTGGATGTTGCGTCAGACTCGTTTTGATGCGGTAGTGCTGGCCAATCCGGTGCCCTGCAGGTACAGCCTGCGTCTCGCACGTTTAGCGGGAGCAACAAATATCATTGGCGCGGGCCAGCCTAATCAAGGGTTTACCCGAAGTTTCAGTAGCGCAGATTTTTCTGGAAATCATCAGGTTGAACACACCTACTCTTACCTCTCATCGTTAACCGCTCATTTACCCGACGTTCCCCCCGTAAGAGTTTATCTGACAAAGTCAGAGCGGGAGGAGGCAGAATCGCGTGTACATGCGTTGTTTCCCGTTGAGGGCCAGACTTATGGCGTGCATATCAGCAGTCGCTGTGCAAAGCGCCGCTGGGCAATAGATAATTATGCTGCGTTTATCCATCACCTCTTAAAGGATGAAAAGGCTCGCGTATTACTGTTTTGGTCACCTCAGGGTGCGCTGGGGCCTGAGGATATGGGAGATAACGCGCGTGCTGAAAAGCTCCTACAGTTAGTTAATTCTTCACGAATAGCAGCCTATCCTACAGGGTCAGTGCGTGATCTGATGGCGGGTTTTCATTGCTGTGATCAGATTTTGTGTAGTGACGGCGGTCAAATGCATATCGCAGCGGGTTTGCACAAAAAACAGGTCGTGTTTTTTGGTGATACGGATGCCCTTGGCTGGCATCCGTGGTCAGGTGAATACAAAATTTTGCAGTCACCTTCTGGTGAAAGCAATGATTTCACCCCGGAATACGTTATCCACGCCTGGCGAGAACTCGAGGGGATCTCGCAAAAAGGAGAATACAGGCAGTCAACCTTCTGTGAGTCGCCTGTTTTTTTTCAGACGTCCTGAATAAGACATAGCCCCTCTCGAACATGCCGTTCCTGTCATCTGTTAAGGCGATGACAGAACGGCTAACGAGCAAAAAAATTAAGTAACGGCGAGCGCGAGGGTTCAGGTCTCCGCTAACTGCAGATATTGGTGACAAATCGTGGAAAGACTATAGATGCTTAAGTCCACCTGGTTCAAATCGGGCGGATTAGCGTAGATGTCACGCATTTTTTCAGCCAGCGAGGCGGCATTCATTTCAGAAAGACCGCGTGCTAAATCGCCGGTTAAAATACTTGCAGGTCCACCGGGGCATCGCGTGCTGACCACCGGCGTTCCACAGCTCATGGCTTCAATCAGCACATTGCCAAATCCTTCACTGTCCGAACTCAAAATCAGCATTCGCGCATGCCGTAGCCAGGGATAAGGATTCGACTGAAAGCCTGCAAATTGTACGCGGTCTGAAATACTCAATTGTTGAGCCAGACGATATAACTTTTCTTTTGCCCCTTCGTTGCCTTGACCCAGTAGAACTAAAGGTGCGTGAATCCCACTTTGCGCATAAGCATCCAGCAAACGGTCGTGGCGTTTAGTTTCATGAAAGCGCCCGATATGTAGAAGAAATTCAGTGCCTGCAAGTGGGCACGGTTCTGATGCGCGTTGTCTGATTTCATCAAAATCAAAAGGATTGAAAATCACACCGGTCCGGGAAGGTTTCACGCCAACGCGTGTAATTAGATCATCAAGCGCATACTGAGAAACGGCTATCACCTGGCGATTACGATAGACGTGACGGATTTTCTGACGTTTAAGCCACAACGAAAAGCCGGATTTGCGCGCCAGATAAGAGGCTGAAAAGACGCCGTGGATGCAGTACCAGGTCTTAAGGGCGTTAAGTGCACGCGAAGCGCTTACAATGCGGTCAGTTTTATGAAGATGTGAGAGCACTAAATCAAATTTGCCCTCCCGGGCCTCGCTGAGTCGGACGGCATTGTCCAGCAGAGTGGCACGGCGAGCTGTTTCTGTGAGCTTCCGCCAGGGGCGACGACATGTGTCGCGAATAACCTGATAATCAAGCCCTGCCGGAAGGGCATAATCGCAAACGTCCCGCAGTGAAAAAAGCGATACGCGATGTCCTTCATTGATCATACCCTGAGCCAGCGTCAGCACCACTTTTTCAGCGCCGCCGCCGGGTAACCCATCAATTATCATCAAAATACGCTTGGACAACTTACCACCTCATCAACGCCGACAATTTATGCATGATCTCAACGCTGACATTTCCCGTCATAAAAGGGATACCAAAAAACGGAACGGACCGTTCTGAGGTATCTCACTGAATATCAAGAAAACATCGCCATACTTCTACCGTATTTTTACGATGAAGACATCCTGATTAAACGCATTATTCTAGGATATCACTTAGCGGATGACCACGGATAAAGATCGCGCTGTGGACAATTATAGTTTTGCTTGCGTCGGTTGCCCTGCGTAACATAGCAGGATGATCTCTACCGCTTGTTGGATAAGTTATGGACAAACCCGCGTTTTTAATCACCCTGGATACTGAAGGCGATAATATCTGGCGCAATCGCAGTGGCAATGTCACTACGCACAATGTTCGGTTTTTGCCACGTTTTCAGTCTCTGTGCGAAAAATACGCGTTCAAACCTACCTGGCTTACCAACTATGAAATGGTTAGCGATCCGGCTTATGTTGAATTCGGGCGTGACCTTCTTTCACGGGGGCAGGGTGAAATCGGTATGCATCTGCACGCCTGGTATAGCCCTCCTGATTATGCGCTGACTGAAGATGACTGGCGTTATAAACCTTACCTGATTGAATATCCTGAAAACATCCTGCGGGATAAAGTCGCCCGTATGACGGATTTGCTTGAGACCGCTTTTGAGACAAAAATGCGCAGTCATCGGGCCGGTCGCTGGGCCTTTAATGAAATATACGCACGCGCACTAATTGAGCATGGTTATCTGGTGGACTGCTCCGTCACACCACGTGTTGACTGGCGCAATTCGTTGGGGGCACCTCAGGGAACGGGCGGTACCGATTACAGTGGTTTCCCTGACCAGGCTTATTATGTCGATATCAACGACATTTCGAAACCTGGCGACTCGACCTTATTAGAATTACCGATGAGCATTCAGTACCGGCATGGCGCATTGAAAAATACGCTAAAAAAAGCCTGGGATAATGTTCGGGGTAAATCAAGAGGAGCAAGGGTAAACTGGTTGAGGCCCGTGGGTGGAAATCTGGCACAAATGAAACAGGTGGTTGAACAAACCCTGGCGCAGGGCAATGATTATGTTGAGTTCATGCTGCATTCGTCTGAATTTATGCCAGACGGGAGCCCGACCTTCAAAAACCACGCTGATATAGACCGTCTGTATGATGATTTGGAACAGCTGTTTAGCTGGCTTCAGGTACGCACTCAGGGCATGACGCTGACTGAATACGCCCTAAAGAAAAAACATTCCCCGGTGTCATGACCGGGGGAACGTTAAAGGCCCGCTATTGGCTTTTGTAGCGAAGCCATGAAAAAAACGTGTCGACTTCCGGGTAGCGCATTTGCATGTATTTTTTTGTTTTGCAACTGCCCTTGCAAATACGTGCCGCAGACTTGATTGCGTGTTTAGTCTGATTGTCATAATGATAAAAGCCATAAACTTTTTTCGACATGCTTTTGACTTCATTAAAGCAATTAACAATCATGCCCGCCGCAAGATCGCGCAGTTCATTATTTGACTGCGCCATCGTGCACATTTTGTTCATCGCGAACAGCATATCCTGAATATCACTCTTGCGTACATTCCGCGTAATACTGTGGTTGTTATCACGGTAGTAATAGAGAGTGTTCTCAAGATGAGCGATTTTTTGTGTTTTCAGGTATTGAAAGGGAGTGAACATCACGTCCTCGTAACGTCTCCCTACTTCAAAGCGCTCACCTTCCAGCAAAGTGCGTCTGTAAATGCGATTCCACAGGTGCCACATGGATCGGGTAAAGAGTGAATTCAGGCAATTCAACCCCTGACCTGAAAAATCGTACGCGATGCGTTGGGGCAGTTCGTCATCTGTGGCTTCCGGAATACTGTGCTCAAATCGGGCATAATTAAAATCAATCAGGTCATCCACATCGGCTAACAATAGCGGCCGGATAATTGAGAGATAGTTCCTGCTGAGCAAATCATCAGCATCCAGAAAGGTAATGAATTTTCCTTTGGCTTCCTGAAGGCCTGCATTGCGGGCCGCAGAAACGCCCTGATTAGTTTGCTGGATAAATTCAACTGAACAGGGTGGATTTGTGCTCAGCAATTCTTTAACACGCAGCGCAGAGTCATCTGTCGAACCATCATCGATAATGATGACCTGGATATCCTCACCTGCCTGAATGAACAGCGACGCCAGGCAAGAATGAATATATTGTTGACTATTATATAGAGGGATGATGATGCTTAATAGCCAGTCCCGGTGTTGACTCATTCCGTTTCCTGTAATCCATCGGATGTTTTTATGAGTAAGATACTCATGATGACAGCCAGGCAATAGATCAATGTGCCTTCAGTACTGAAAAAGATGACGTCGCTCAGACCATAGGTTATGAGCGAAATGGTCACGGCCAACAACGCTGGATTACGATAAGGCAGCAGAGCATTATATAATAAACAGAAATACAGGCCAATCAGCGCCAGCACGCCCAGAATGCCTTTAATCGAAAAGGTTTCCATTACTTCGTTATGCATGTGAACCGTGAGATAAGTAAGCGCGCCATAAAGTGCGGGTTCTTTTGCCACAATGGCTTTTGCTTCCTCCGCTCTTTGCTCAGCGGACTCTCCCCAAATGGCTTCTGAGCCTGTCCGAAATGCCACGGTTTGCATACTTAAGCGCGAAATAATCGAGTTTTCACCTTTTTGCTCATGCTTATGCGCAATATCTTCATTAAATTGTTGAATGCGCAAAGCAATAACGTTATGGAAGATGGCTGCACTTAGCGCAATCATCACAGGGACCAGCGTGAACAGAATGATTTTATGTCGGCGGCTGATGATGTGAGTACTCATCAGCACAATGATCAAGGTCAGGACTGGATAAGCAAGCATCGCGGCCCGCGTTCCGGTCAGCACTATCGAAGCATAGCTAAAGGTAAAGGCAGCAAGGAAAAGCAGGACTCTGTGTCTTGATTTTAAGAGTAAGACCGCTTTAATGAAAACCAGGTTAACCGCCGTAATAATATAGGCGGCAACCGTCGCCCTGTCGAAATTCAGCTCTACACGATGGATATGCATGTCAATGCCCTGGTAAATCGCATAGCCGTTCACAACCAGCCCACAAAGAATGGCAGCAATGATTGTATTTTTTTGCAGGGCTGCTTTTTCATTGAGCGTCACAAGTAAAATAAATGCGGCAGCAATCTGTAGTCGCCCTGTCGACTGGTACTGTCGATAAAGACTAATAAAATCACCGGGCTGTTTATACATTACTGTCCAGATTATGCTGATAATCCCAACAGCAAAAAATGCCCCAGGTAATATTAGGTTGTGTTTGTTAACGAGATAAGTTTTTAGATTGAAAACGACCAATAAAAAAGAGAGATAACTCGTCAGATAAAACGCATTTCTGCCAAGAGAACCACCGAACGGCGAAGTAATAAAGGAAAAGATACACCCTATAAAAATAAGTATTTTTATAGTGCGAGATAAGGCCTCTTTTTTAATAATTAAATGGTCAGTTTTCATTTTTTTCTTATAACGTCCATTAAAGCATCGTTAAATTCTGTCTTAAACAGCGCATAATCAAAATGTTCTGCTGTCCAGTTTTTTGCTGTGTCACTGTATTGCTGATAGGTTTCATGCTGAGATAAAACGTCAACGGCATCGGCGCAATCAATATGAGAAACCAGTTTGGCGTCTTGCATTACATCCCGCACAGGATCGTAAATCTTATAAGGGAAATCCACATGAATTCCTGTTAATTTTTCATGTTCATCAATCGTTACTGAAGGAATCAACCCCAGGCCACATTGTTGATGCCTGACCACTTCAGGTTGTCCATCGATCATCGGGAATATCACGGGGACGCCGAAATAGAGTGCTTCCATACAGGAAAGACCAAAGGGTTCAGTGACAGGTGTGCTGAGATAAATATCAATACGATTGAAAAATGCACCAATGTCATGCTGAAAACCGCTGAAAGTAACGAATTCGCTGATATCTAAACGTTTAGCGAGTGCAACAAAAGCATCATGATCGGGCCCTTTTCCCGCAATTTCCAGTACGACATTCCGGCCGCGCTGGCGTAATTCCTTTAAAGCTAACAGCGCGACGCTAATACCCTTCAGGCTAACCTGACGAGCAGCAGTGCCGAGACGGATCGGGTTATTTAGCGTCCGGATGCCAGAATGGATTCCCTGAGGCACCATGATGCGGTTAATCACTACGTGATGGGGACAGGGCAGATTAAAACGAAGCTGCATCACGCGATTAGAGGCATAAGAAGCAGAAATGACACCATCCAGCATGGCCATAAAGCCCAGCGTTTTTTTATTTTTGGGATATCGCCATGAGCAGCCATGATCGTAATAAACCAGACTTGCCCGCTCAGGTTTTGCGCTTAATCCCGGAATCAAATCCCAGACGACGATTACATCGGCATCGCTCGACTCTACGCGCTTTTGTAGCAAATATTTCCGAAGAAATTGTGGGACTTTTATTTTCAGGTTATTTAACCATCGATTGGCGAAGATGATTTTTTGTTGAGGGATGTGACGGCGAATGTCATCATCGATCTCGTTACTGATGCAAATAACATCGTCACGCCCGTCAGAAAAATCGTTGATGTACTGTAGGAAAAGACGCTCAACGCCACCCATTTTGCCGAGATTAATGATATGAAGTTTCTTCATGCGGTAATCTCAAAAACCATATCTGCCACGTCCTTAGCGCTAATATCTGCCAATTTGCTGCCCTCTGCAGGACGCAAAACATGCTGATTTTGTCCGTAACCACCAATCAAGCCGGGATCGGTCGGACCGTATAACGTAATATTGGGTCTGTCCAGTGCTGCTGCCATATGGCTCAAACCTGTGTCTACTGAGACAACAGCTTTCGCACCTGCCAGCTGCTGAGCAACCGCTTCAAGAGTGAGCCTGGGCAATACCTCTACATGCTCAAAACCCTCAGCCAGCCGGATCGCACGCTGATGCTCATGCTCAGCGCCCCAGGGCAGTTTTACGCGCAAACCTGTCGGCTGGAGCCGTTCAATTAACTCGCGCCAGTGGGATTCCGGCCAGTGCTTGTTATCACGGGTCGTGGCATGCAGGAAGACCAGATAAGCGTTTTCACCCTGTAATGCCACATTGCGGAAATGGCCAGCAATAGCATAGTCTCCCTGCGTTTGCGGCTTCTCATAACCCAGGCTTTTCGCGAACAGTTCCCGGGTCCTCTCTACTGCGTGTTGCTGCTTACTGACCTCGTGCTTTTTGTCGTACCACCAACTGGCAAAGGGTTCACGCGCACTGCGGCTGTCCAGACCGTGCTTGACACCTTTAGCCAGACGCGTCACGAGTGCGGCACTCTTAATCAGCCCCTGAGCATCAATCACCACATCATAGTGGCGAGACTGTAAATCGCGTTTAAATCGAACACGTTCTTCACGCTGCTCGCTGCCGAACCAGTGCTTACGCCAGCGACGGATTGCAACGGGCAGAACCTTATCAACGGCGGGATGCCATGCAGGAATCTGGGCAAAATTTTCTTCTACCACCCAATCAAAACGAATACCGGGAAGGGCATGCATAGCATCAGTCAGGGCAGGTAACGTATGGAGCACATCCCCCATTGACGAGGTTTTAACAATCAGGACGTGCATGAACTCTCCTGGGCTTCACGCAACAAACTGCGTAATCTTTCATGGACTTGTGAAGGCTGGATGTCAATCAGGCTTTGATGGTAGCCCTGCTCAGCATCCCCTTTACGGACGCGATGGTAACCGCTGATTAAACGGATGATACGCGCCTGATCCGACAGCGGCGGGGTGAAGTCCGGGCTACTGGGACCATATAAAGCCACCAGTGGGCGGTTCAACGCGGCGGCAATGTGCATAAGACCAGAGTCATTGCTCACTATCGCCCGGCACTGGGCCAGCAGAGTGACAGCCTGTTCCAGCTGGGTTTGACCTGCCAGATTGCGGCAATGCTCACGACTTTTCTCGGGCAGCGACGCGATGATTTCTTCGCCAGTAGGGCCATCTTTTACTGAACCGAACAGCAGGATCTGAAACCCTTCGCGAATTAACTGTTCTGCCAGTGCGGCGTAGTGAAAATGCGGCCAGCGTTTTGCCGGACCAAATTCGGCGCCGGGGCAAAAGCCAATAGCCGGGCGCTCAGAGGAAAGTTGAAACTGCGCAGCCATTACGCTTTTTTCCGCTTCGCTGACCTGTAACTGCGGTTTCAGCAAGGGTTGTGGCAGTTGACGGGCTGAACGGAAAGGCGTGTCATAGGCCAGCGCAACATAACGCTCTACCATTAAAGGAAACGCGGCCTTATCCAGTACCCGCACATCATTCAACAGACCATAGCGCATTTCTCCGCGCCAGCCGACGCGGCGAGGAATACCCGCAAAAAAGGGCACCAATGCCGATTTGAATGAGTTGGGCAACACGTAAGCGCGATCATAACCCTGATCGCGCAGTGATTTACCCAAACGGCGGCGCTCGCCTATCGCCAGCGCTCCATGGCCGAGTGGCATGGCCAGCGCCTGATTCACTTCAGGCATTCGGGAAAGTAAAGGACGGCACCATTCAGGTGCCATCACATCAATCACCGCATCAGGATGTTCGGCCTTGAGCGTACGATAGAGACTTTGCGACATCATCATATCGCCGACCCACGACGGGCCGATCACCAGAATTTTCATTACCGGTATCCGTTCCTTAGACGTTGCGGTTTAACCAGGCCATATATTCAGACACGCCCTGTGCCACGGTTTTAAAAGGCTTGTCGTAGCCTGCCTCACGCAGTTTCGTCAGATCAGCCTGGGTATAAGCCTGATAACGGCCTTTCAGTTTTTCCGGGAAAGGAATGTATTCAATTTCACCTTTCTGATGGAAATTAAGCACGGCGTCCGCAACTTCCTGGAACGATTCGGCGCGGCCTGTGCCGCAGTTATAAATCCCGGAAATGCCGTTCTCCCAGCACCACAGATTGACTGACACAACATCATCAACATGAATAAAATCGCGTTTAAAGCTGTCGCTGCCCTCGAACAGTTTTGGATTTTCGTCATTACTGATCTGCGTATTCAGATGGAAGGCAACGCTCGCCATACTGCCTTTGTGGCCTTCGCGCGGTCCGTAAACGTTGAAGTAACGGAAACCACAGACTGGTGACGTTGCTTCTGGCAGAATCTGGCGTACATAGTGGTCAAACAGCATTTTTGAGTAGCCGTAAACGTTTAGCGGCTGCTCGTACTGACGCTCTTCGATAAAATTCTCATTGCGTCCACCATAGGTGGCTGCCGAAGAGGCATACAGAAAGGGGATTTCACGCTCAAGGCAAAAGTGCAGCAGGTCTTTTGAGTACTGATAGTTATTATCCATCATGTACTTACCATCCCACTCCGTTGTGGCTGAGCAGGCACCTTCATGGAACACCGCTTCAATCGGACCCAGATCTTCACCCGACATGATGTAGGTTAAGAACTCTTCTTTATCCATGTAATCTGTGATGTCCAGATCGGCAAGATTCACGAACTTGGTGCCATCTTTCAGATTATCTACGACCAGAATATCTGTATGGCCACGATCGTTCAGCGTCTTAACGATATTGCTGCCGATCATACCTGCGCCACCGGTTACGATAATCATATTGCTACCTTTAACGTTTTGTGGTGAAACGGGACGTCTCACGCGTAATGTCACCATCATAACATTTCATCCCGCCACAGACAGCCAGATGACTCCGTAAGGTCAGGACCCAAAATGCCTGTGACGTGAACTGTGCTACATAATTCACATTATTTTGGTCGATTAGGCGTTAAAAGGCGATATGTTCAGTCGTATTTGCCCCTTCCTACCTTTTCAGGAGTGTAATAATGTCAGCGCATTTTTATCAGCATATTCGTCAGCAACTGGCTATCGCCCAGCAAGAAGGGCTGTTCAAAAAAGAACGTATTATCACTTCCGCGCAGCAGGCTGAAATCGACGTTGGGCATCATCACGCTGTCATTAATTTCTGTGCAAATAATTACCTTGGGCTGGCTAACCATCCTGCTTTGATTCAGGCCGCGAAAGAGGGAATGGATTCGCACGGTTTTGGGATGGCATCGGTGCGCTTTATCTGTGGCACGCAGGATAAGCACAAACAACTGGAAAGAAAACTGGCTGATTTTCTGGGTATGGAAGACGCCATACTTTACTCCTCCTGCTTCGATGCGAATGGCGGATTATTTGAAACACTGCTGGGGGCTGAGGATGCCATCATTTCTGACGCACTTAATCACGCGTCGATTATTGATGGTGTGCGTCTGTGTAAAGCACAACGCTACCGTTACGCCAATAATGACATGAACGAGTTACGTGCCCGCCTGCAGGAAGCCAAAGATAACGGCGCAAAGACCATCATGATTGCAACCGATGGCGTCTTCTCTATGGATGGCGTAATTGCCAATCTGAAAGGCATTTGCGATTTGGCAGACGAATACTCTGCCCTGGTCATGGTCGATGATTCCCATGCGGTGGGTTTTGTGGGAAAGGCAGGGCGGGGAACGCATGAGTATTGTGATGTCATGGGGCGGGTAGACATCATCACCGGCACCCTGGGTAAGGCGCTGGGGGGTGCTTCCGGTGGCTATACGGCAGCCAAAACCGAGGTTATAGAATGGCTACGTCAGCGTTCAAGACCTTATCTGTTCTCTAATTCACTGGCACCCGCAATCGTGGCTGCCTCATTGCGCGTTCTGGATCTGTTAAGCGAAGGCGACGGACTGCGTCAGCGCCTCTGGGAAAACGCACGCCTGTTCCGCGAAAAAATGACGGCAGCGGGCTTTACGCTGGCGGGGGCCGATCACGCCATCATTCCGGTCATGCTGGGCGAAGCCAGCGTAGCGCAGGCGTTTGCACATCTGCTTCAGCAGGAGGGGATTTATGTGACCGGATTTTTCTATCCGGTAGTGCCAAAAGGTCAGGCACGTATTCGCACACAAATTTCAGCCGCGCACAGCCAGCAGCAGCTCGATACCGCTGTGGCCGCTTTCACGCGGATTGGTAAGCAACTTGGCGTGATCGCCTGAGGACAGACCATGAAAGCACTTGCGAAACTGAAAAAAGAGCAGGGTATCTGGATGGTTAACGATGCGCCCATGCCGGAGCCTGGCCACAACGATTTGCTGATCAAAATCCGCAAAACCGCGATCTGCGGCACCGATGTACATATTTACAACTGGGACGACTGGTCCCGTAAAACGATCCCCGTGCCCATGATTGTTGGCCATGAATATGTAGGCGAAGTGGTGGCTGTGGGGCAGGAAGTGAAAGGGTTTCAGATTGGCGATCGCGTTTCGGGTGAAGGTCACATTACCTGCGGGCACTGCCGTAACTGCCGGGCAGGGCGGACACATTTATGCCGCAATACGCAAGGTGTAGGTGTCAACCGGCAGGGATGCTTTGCTGAATATCTGGTGATCCCTGCCTTTAATGCCTTCAAAATTCCTGACAATATTTCAGACGAACTGGCGTCGATTTTTGACCCGTTTGGCAACGCAGTTCATACCGCTTTGTCCTTCGATCTGGTGGGAGAAGACGTTCTGATCTCTGGGGCAGGGCCGATTGGAATCATGGCGGCGGCGGTATGTCGTCATGTGGGTGCACGAAATGTCGTCATCACAGACATTAATGATTATCGCCTTGAACTGGCCCGTAAAATGGGCGTGACCTGTGCGGTCAACGTGGCGAAACATGACTTGCGTGAGGTCATGCATACGCTCGACATGCGAGAGGGCTTTGACGTGGGCTTAGAAATGTCGGGCGCACCGCCTGCTTTTCGGACCCTGCTTGACGTCATGAATCACGGCGGTCGTATCGCCTTACTGGGCATTCCGCCCGGTGAAATGGCCATCGACTGGAATCAGGTGATTTTTAAAGGGCTGTTTATTAAGGGCATTTACGGGCGGGAGATGTTTGAAACCTGGTACAAGATGGCCGCACTGATACAGTCAGGTCTGGATCTCACCCCGATCATTACACATCGCTACGATATAGATGACTTTCAGCGAGGTTTTGATGATATGCGGTCGGGGCAATCAGGAAAGGTGATTTTGAGCTGGACGTAATGTTGCCCTTTGTTTTTTTAACGTTGACGCTCAGCATCGGGTTTAAGGCCGATGCTGAGTGTGTCAGAAAAGTGCATTAATACGGCGATACAGCGGGCTCTCAGCGATGCTCTCACCAATCACGCCCAGTGCGCGTGTAGCAGGCACAGGTGACAGTGGTTGCTTCACTTTACATTCGCCTGGCGGCTGGAAGCCTTGCACTGGTTTATTGCGCGGCAGGGTTTTTGCCGGCGAAGCACTGCCGTTACGCAGCGGCTCATTTAATAACTGACCCGGTGTCACCAGCGTAATATCCGCAGGCAAAGTGGGCAGCATTTGTTGCAACACGCGCACAGTGTTCGGGTGCGGGTGACCAATCGCAATCGCATAGCCATCCCGCTCGGCCAGTTTCACTGCCCGACTAAATTGCTGACGGATGGCGTTGATGTCCTGGCTGTCGTCCAGAAAGACCCTGCGCTTTAGCACTCTGACATGCGTGCCCTGGGCGGCGGGTACAGACTGGCTGTTGCCAATCGTCATGCTGTCAAGGAAGTACAGATTGTACTGGTTAAGGGCCTGCATGACTTTTTGCATACCCGGCAGACTGGACGTCATTTTGCTGCCCATATGGTTATTCAGCCCCACCGCATAAGGCACGTTATTTACTGCACTGCGGATGATGCGATCAATCTCGGCGCTGCTCATCTCGGGCGTTAACGTGTTTTTTTCAAGGGGTTGCTTACTGAGAGGGGCCATGGGCAGATGAATCAGGACTTCGTGTCCGCCCTGATGCGCTTTGATTGCCATTTGACGTGCATAGGGCGCATCGGGGAGGACGGCAACCGATATCGCCTGCGGCATCTGCAACACTTTATTCTCTTCTGTAGGCCGGTAGCCGACATCATCAATAACAATGGCGAGCTTACCGGCCTGGGCTGCGAAACTGAGCAGCAATCCACTCAGCAGCGCAACCAGGGTCTTTCGCTGACGTAACACTTATTTTCCTAACCACGGAAGTGGATTAACCGCTTTACCCTGACGCCGGATTTCAAAGTAGAGCGAAGGTGTACCACGGCCACCGCTGGTGCCGACCAGGGCAATAGGCTGACCTGCTTTTACCTGAGCGCCGACGCTGACCAGTGCGCTTTGGTTGTAACCATAGAGGCTCATATCCCCTTTGCCATGTTCAATCACGACGACGAGGCCATAACCCTGTAACCAGTCAGCCATCAACACGCGACCATCGGCAATGGCTTTAACTTCTGTGCCCTCAGGCGCGTTAATGACCAGCCCTTTCCAGCGTAATTCGCCCTGAAGCTCCTCACCGAAGCGATGCTCAATCCGTCCTCTTACTGGCCAGATGTCCTGACCATTTGGCCGCCCAAGCCCGCCTGTGCGCGCCATCAGTTCGCGTTCACTCTGGGTTGGCTGATAGCTGGAGCCTTTCGCTTTTGCCTGCACCTGACGCTGGCGGACTTTTTCAGCCTCACGCGCTTCCCGTGCGGCGCGTTCACGCGCTTCTCGCTCGGCACGGGCAATTTTGTCTTGCAGGCGGCTTTCGTTCTGCCGCATCTCGACCAAATCAGCCTGATCTTTCTGCAGCGCACTTTCCAGAGAGGTTAGCGTTTTTTTGCGGGCGGCACTGGCTTGCTGAAGTTTGTCTTGCTGTGCTTGCTGCTGAGTTAACAACGATTTTTGCTGCTGCTGTTTTTGTTCCAGCGATGCGCGCTGTTGAGCCAGTTCCTTGCGGGTAGTTTGCAGGGCGGTGATATTTTCCTGACGTGCCGTGTTCAGGTAACCAAAGTAGGCCAGGATGCGCTCGCTGCGCTGACTTTCTTCACCACCTAACAGCAGTTGCAGGCCCTTGTGCTGGCCCTGACGAAAAGCGGCATCCAGTTGCTCTGCCAGCAGTTTTTCCTGCTGAGCCTGTTGTTTCTCAAGGTGGGCAACGGAGGCGGTGACCTGCGCGATGTCATTGTTTAAGGCGGACAGACTATTGCGCGTTTCACGCAACTGCCGGCTGGCCTGCGCAATGATTTTTTCCTGACTTTGCAGCTGATTAAGCAACTGGCTGCGCTGGGCTTTTTGCGCCTTAACGCTTTTTTCTTTTTCAGCAATTTCCTGCTGAATGGATTTCAGTTGCGCTTTGTTATCATCAGCGGCCAGCCCGGGTAAGGGCAATGACAACAGGCCCGCATAAAGCAGGCTAAAAGACAGAACGGACAAGCGTGTAAACAGCGGCACGGTAACGCCGTTGTGACGGGTCCATGTTGGCAGAGCAGGTGTCTTTCCCTTCATAGGTCGATGATTATTCCACGATGAACAGTTGCTTACCAGCATTGCCGACCGGCTTTTGCTTCCCTAAACGTGACCATTTTCAACAGTACAAGGCATAAGCGTCACGACATTTTTGCCATTCGGTGAATTTTTTTGGAAAATGACGCACAAATTATCACTCTGCCCGCTTAGCGTCTGTACATGCGAAGTGGCGCAGGTATACTCAGAAGCCTTGTTTTAGCTTATTAGCCCGGTCTGGAGTCGTTACCCCTCATGCAAGAAATTATGCAGTTTGCAAGCAATCACCCCATCCTGAGTCTGGCATGGGTCGTTTTACTTATACTGGTGATTGTGACCACCGTTAAAGGGATGTTCTCTAAAGTAAAAACGATCAGTCGAGGCGAAGCAACCCGACTTATTAACAAAGAGGATGCGGTGGTGGTAGACGTGCGTTCGCGCGACGATTACCGCAAGGGGCATATTTCGGGCGCGGTCAACGTCGCTGCAGCTGATATCAAGAAAGGCAGTTTTGGCGAGCTGGAAAAGCATAAAACACAGCCCATAATTGTGGTATGCGCTACCGGGCAGAGCGCGGCCGATCCTGCTGCACATCTGAGCGCGGCAGGTTTCAATCAGGTGAGCGTGCTCAAAGACGGTATTAGCGGTTGGAGCGGCGAAAATCTGCCGTTAGTTCGCGGTAAATAACCATCCTGAGGTCCCTATGGCAAACGTTGAGATTTATACCAAACCAACCTGTCCGTATTGTCATCGCGCAAAAGCGCTGCTGAATGAGAAAGGCGCGGCGTTCCAGGAGATCCCCATTGATGGGGACATGGCAAAACGTGAAGAGATGATTAAGCGCAGCGGCCGCACGACAGTGCCTCAGATCTTTATTGATGGCCAGCATATTGGTGGCTGCGACGATTTGATGGCACTTAACGATCGTCAGGGTTTAGATCCGTTACTTCAGGCGTAGTTTTACGCCAGACATTTTAACTTACAGGACTTAGTCACATGTCAGAACATAACACTAACGAAATGCAATTCCAGATTCAGCGCGTTTACACGAAGGATATTTCTTTTGAAGCGCCCAATGCGCCGCAGGTGTTTCAGAAAGAGTGGGAGCCAGACGTTAAGCTGGATCTGGATACTGCCTCTTCGCAGCTGGCTGATGAAGTGTATGAAGTGGTGCTGCGTGTGACCGTTACGGCAACCGTTGGCGAAGATACCGCTTTCCTGTGTGAAGTTCAGCAGGCAGGTATTTTCACCATCGGTGGCATTGAAGGTACCCAGATGGCGCATTGCCTTGGCGCTTACTGCCCAAATATCCTGTTCCCTTATGCCCGCGAATGCATCACCAGCCTGGTTTCACGTGGTACCTTCCCGCAGCTTAACCTTGCGCCAGTGAACTTTGATGCGCTGTTTATGAATTATCTGCAGCAGCAGCAAGGCGAAGAAGCGCAACATCAGGATGCCTGATGACCACTCACGCTTCGATTAGCGTCATCGGTGCCGGTTCATACGGCACCGCTTTGGCGATTACGCTGGCCCGCAATGGCCACCCGGTGCTGCTGTGGGGGCACAATCCTGCCCATATGGCACAACTTCAGTCCGACCGCTGCAACCGTGCTTTCCTGCCAGATGTAACGTTTCCCGATAATCTGACTGTTGAACCTGACCTGAATACCGTTATAGCCGCCAGCCGCGATTTGTTGGTTGTTGTACCGAGTCATGTTTTCGGCGATGTGCTGACGCAGATAAAGCCCGGTTTACGTGATGACTCACGCATCGTCTGGGCAACGAAAGGACTGGAGAAGGAAACGGGTCGTCTGCTGCAGGATGTTGCCCGCGACATTTTGGGCGAAACGATTCCACTGGCCGTCATCTCCGGCCCCACTTTTGCAAAAGAACTGGCAGCGGGTTTACCAACAGCGATTGCGCTGGCGGCTACTGACGCGCAGTTCGCAGACGATTTACAACAGCGACTGCACTGCGGCAAAAGCTTTCGCGTCTATAACAATCCCGATTTTATTGGGGTTCAACTGGGCGGCGCGGTGAAAAACGTCATTGCTATCGGTGCTGGCATGTCTGATGGCATCGGCTTTGGTGCGAATGCACGCACGGCGTTAATTACGCGCGGGCTGGCCGAGATGAGTCGTCTGGGTGCGGCATTAGGCGCAGATGCCACAACATTTATGGGCATGGCCGGTTTGGGTGATCTGGTGCTGACCTGTACTGATAACCAATCGCGCAATCGCCGTTTTGGCATGATGCTCGGGCAGGGTGAAGATGTCGATAGCGCACAACGCATTATCGGACAAGTTGTAGAAGGCTACAGAAATACCAAAGAAGTCAAAGCGCTGGCTGCACGCACAGGGGTTGAAATGCCTATCACCGAACAGATTTATCAGGTGCTCTATTGCGGAAAACCGGCACGAGATGCAGCATTAAGCCTGCTGGGGCGTTCACGGAAGGACGAAAACAGCACAAACTAAAGCAGGAAGCCAAGCGTCATCACCTGTAGCGCCGGTCAAGGCGCTTTTTTTATCGGGAGAAAACAGCATGTCGTCTGATGAGTTAGAACTGGTCTGGAACAACATTAAGGCAGAAGCACGCGCGCTGGCAGACTGCGAGCCAATGCTGGCCAGCTTTTATCATGCGACATTGCTTAAGCATGAGAATCTGGGCAGCGCCCTGAGCTATATGCTGGCCAATAAGCTGGCGAATCCAATCATGCCTGCTATTGCGATTCGTGAAGTTGTCGAAGAGGCCTACCGAAAAGATCCCTCAATGATTGCTTCCGCTGCCTGCGATATTCAGGCCGTACGCCAGCGCGATCCTGCGGTTGATAAATATTCGACGCCGCTGCTGTATCTGAAAGGTTTTCATGCGCTCCAGGCCCATCGTATCGGGCACTGGCTTTGGAATGAAGGCCGACGCGCTTTAGCCGTTTACCTGCAAAATGAAGTGTCCGTTTCCTTTGCTGTGGACATTCATCCGGCCGCAAAAATTGGACACGGGATCATGCTGGATCACGCTACAGGTATTGTGATCGGTGAAACGGCCGTCGTGGAAAACGATGTGTCCATCCTGCAGTCGGTGACGCTCGGCGGGACCGGTAAAACCAGCGGCGACCGTCATCCGAAAATTCGCGAAGGCGTCATGATTGGCGCAGGTGCAAAAATTCTGGGCAATATTGAAGTTGGTCGCGGTGCCAAGATTGGTGCTGGCTCTGTTGTGCTGCAACCCATTCCGCCTCACACCACCGCCGCTGGCGTGCCTGCGCGCATCGTTGGCAAGCCCGGCAGTGAAAAGCCGTCCATGGATATGGACCAGCATTTCAGCGGCAATGGCGCAGGTTTTCAGTTTGGTGACGGAATTTAGGACTTAATCAACGCGCCAGCGTAGTCGAGTTGGCGCCAGGCTTCGTATACCACCACGGATACCGCATTTGATAAATTCATACTGCGGCTTTCCGCCCGCATGGGAATCCGTATTTTTTGCTCTGCAGGCAGCGTCTGTAGCACCTCTGCGGGCAAGCCCCGACTCTCTGGACCAAACAGCAGATAATCTCCCTGCTGCCAGGCGACGGCACTGTGCGCGGGCGTCCCCTTCGTTGTCAACGCAAACAGCCGCGCAGGTTGCTCGGTCGTCATGAACGCCTGAAAATCAGCATGGAACTTAATGGCGGTGAACTCGTGGTAATCCAGTCCCGCGCGACGAAGGCGCTTGTCGTCCCAGGCAAAACCCAGCGGTTCGATAAGGTGAAGCTGGAAGCCGGTATTGGCGCACAGGCGAATAATATTACCTGTATTGGGTGGAATTTCTGGTTCAAAGAGTACGATGTTAAGCATAAGGCCCCCGGTAACGAGGGCCGAAGCATAGCAAATTATTGTCTGCCAGAGGAGTAAAGTGGCAGCCAGATTGTCAGACGCAGACCACCCAGTGGGCTGTCATCTGCTTTTACCCAGCCACGATGCTGCTGAATGGCCGTTTCCACAATGGCCAGCCCCAGGCCGGTGCCGCCGGACTCTCGGTCGCGCGCCTCGTCAGTGCGGTAAAACGGTCGGAATATCTGCTCACGATCTTCCGGGCTCACGCCGGGACCATCGTCGTCAACGTGAACGGTAATGCCTGCAATATCAACGGAAAAACTGACGCTGATATGGGTATGAGAGTAGCGCAACGCATTCCGCACGATATTCTCCAGCGCACTTTCAAGCGCATGGGGGTTACCATACAAAGGCCATGGCCCCGGAGGATAAGGGATCTCCAGTGTCTTACCCATTTGTTCCGCTTCAAATCGGGCGTCTTCCAGCACGCCGTTCCACAGCTGATTTGCCTTCATGGCCTCGCTGACCAGCGCGTTCTTATGCTGGGTCCTCGACAGCACCAGTAGGTCATTAATCATGCCATCGAGGCGTTGTGCTTCCGTCTCTATACGTTCCAGCTCTTTGCCTTCACCATGACGGCGGCGCAGCAGGGCGGTCGCCAGCTGTAATCGCGTTAGCGGCGTGCGTAATTCGTGGCTGATATCAGACAGTAAGCGCTGCTGACCGTTCATCATCCGTTCCAGCGCACTGACCATCTGGTTAAAGCTGGAACCTGCCGCCAGAAATTCCTGTGGGCCTGATTCCAGTTCAGGATGCTGGCGCAGATTACCGCTGGCGACTTCGTCCGCGGCATATTTAAGTTTCCGTGCAGGACGCGCCAGGCTCCACGCCAGCCACAACAGAAGCGGTGAGCTAATCAGCATGGTAACAATGAGCAGCAGCAAAGGGCGATCAAACAACAGATTAATAAAATCCAGCTGAGAGCTGCTGGCGGGGCGGATCAGATACAGCTGATAGTTATCCTCTCCATCCCGGACGGCGAAAGGACCTACCATCTCTACCCGGCCATATTTCTTCTTCTGTGGGTGATCGGCGTTATCTGACTGACCGATGAAGTTACGAATGACCTGCATTTCATTATGCTGTGCGCCGATGACCCGGCCTTCACTGGTGACCAGGAGCAAACGTTGGCCGGGTGGAGCCCACTTCTCAATAGCGCGAAATAAGCGCCGCCACCACATCAAATCATTAGGCGGATCGCGTGACAGCTCGGCTTCAACGTGCTGCTCGATCATCGTGCCCTGGCGCTGCTCGCTTTCCAGCAGCGCCGTCATCTGGCGTGAATCAAGCTTGGGTACCATGAGCACCAGCATCAATACCAGTGCCAGCGTCAGCCAGAAAATAGCAAAGATGCGGGTAGTCAAACTGCCTATCATGATGCCGAAACCATCAAATAACCGCGGCCACGTAAGGTCTTGAACCACGGATGCCCATCGCGACGTTCAGGGAGTTTACGGCGCAGGTTCGAGATGTGCATATCGATGGCACGGTCAAAAGGCGTCAGGCGTTTACCCAGCACCTCCTGGCTAAGATGCTCGCGCGAGACAACCTGACCTAAATGCTGAGCCAAAAGGTACAACAGGGTGAATTCTGTGCCGGTGAGATCCAGCGTTTCGTTATCGAAACTGGCTTCCTGACGGCCCGGGTTCAGGCGCAGGCAGTCCACTTCCAGCGTAGGTGAGCTGTTATCGTGCTGCTGCTGTTGTTCGCTCCAGTTCGAACGGCGCAGGATAGCGCGTATGCGCGCAACCAGCTCCCGATCGTTAAAGGGCTTAGGCAGATAGTCATCGGCGCCCAGCTCAAGGCCCAGCACACGATCAAGCTCGCTTCCGCGGGCGGTAAGCATAATCACAGGTGTTTGATACTGCTGGCGTAATTCTTTCAGGGTGTCGATACCGTTTTTCTTGGGCATCATGACATCCAGTAAAAGCAAATCAATTGAGTTATCGAGCAGATTCAGTGCTTGCTCACCATCGCTGGCAACCACCACTTCAAACCCTTCCATTTCTAACAGTTCTTTTAAAAGCGAAGTCAATTCGCGGTCATCATCTACCAACAGGATTTTATTCATTTTTGTAGCCCTCCGCAGGCAAAATAGCGTGTTCCTATGATACCAATCCATCGCTTTACGTACTTTTACACCCCCTGACGGATGTTTGCAGCTATCGCCGTACACTGGCTATCGTTGAATCGCAAAACAGAACGAACTGGAGTAAACGATGCGCAAATTAACCGCCGTCGTTCTTGCCTCAGCGATGGTTCTCAGTCACGCCAGCGCAGGAGCAGCAGAGTCGATGGCGCTTGACGAGGTGCATCACGGCGGATTTACGACAGGCAGTATGACGCAAAATTCGCAAAGTCACATGTTCGACGGCATTGAGTTGACGGAACATCAACGACAACAAATGCGTGACCTTATGCAGCAAGCCCGACATGACCGTCCGGCAACGAATATTGATGATATCGCAGCTATGCACGATTTGGTGACGGCAGATAAATTTAACGAAGCGGCCATACGTGACAAGGCAGAGGCCATCGCCAAAGTTCAGGTTGAACAGCAAGTTGAGATGGCGAGAGTGCGTAATCAGATGTACCACCTGTTAACGCCCGAGCAGCAGGCCGCGTTACAGAAGAATTATGAGCAGCGCCTGAATGCCATGCGTAAGCTCTCAAGTTTGCAGCCAGCTTCGACGCTGCAACCCGTAAGTCGTACCAGTAGTAACCAGTAGTAACCAGTAGTAAATAGTATCCCTGTTTTCCTTGCCATAGACACATCCCTGTCTTCCCCCTCATGATGAGGGGGTTTTTTTTATCTGTTTTTCGCCATTATTTACTGTAGTTTTACAGTGCGCGAAAAAATGATCTGGACGATTGAATGGCAACGTTTTTTTATTTTTCTTACGCACGCTTTCCTGTCTGTTATTACTGTCTTGCCGATCTGTTTTACAGGTCATGAGTTATTTCCAATCGATTGATAAATATAAAGATTCATTAATTTATTTGTGCATTTTCCTTTCTTTTCAAGGGGCTGTAAATATCCCGCTCCGCTTGCACCTTATCCGGCCTCGCCTACACTTATATTGTCTCAGCAAGGAAGCCGATGCACTTCTGAAATTAACGGAGAGCAGCAACCACATCATGTAGTCCGAATTAATCTATTAATGGAGTAAATTATGGCAGAGCATCGTGGTGGTTCAGGTAATTTCGCAGACAACCCGCAAAAAGCCTCTGAAGCCGGTAAAAAAGGCGGAAAGAGCAGCGGCAACGGCGGCGGCGGTAATTTCAAAAATAACCCCGAAAAAGCCTCCGAAGCGGGCAAGAAAGGCGGCAAAAAATAATTTTGCTGAGCACTGAACCAAATCTGCACGTTGATTTGGCGCTTACTTAGGTAAGCAATCCTTCGCCCCATCGTTACCCGATGGGGCGAAGTCGTATTATCTCTTCCCGTCTTATCCCTCATCACGCTGTCCGAACGGTATCAGTCGGGCGCATCGCCTGCGTCAGTGTTAAACTTAGCCCTTCTCTGCTGTTATTTTACCTCTTCAGTCATGATGTTCATGGAGTGTGGCATGCAGGCTTCGTATGGAAAGTGGGTTAAATCTGCGGCGATTGCGGCGACGCTGCTGGCGACAACCTTGTTAATTATCAAGATTTTTGCCTGGTGGTATACCGGATCGGTTAGCCTGCTGGCTGCCATGGTTGATTCGCTGGTGGACATTGCCGCTTCCCTGACAAACCTGCTGGTGGTGCGCTATTCCCTTCAGCCCGCTGACGCCGATCACACCTTTGGCCACGGTAAAGCGGAATCGCTGGCCGCCCTGGCGCAAAGCATGTTCATTTCAGGTTCGGCACTTTTCCTCTTTCTGACGGGTATTCAGCATCTCGCTTCCCCGAATGAACTGCGATCGCCCGGTATGGGCATTATCGTGACGGTGCTGGCTCTCATTTCGACATTACTGCTGGTGGCTTTCCAGCGCTGGGTCGTACGAAAAACACGCAGTCAGGCGATTCGGGCCGATATGCTGCATTATCAATCCGATGTTTTCATGAACGGGGCAATTTTGGTCGCGCTGGTGTTAACCAGCTACGGATTCGCTCGTGCCGATGCGCTGTTTGCGCTGGGCATTGGCGTGTATATTCTCGTCAGCGCACTTCGGATGGGCTATGAAGCCGTTCAGTCCCTGTTGGACAGAGCCTTACCCGATGAAGAACGACAACATATTATTGCGATTTCATCAAACTGGCCCGGTGTGCAAGGCGTTCATGATGTGCGGACGCGTCAGTCTGGCCCGACGAAATTTATTCAGCTTCACGTAGAGCTGGAAGATCAATTACCGTTAGTGCAGGCACACCGAATCGCCGATCAGGTTGAAAAAGCATTACGCGAAGCCTTTCCCGGGTCGGACGTCATTATTCATCAGGATCCCTGTTCTGTGGTACCGTCAGAGAAACAGGATGCATTCAATTTCTGACGTACAGGAAAGACGTTAGAAAGATGAAAATGACATGCAGCTAACATTGCTAAAAAAATTAGTGAAAAGTTGTCTGACCTGAATCAATTCAGCATCAGGCCTTTGATATACTATCTGCCATCATATGTCGCGCTTACCACATCAGTGTTCATCAGCGTTGCACAGGCCGGATTAACCCTTAGTTTTGAACAATCCAGAGGTTGTCATGATCAAAAAAATTGGTGTACTGACCAGCGGCGGTGACGCCCCAGGCATGAACGCAGCCATTCGCGGTGTAGTTCGCTCCGCATTAAGCGAAGGGCTGGAAGTTTTTGGTATCTATGACGGCTATCAGGGTTTATATGAAGATCGCATGATCAACCTCGACCGCTACAGTGTGTCAGATATGATCAATCGCGGCGGCACGTTCCTGGGTTCTGCACGTTTTCCTGAGTTTCGTAATGATGATGTCCGCCAGGTAGCAATCGAGAACCTGAAAAAGCGGGGCATTGATGCCTTAGTAGTGATCGGTGGCGACGGTTCGTATATGGGGGCCAAGCGGCTCACCGAAATGGGCTTTCCGTGTATCGGTCTGCCAGGCACGATTGACAACGACGTGGCCGGGACAGATTACACCATCGGCTACTTTACGGCGCTGGAAACGGTCGTCGAAGCCATTGACCGCCTGCGTGATACGTCGTCATCGCATCAGCGCATCTCGATTGTTGAAGTCATGGGTCGTTACTGTGGCGACCTGACGCTGGCTGCGGCTATTGCCGGGGGATGTGAATTTATCGTGTTACCTGAGATTCCTTACACTCGTGAGGAGCTGGTGGCAGAGATTAAAGCCGGTATTGCGAAAGGTAAAAAGCACGCGATCGTAGCTATTACGGAGCACATCTGTGATATCGACGACCTGGCGCGTTTCATCGAAACAGAAACCAAACGCGAAACGCGCGCCACGGTACTTGGTCATATCCAGCGCGGCGGCGCGCCCTGCGCTTATGACCGCATTCTTGCGTCGCGCATGGGTGCCTATTCGATTGAGTTGCTGATGCAGGGCTACGGTGGCCGGTGTGTAGGTATCCAGAATGACAAGATGGTCCATCACGATATCATTGATGCCATTGAAAATATGAAACGTCCCTTTAAGCGTGACTGGATGGATACGGCTAAGCAGCTGTACTAAGTATTACCGGGCATGCTTAACGGCATGCCCTTGTGCCTTCCTCATATTCCCCAAAGTTATAACCGCTTATTTTTAATTCTTTTAGCTATAATCACGTTTATGTCACGCTTGTCTCATCATGAATGGGGAGAGTGCGCAATGAATAAATGGGCCGTGGGTTTAGGGTTGTTACTGGCATCTGGCAGTGTTCTGGCGAAGGATATTCAGCTGCTAAACGTTTCTTATGATCCTACCCGGGAACTCTACGAGCAGTACAACAAGGCCTTTAGCGCGCACTACAAACAGGAAACGGGCGACAACGTGGTCATCCGCCAGTCGCACGGCGGTTCAGGTAAACAGGCGACTTCTGTCATCAACGGTATTCGTGCTGATGTGGTGACGCTGGCGCTGCAGTCGGATGTTGATGCAATTGCTGATCGCGGTCGCATTGATAAAGACTGGATTAAACGTCTGCCCGACAACTCCGCGCCTTATACCTCCACGATTGTCTTTTTGGTGCGTAAAGGCAATCCTAAAGGCATCCATGACTGGAGCGATCTTATCAAGCCCGGCGTTTCGGTGATTACTCCAAATCCTAAAACGTCAGGCGGCGCTCGCTGGAATTACCTGGCTGCCTGGGGCTGGGCACTGGATCATAACAACGGCGATCAGGCAAAAGCACAGCGTTACGTGAAAGATCTGTTTAAGCATGTTGAAGTGCAGGATTCCGGTGCGCGCGGCGCAACCAATACCTTTGTAGAGCGTGGTATTGGTGATGTCCTGATCGCCTGGGAAAACGAAGCCTACCTGGCGGTCAATAAACTGGGTAAAGACAAATTTGAAATTGTGACGCCAAGTGAATCGATTCTCGCGGAGCCAACTGTGTCCGTCGTGGATAAGGTGGTCGATGAGAAGGGAACGCGTCAGGTGGCGGAAGCCTATCTGAAATATCTCTACTCGACGGAAGGGCAGACGATTGCGGCTGAAAACTATTATCGTCCGCGCAATGAAGAGGTCGCGAAGAAGTTCGCCAGTACGTTTGCGCCGGTAAAACTGTTTACCATCGACGATAAGTTTGGCGGCTGGGCGAAGGCGCAAAAAACGCACTTCGCTGATGGCGGCACCTATGATCAGATCATGAAGCCGTAATCCTTACCGGTTATTCTTGAAGCCAGCGGAAACGCTGGTTTTTTTATGCGTGACATTTACGCGCTGTCAGGTGAGGATGCGAATGAAAACAGTCAGGGGAAGATAACAATGCAGGCAAATCGTCGGGCCTTCATCATCATTGCGCTTCTGCTGGTATTGATTGGCGCAGGGATCCTGGTTGCGGCTACGCATGTTAAAACGAATGCGGATGCGCTTTGGCAAATCGTCAGTGAAAAGTGTCTGCCCGATCAGCTCACGCATGGTCAACCCGCGCCGTGTCAGCACGTTGATCTGCAGCACCGCTACGCGCTGTTGAAAGACCGAAACGGCCCCCTTCAGTATCTGCTCATCCCCATTGATAAAATCACCGGAATCGAAAGCCCACAGTTGCTCCGTTCAGACACGCCGAATTATTTTGACCTGTCCTGGCAGGACAGAGGCGTCGTGGCGCAAAAATATGGCAAGCCCATCAACGACAGTGTGCTGTCACTGGCCATCAATTCCCAGTACGGCCGTACCCAGAATCAGCTTCATATTCATCTTTCATGCCTTCGGCCTGATGTGAGAAAGCAACTGGATGCGCTGACACCCACGTTCACACCGAAATGGAAAGCCGTCACCTTTCTCAGTCATCCTTATCACGTGCGTACGCTGAGTGAAGCCGAGCTGGCAGAGCAAAGCGTATTTATCCGTCTGGCCGCTGAGATACCGCATGCACGCGATCAGATGGGCCGCTACGGCCTCGCGTTAGCGCGCTTGTCTGATGGGCGGTTGATACTGATGGCAGTGGAGCGCAACTGGCTGTTGTTAAATAAAGGTTCCGCTGAGGAAGTGCAGGATCACGACTGCGCGTTACTGCAACCCATAAAAAAAGCGGCCTGATTTGGCCGCTCAGAATGGACTAAGCGCCAGGTCAGCCTTGTTTGGCTGCCGCGGCTGCTTTAACGATGACCGCAAATGCATCGGCTTTCAGTGACGCACCGCCAACCAGGGCACCGTCAATGTCCGGCTGCGTAAACAGCTCGGCTGCATTTTTATCGTTGACTGAACCACCGTACTGAATAATCACTTGCTCAGCGACAGCAGCATCTTTTTTCGCGATATGGTCACGAATGAATTTGTGAACGGCCTGCGCCTGCGCTGGGGTGGCTGATTTACCCGTGCCAATCGCCCAGACGGGTTCGTAGGCGATAACCGCATCTTTAAATGCTTCGGCACCCTGAGTGGTCAGTACAGCATCAAGCTGACGTGCACACACTTCTTCGGTTTTGCCTGCTTCATTTTCGGCTTCGGTTTCGCCGATGCACAGAACCGGCACCAGCCCCGCTGCTTTTAAGACGGCAAATTTTTTCGCAATGAATTCATCGCTTTCTTTATGGTAAGTGCGGCGTTCTGAGTGGCCAATGATGATGTACTTCGCGCCAATATCTTTCAGCATCTCAGCGGAAATCTCGCCGGTAAATGCGCCAGACAGGTTTACATCAACGTTTTGAGCACCCAGTGCAATATGGCTACCGGAGACAGCATGTTTAGCCTGATCAAGATAGAGCGCAGGGGGGGCAATAGCAACGCCACAGCCTCCCACGCCCGACAGTTCTTTGCGCAGACCGTCGATCAGTTCGGCTGTCATATGCTTGCTGCCATTCAACTTCCAGTTACCCATAACCAGTGGATGTCGCATTCTATCCTCCGCATAACGCGATACATGAAATGGCGCTGCCCTGGGGCAACGTTGTCTGCCAGACAGTATAGAGATCAAATAATGCCATGGCTTTGCTTTTCGTCATTTTTGCCCCGTCCATCAAGGCGTAGCCAGCGCCAGTTTTACCGGCTCAATGGCAAAGGTGAGTCCTTTATCCCCGTTATCTGAAACCACGAAACGCAGTGCGCCTTCAACGTGCTCATAGTATCGTGAGCCTTTACCGGCTTTAAGCAGCGTTTCCAGCTTTTTTCGCCCTTCTTCCTGCGTGAGTCCCGGCACAAAAAAACGTAACATGGCGGTCATATAATCAAGCGCCTTAGCCTGCGAGGCACTCTGGTCAGGCCCCGGAATCGGCAGCCACGTGATCTGCAACGTTTTGATTTTGCCCGTGCCCGGCTCAAGCGCCGTAGAAGAATAAAGGGTTTCATTAATTTTGGTGGCGGCGCGTGTCAGATCGCTCTTTTCATCGCGCGTATCAATGGCACTGTATTCCCTGAGCGGCAATTGGGGATTGGCCAGGTTGTATTTTTCACGAAACTGGCCAATGGTCATGTCCAGCGTGGGTGCGCCCGGTAACAGATAGGGGGCGGTTGGCATGTGTTCAGCCTTGTCGAGGGGTTGCGGATCGGCGGCAAATACCGGAACCGTCAGCGCGACGCTCAGCAACAGTACGCCTGGCAAATTCTTCATTTTGTCGGCTCTGACCAATAAACTCGATGCCAAATTAGAACGGTTTTTATCTTCAAGGTCAAAAGTGTGCAGCGTAAAATTTTGTCTAAGGAAAGTGCATGATAATCCAGCAATGGTTTTTCTCTTTTCGCGGGCGCGTAGGGCGTCGGGATTTTTGGCTCTGGCAGGCAATCTGGGTACTGCTAACCAGCCTGCTGTTTTTCCTGGCAGGTAACGATCTGCTGGACACACAGATGGCTGCGTTTGGCATCGTCTGCTTATTGTGGCCTGCCAGCGCGATTGTGGTTAAACGCCTGCACGATCGCGATCGCCGGGGCTACTGGGCCCTGCTGCTGATTGCCGCCTGGCTACTGATGGCGGGCAACTGGAGCATGACGGGAGAGGTGTTACAGTGGCTCATCGGGCGCGTACTGCCCTTTATTATCCTGGCCGGATTGATTCTGGATCTGGGGGTGTTTCGTGGCACCGTCGGCGACAACCGCTTTGGTGCCGCGCCGGTGCCCTTGCGTCTGAAACGCGCGCCTTACCAGTAGTTTTCGCTGGTGATATGGCCGGGTTTGCGCTTAAGGTGCTTACGCATACCGCGCGTCTCTTTCAGTAACTGCTGCGTATCACGTACCATCTGTGGATTGCCACAAACCATGACATGGCTGGTCTCTGCGTCAATGGTTAACCCTGCTGCCTGCTCCAGCTTGCCATTCTCAATCAGGGCCGGAATGCGTCCCGTCAGCGACCCCAGACTTTCCTCACGGCTGACAACCGTGATGATCTGCAACTTACCGTTATAGATTTGCTGGAGTTGCTGCATCAGCGGTAAAAAGCTCAGGTCGGCGGCATAACGGGCGGCATGGACCAGGACGATATTATCGAAGCGATCCAGGCCTTCGCCCTGTTGCAGGATCGACAGGTAAGGGCCCACGGCGGTACCGGTCGCCAGCATCCATAATGTTTGACACTCAGGGACTTCATCCAGAATAAAAAAGCCCGCCGCATCTTTGGTGATCATCACCTGATCACCGGGGCGCAGCGCCTGCAGATGCGGGCTTAATTTGCCGTCGGGTACGGTGACTAAGTAGAACTCAAGCAGGTCGTCATTGGGTGCATTGACGTAAGAGTAAGCTCGCTGCACACGTTCGCCCTCAATTTCGAGTGCCAGTTTTGCGTACTGTCCGGCATGGAAGGGGGCAATCGGTGCCTTAACCCGCAGGCTAAACAGCGCATCGGTCCAGTTTTTCACTTCCTTCACTTGCGCATTGATCCACTCGGCCATAGTGACTCCTTAAGCGTTGATAGTCAGGCGGATAAACATCTTCGCTACTGCTCTGACAGATTACCAGTCGGTAACGGGGCAAAGGCTCTAATCGACAAACTGTAATATTAAGTTTACATCCTGGTTGCATTTATTGACGTGAATGGCGCACCCACTTTGTGTGAATCACTCGCTTTGTCACGTAATCCTGATATTTTCCTGCCACAACCTGTTTCAGCCGTTAGTTGTGCTGTTTAAACGTTCCTTTTCATACAGAATTTTTGTTCAATGATGATGAAGAAGATAGAAAATCGCCCGTTGTTGATCATGCTCATCGCATTGGTCGCAGTAGGACAGATGGCTCAGACCATTTATGTGCCGGCAATGGCGGCAATGGCGGACGCACTGCAGGTGCGTAACGGCATGATGCAACATGTCATGGCGGCCTATTTAATGACCTATGGTGGATCGCAGCTGATCTATGGCCCGTTGTCTGACAGCGTAGGACGCCGTCCGGTGATCCTGGCGGGCATGGCGATCTTTATGATCGGATCAATGATCGCCTTACTGGCTTCATCACTGGATATGCTGGTCATTGGCAGTGCGATTCAGGGCGCGGGCACTGGCGTGGCCGGGGTGATGGCGCGGACCATGCCGCGCGACCTCTATAATGGCCATGCGTTACGTCAGGCGAACAGCTGGCTCAACATGGGCGTGCTTGCCAGCCCGTTAGTCGCGCCAGTGATTGGCGCAGCGTTGACACAACTGTTTGGCTGGCATGCCTGTTTCGCTTTTTTACTGCTGTTATGCATGATCGTGACGGTGACTATGGCGTGCTGGTTGCCGGAAACACGCCCGGTCAGCGCCGAAGTAACGCCGTTCCTTAAACGTTACATTCGTCTGTTACGCGATGCGAATTTTGTCCGCTATCTGGTACTGCTGATTGGTGCGCTGTCAGGCATTGCCGTCTTTGAGGCCAGCTGTGGTGTGCTGCTGGGCGGCGTACTGGGTCTGAACAGTTTTACCGTCAGTATCTTGTTCATTCTGCCCATCCCGGCCGCCTTCTTTGGGGCATGGTTTGCCGGGCGTGAGCAGCGTTCCTGGCACAGCCTGATGTGGTTTGGCGTCAACAGTTGCCTGCTGGCAGCAGTGCTGATGTGGGTGCCTGCCTGGTTTGGCATCATGACTATCTGGACGTTATTGATACCGGCATCGCTGTTCTTCTTTGGCGCGGGGATGCTGTTTCCCCTGGCGACATCGGGTGCCATGGAACCCTATGCCTGGCTGGCAGGAAGCGCGGGTGCATTGATTGGTGGTATGCAGAACCTGGGGTCCGGGCTGGTCGCTTCTTTGTCGGCGTTGATGCCACAGCGCGATCAGTTCAGTCTTGGCATGCTGATGTTCGTCACGGCGCTGGTGATGCTGCTCTGCTGGCTACCGCTTTCGCGCCAGCCAGCAGGTGACAATCAGGCGGTTACAGGATAAAAGGGTGCAGAGCTGGATCTTTACGGTCGAGATAATGTACAGACTGAATGCGGCGAATCGTGCGCGATTTGCCGCGTATTAACAGCGTTTCGCTGGTGGCCATATTGCCCTGACGAGTAATACCTTTCAGCAGGTCGCCGCTGGTGATGCCGGTAGCCGCAAAAACGACATTATCATTGCGCGCCATCGTCTGAAGTGGCAGGACCTTTCCTGCTTCGATTCCCATACCAGCACACCGTTTCAGCTCATATTCGCCAATGCGGCGGTTTTCCTCCGTGTCACCTTTCACATGGTGACGTGCCAGTAATCTGCCTTGCATATCACCATCCAGCGCACGGATAACGGCGGCTGAAACCACGCCTTCAGGCGCGCCGCCAATCCCGTACATCACGTCAACTTCACTGTCCGGCATACAGGTCAGTATGGATGCCGCAACGTCGCCATCGGGAAAGGCAAAAATGCGTACGCCCAGCGCTTTAAGCTGTTGGATGACAGCGTCATGGCGCGGCTTGGCCAGAATCGATACGGTGAGCTCTGAGAGCGGTTTATTCATGGCGATCGCGATATTACGCAGGTTAAGCTCAAGCGGTTGATCCAGATTTATATGGCCGCGCGCCGCCGGACCCACGATAAGCTTCTCCATATACATGTCAGGCGCATGAAGAAAGGTGCCTTTATCGCCTACGGCCATGACGGCAAGCGCATTGGCTTGTCCCATCGCCGTCATGCGTGTGCCTTCAATGGGATCGACCGCAATATCTACCGCGTCACCCTGGCCGGTTCCCACTTTCTCGCCGATATAAAGCATCGGGGCTTCGTCGATTTCCCCTTCGCCAATCACAATCTGGCCATCGATCTGGATGGTATTTAAGACGTGACGCATGGCATGGACCGCCGCACCGTCGGCCGCGTTTTTGTCGCCGCGTCCTAACCATTTATAGCCTGCCAGCGCGGCAGCTTCGGTTACGCGGGAAAATTCAATGGCAAGTTCTCGTTTCATTGTAGGCACCTGACAAAAAACAGGCAGGCAGTGTAGCGGAGGGAGAAGGCGGGGAAAAGGCCCGTGACAGCCGAGGTCACGGGCATAGGGCAGATTACTCTTTTTCTTCCCACGCTTGCGCGCGCGCAACGGCTTTTTTCCAGCCGGCGTAGCGGAAGTTACGCTCTGTGGTTTCAAGCGTTGGACGGAATTCGCGCTCAACGACAGCCTTAGCACGGACTTCATCCAGGTCTTTCCAGAAGCCAACGGCCAGACCCGCCAGATACGCGGCACCCAGTGCTGTGACTTCGCGCACTTCAGGACGCTCAACGCGCGTACCCAGAATGTCAGACTGGAACTGCATCAGGAAGTTATTGGCAACCGCACCACCGTCGACACGGAGTGACTGAAGACGTGTGTTTGCATCGTTTTGCATGGCTTCCAGGACGTCACGCGTCTGGTAAGCGATGGACTCCAGCGTTGCACGGATGATGTGGTTTGCATTCGCACCACGTGTCAGACCGAACAGCGCACCACGCGCATAGGGATCCCAGTAAGGTGCGCCCAGACCGGTAAAGGCTGGCACCATATATACGCCGTTAGAATCTTTCACTTTCATCGCGAAGTATTCAGAGTCAGCCGCATCGCTAATCAACTTCATCTCATCGCGTAACCACTGAATGGCTGCGCCACCGATAAAGACGGCACCTTCCAGCGCGTAGTTCACTTCTCCACGCGGGCCGCAGGCAATAGTCGTCAGCAGACCATGCGTTGAAGTCACCGCTTCGGTACCGGTGTTCATCAGCATAAAGCAGCCGGTGCCGTAGGTGTTTTTCGCCATTCCCGGCTGCACGCACATTTGACCGTAAAGCGCAGCCTGCTGGTCGCCTGCAATACCGGCGATAGGAATACGCGTACCGCCTTTACCACCGATGTTAGTCTGTCCGTATACTTCAGACGAAGATTTCACTTCGGGTAACATTTCACGCGGGATATCAAGAACATCCAACAGGCGTTGATCCCACTCAAGTGTGTGGATGTTGAACAACATGGTACGTGAGGCATTCGTGTAATCGGAGATATGCACACGTCCCTGAGTCATTTTCCAGACCAGCCAGGTATCCACAGTACCGAACAGCAATTCGCCACGTTTTGCACGCTCACGCGCACCTTCAACGTTATCAAGAATCCATTTCACTTTGGTGCCGGAGAAGTAGGGGTTAATCACCAGACCCGTGGTGTGCTGAATGTATTCTTCCAGCCCTTCACTCTTCAGCTTGTGACAGTAGTCAGCGGTACGGGGATCCTGCCAGACAATGGCATTATAAACCGGCTTGCCCGTTTCTTTATCCCAGACGATGGTCGTTTCACGCTGGTTCGTAATGCCGATAGCGGCGATTTCATCAGAACGAATATCAGCATGGGCCAGCACTTCTACGAGCGTTGAACTCTGGGACGCCCAAATATCCATAGGGTCATGTTCTACCCAGCCCGCTTTGGGATAGATTTGAGTAAATTCGCGTTGCGATACCGCCACAATGTTAGCGTCATGATCCAGCACAACAGCGCGTGAACTGGTTGTGCCCTGATCCAGAGCGACGATGTATTTTTTATCGGTGGTAGTCATAAATTCATTCCTGATGATAAAAGTGGAACTTACGCTTTACGTTCATGCGCGGACGCAATCGGTTTGTCAGTAGTGGGTGAGGCAATCACCGCGCCGGGCAAATGGCGACCAATCAGGGCGCGATAACCAAAGGCACCCAGGCAAGCACCGACCAGTGGACCAAAAATTGGCACAAGGAAATAAGGGATCTGATGGCCGCCCGTAAAGGCAACGGAGCCCCAGCCAGCCAGCCATTCGAAAACTTTAGGTCCGAAATCACGAGCCGGGTTCAGCGCAAAGCCGGTCAGTGGACCCATTGAACCGCCAATCACCGCTACCAGCAGGCCAATCAACAGGGGTGCCATTGGACCACGTGGAACGCCGTTGCCGTCATCCGTCAGCGCCATAATCACAGACATCAATACCGCGGTGATGACCATTTCTACCAGGAACGCCTGGCCCACGGAAATCTGTGGATTTGGATAGGTAGAGAAAATGCCGGCCAGACTCAGGCTTTCAACTGAACCGCGCACTATGTTATGACTTTGTTCGAAATTGATAAACAAGCTGTAGTAAAGACCATATACCAGCGCTGCGCCACAGAATGCGCCTGCGACCTGAGACAGGATATAAGGCACGACTTTACGGCCTTCAAAATTAGCGAAAAGACAAAGTGCAATCGTAACGGCTGGATTGAGGTGGGCGCCTGATACGCCAGCACTGAGGTAGACCGCCATTGAAACGGCTAAACCCCAGACGATACAGATTTCCCATTGGCCAAAAGAGGCGCCAGCCAGCTTAAGCGCGGCAACACAACCCGCGCCGAAAAACAGGATCAAACCGGTACCCAGAAATTCGGCAATACACTGACCTTTGAGTGTGGTTGTAGTCTGACTCATGATAGTTGTTCCTGAAGCGAGGTTAAATTTTATCAGTTTTTGTTCTCAGTCCGTGAGTCACCCATCTTCGTTGTAGGGCTGATGTTAATTTATCGTTAACGAGCATAAACGAGAAATAGCGAAATTGATTTTTGTGTGGCGCGTCAAAAAAATGCGCGTTTTCGCGTGTTTCAGTTTTCTTTAAGCGCCATTGAGTGCCTTTCTGCGGGCTTTCTTCAGGCTCTGACAGTAATGCGCGCAGCAAAAAGTGGTTTTTAGGGATAGGCTGAAAAGTGGTACTGACAGTGGACTGCAGGCCTGCGTTGCTGGACTTGCGGGATGAGGCTACATACAATCGGGACAACGTTGCTGGTAAACGCCTTGTGTGCGAAAGCTGGCATCATCAACGCCTTGCAGGATTTTAGGAGAGGTCAGAAAGATGTCATTTGAAGTGTTTGAGAAACTGGAAGCGAAAGTACAGCAGGCGATTGATACTATCACCTTGCTGCAAATGGAAATTGAAGAGCTGAAAGAGCAGAACAACAACCTGCGTAATGAGGCGCAGAACGCAGCCGGCAACCACGAAGCTCTGATGCGTGAAAATCAGCATCTGAAAGAGGAGCAGCATGTCTGGCAAGAACGCCTGCGTGCCTTGTTGGGAAAAATGGAAGAGGTTTAAGCCTCTGCTGATACAAAAACGGGTGCCACTGGCACCCGTTTTCGTTTGCAGACATTATTCAATATCAAGCGGGTCTTCCGACAAAATCATACCGGTGTTGTCTGCATACAGGTGATCGCCTGAGAAAAAAGTGACGCCACCAAAATTCACGCGCACATCGCTTTCACCAATCCCTTCGCCCGCTGCGCCCACCGGAATGGCTGCAATGGCCTGGATACCAATTTCCAGCTCTTCCAGTTCGTCAACCTGACGAACTGAACCGTAAACGACGATGCCTTCCCACTCATTCTGTGCTGCCAGACGCGCAAGTTGTGCATCCACTAACGCACGGCGCACTGAACCGCCGCCATCAATTAACAGTACGCGACCCCGGCCATTCTCTTCCAACAGATCGTAAAGCAGGCCGTTATCTTCAAAGCATTTCACTGTGGTTATCTGACCGCCGAATGAGGTCCGCCCACCGAAATTTGAGAAAAGCGGTTCAACAACATTCACTTCTTCGTGGTAGATGTCGCAGAGTTCAGAAGTATCGTATTTCATAAGGGTTTCGTCTGTTTGCCACAGGAGCGCTAAGTATATCGCTTTATGCTAATTGTTGGCAAAATCATCAACCGTAAAAAAACGGTCCTGCATCAAGCGCATGCAGAAAAAAGCCCAGACGTAATGTCTGGGCTTTGATACAACGCATGGATGCGGAGTGTTACAGAATAAAGCGGCTTAAATCTTCATCTGCAACCAGTTCATCCAGATGCTTGCCGACGTAATCAGCATCGATGGTTACGGACTCTCCACTGCGATCGCTGGCATCGTAAGAAATATCTTCCATCAGGCGCTCCAGCACGGTATGCAGACGACGCGCACCGATGTTTTCGGTCGTTTCGTTGACCTGCCAGGCCGCTTCCGCGATACGGCGAATACCATCGTCGGTGAAGTGGATGTTCACGCCTTCGGTATTCATCAGTGCTTTGTACTGTACGGTGACGGAGGCATTTGGTTCAGTCAGAATGCGCTCGAAATCATTGACCGTCAGCGCCTGCAGTTCAACGCGAATCGGTAAACGGCCCTGCAGCTCAGGAATCAAATCAGACGGGCTGGCCACCTGGAATGCGCCCGAGGCGATAAACAGGATATGGTCAGTTTTAACCATGCCATGCTTTGTCGACACGGTACAGCCCTCTACCAGTGGCAGCAGGTCGCGCTGGACACCTTCGCGCGAAACATCGGGGCCACCGGCGTTTTGGCCGCCGCGTTTACAGATCTTATCGATCTCATCGATGAAGACGATGCCGTGCTGTTCAACCGCGTCGATAGCATCCTGTTTCAGTTCTTCCGGGTTAACCAGCTTAGCCGCTTCCTCTTCAATCAACAGCTTCATCGCTTCTTTGATTTTGAGTTTGCGTGGCTTTTGCTTTTGACCACCCAGATTCTGGAACATGGACTGTAGCTGGCTGGTCATCTCTTCCATGCCCGGCGGTGCCATGATTTCTACACCCGGCCCTGTTACGGCTAAGTCGATCTCGATTTCTTTATCATCAAGCTGGCCTTCACGCAGCTTCTTACGGAAAGACTGACGCGCAGATGAGGGCTCACTGGTGTGTTCAGCCTGTCCCCAGTTATTTTTTGCCGGCGGGATGAGGACATCCAGGATGCGCTCTTCCGCCATTTCTTCTGCGCGGTATTTGTTCTTCTCAATGGCCTGGCTGCGCACCATTTTAATCGCGGAGTCCGTCAGGTCGCGAATGATGGAGTCGACTTCTTTACCGACATAACCCACTTCGGTGAACTTGGTGGCTTCCACCTTGATGAAGGGGGCGTTAGCCAGTTTTGCCAGTCGGCGAGCAATTTCCGTTTTACCTACACCGGTCGGGCCGATCATGAGAATGTTTTTCGGTGTCACTTCGTGACGCAACTCTTCATCAAGCTGCATACGGCGCCAGCGATTACGCAGCGCGATGGCCACGGCGCGCTTGGCGCTGTCCTGACCAATGATAAAGCGGTTCAGTTCGCTGACGATTTCGCGTGGAGTCATTTCAGACATGGTTAAATCCTTACGACTTAGACGTTAATTCTTCAAAATTAACGTTGTGGTTAGTGTAGATGCAAATATCGCCAGCGATATTCAGCGATTTCTCAACGATGTCACGTGCGCCCAGCTCTGTATTCTCCAGGAGTGCGCGCGCCGCCGCCTGAGCGAAGGGACCGCCTGAACCGATGGCAATAAGATCGTTTTCAGGCTGAATGACGTCACCATTACCACTGATAATCAGCGAGGCGGATTCATCGGCCACCGCCAGTAGCGCTTCAAGACGGCGCAACATCCGATCGGTGCGCCAGTCTTTCGCCAGCTCAACGGCCGCTTTCACCAGATGGCCCTGATGCATTTCAAGTTTACGTTCGAAGAGTTCAAACAGGGTAAAGGCATCGGCGGTACCGCCAGCGAAGCCAGCAATGACTTTATCGTTGTAAAGACGACGCACTTTTTTAACGTTGCCTTTCATTACGGTATTACCGAGCGTAGCCTGGCCATCACCGCCAATCACTACCTGGCCGTTGCGTCGAACACTTACTATTGTTGTCACGGGCAGACCCCTTTTACTGTCGGAAAAAAGCTCCGCGCACAAGGCGCGGAGGATCATGCAGACAGATATGGGGCGGGTTTGACGGGTTTCAACCCCCAATGGCGAGCGGAATGCAGCCGGAATGGCCTGACGCACGCAGACGTTTCAGCGTACTGTCGGCACTGGCCCGATCTTTAAAGGGCCCTACCACCACACGGTTCCAGCCGCCGCCGGAGGTGAGGCGACTTTCAAAACCTTCGAACGCCAGGGCAGCACGCACGGATTCAGCCTGTTCTGTTCCCTTGAACGAACCGCACTGCACCATCCAGCGTTGCGATGCCGCTTTTTCAGCAGGTTTCGTTTTCGCCGTATCCTGTGTCTTAGGCTGGGCGGTAGGTTCGCGTGTCACCGGCGCAGGTTGTGACTGCTGCTGGGTATTCTGCTGTTGCTGGCGCTGCGTATGTTGTTCCTGAATCTGCTGGCGCGGCTGTTGTACCTGCTGCTGACGTTGCTGCACCTGCTGTTGCTGACGCTGGAATTGTTGCACCTGTTGTTGATGCTGGTATTGCTGAACCTGTTGTTGATGTTGCAGCGTTTGCTGCCGCTGTGCCGGGGTTTGCTCGTTCCACGGGACTTCGTTCAACTGGGTAGGCTGCTGGCGCATATCTGCCTGCATTTGTTCCAGCAACTGACGTTGCTCATCCGTCAACTGGGTATGTGACTGGACTTCGCCACCCGAGGTTGGTTCGCTGGGCGTTGGAACGGTAACCTGACGATTTTCAAGCTCTTTTATGTATTTCCAGCGTTCTTCAGGCTTGGGCGGCAAGCCATTACCGTTGGCTTTATGATCCGTAATGACCGGCACATCTTCCTTCTTATGATGCGCAAGGAACCATAAACCACCGGCAAAGGTCACTAATACAGCCACCGCCAGTACAATCATAAGTTTAGAGGTGCCTGAACCGCTTTTCGTTTTTTTACCACGGCTGGGGCTTTTCTTGCGACGCGTCCCTGTTGAACGCCCGCGGCCTACATAATCTTTTTGTGCCACTCTCGTCCTGATACCCTTCAAAATATGATGCCATTTGGGCGAATCCGTTGTTACCACACGCCCGGCAAGGAGCCCGCCATGTTACTTAAGGGCTGGAACTTTGACCAGCAATGATAGCCCTAAGAATCTCCTGAAAATAGCGGAACATTTTCTGTATCAACGCCCCATTTTTGCCAATGTTGTGCTACCGCGTATCACTAATTCTGCGTCGAGTAACTTTGACCCGCTCCGCGTGCCTTTCCCCTGAAGTTCGTTCAGCAGTAACAGCACCGCTTCCCGGCCAATGTCAAAACAGGGTTGTTTCACCGTGGTCAGCGGCGGTTCGCAGTAGCGCGACAGCTCGATGTCATCGAATCCCACCACGGACAGGTCTTCCGGCACACGTAAGCCCAGTTTTTTTGCCTGACTGATGGCACCGATGGCCATGATATCGCTGTGACAAAACAGGGCCTGCGGGGGCTCGGCTAAGGTCATGAGCTGATTGATCGCGGCCACACCTGATTCGAAAGTGAAATCTCCCCGAACAATACAGGTCGGATCGACGCTAATCCCGCTGCGTCGTAACGCCTGTACGTAGCCCTGCAGACGATACTGACACAGGGCGACATCTTCCGGACCGGCCAGGCAGGCGATGCGTTTATGGCCTAACTCCAGCAGATGGTTAACGGCAACAAATGAGGAGGTAAGATTGTCGATATTCACCGTCGGCAACGACATCTCGGGATCGAACTCAATCGCCATCACCATGGGCGGAAGATTACGTTGTTCGTCCGGGCTGACGTCAAAAGGCAACTGCGCGCCCAGCAGCACCATGCCATCAATCTGACGTGTCAGTATCAGGTTGAGAAATGTCCACGCCTGCGGTTTCTGATGCGCACAATCGCCGATAAGCACGAGATAACCGGCTTCTGAGGCGGCGACTTCAACGCCGCGAATAATGTCGCTGAAAAAGGGATCGCAGATATTGGGGACGATCAACAAAATCGTTTGTGTGTCGTTGCGCCGGGAATGTCGTGTCATGCTTTGCGACGCATAGCCTACGGCCGCGACGGCCTGTTCCACCTTTTGACGGGTGGCCGAAGAGACTTTTTCGGGATTCATCAGCGCACGCGACACGGTAGCAGTGGAGACGCCGGCTTTTTCTGCGACGTCTTTCATGGTGGCGGCGGCCGGCGGTTGATTCTGATCCAACACATGCTCCTGATGCGTAATCGCGCATTCAACGTTCGTATCGACGGGTATAAAAACAAGCCGGGCACTATTGTTATCGATTGGCCAACAAGGCTGTTACTTAATTTGCATAAAAATTGTGACTTATGCGACGTATTTCGATCCCGCTCGCAACCTGGCCGGCCTTAACTTTCGGTAGGATCGACATCCAGCGTCCACTTCACCTTTCGTGAGGCGGGCAAGGTTGTGACCAGCGGTAACGAACTGCTCAGCAACTGTTGCAGGCGTTTACGCGAGGGATGCTGAACCAGTAACTGCCAGCGCCAGCGGCCACTGCGTTTGGGCTGCAAGGCAGGTAACGGGCCCATAAACCACATTGACGCATCGTTATGCGGGCTGGCTTCCAGCATATTGCGTAGCTGTTGCAGAAATTCTGCAGCCTGATGATTATCCATGTCTTCTGCCCGGAATAAGGCATGGTGCGTCCAGGGAGGTAAAAAGACCGACTGGCGCTCCAGCAACGTTTGTTGTGCGAAAGCGAAGTAGCCCTGATGCAGCAGCGTTTGCAGCAGGGGATGATCAGGATGATGGGTTTGCAGTAAAACCTCACCTTGCTTACCGGCACGTCCGGCACGTCCGGCCACCTGGGTATACAGTTGAGCAAAGCGCTCCGCAGCACGGAAATCGGCTGAGAACAAGGCACCGTCTACATCCAGCAGCGACACTAAGGTCACATCCGGGAAATGATGACCTTTTGCCAGCATCTGCGTGCCAACCAGAATACGCGCGCCCCCGCGATGAACGTCGGCGAGGTGCTGTTCAAGAGCGCCTTTTCGGCTGGTGGTATCACGGTCAATGCGTGAGACAGGGACGCCGGGAAAAAGGGTGCCCAGCTGTTGCTCCAGCTGTTCCGTGCCCACACCGACCGGCAGTAAATGTGTTGAACCACATTGCGGGCACTGATGCGGCAGCGGTCGTTGACTGTCACAGTGGTGGCAACGCAACTGGCGGTGATGCTGATGCAGCGTGTAATAACGGTCGCAGCGCTGGCATTCGGCGATCCAGCCGCAATCGTGACAGAGCAGAGCCGGCGAAAAACCGCGGCGGTTCAGAAACAGCAGAACCTGGTTATCGGCTTTCAGGTGCTGACGCATTTTGAAGATCAGGGCGGGTGCCAGGCCACCAGTAAGTTGTGCCCCTTTCAGGTCGATCAACTGCTGCAGTGCCGGTTTAGCATTGCCGGCACGCTTCATCAGATCAAGCTGGCGATATTTACCGTTACGCACGTTATGCAGGGTTTCCAGTGCCGGCGTTGCGGATCCCATGACTACAGGAATGTTTTCTTCATGCGCGCGGAAGACAGCCAGATCCCGTGCCTGATAGCGCCAGCCTTCCTGTTGCTTATAGGAACTGTCGTGCTCTTCATCAATAATGATCACGCCCGGTCGCGCCATGGGAGTAAAGAGCGCGGAACGCGTACCAATAATAATGGCGTTTTCCCCCCGTCGCGCCCGCAGCCACACGGACAGACGCTCGCTGTCATTAAGTCCCGAATGCAGGACATCCACCGGCGCGTCAAAACGTTCACGGAAACGGGCAATGGTTTGTGGCGTCAGGCCAATTTCCGGTACCAGCACCAGTGCCTGTTTCCCCCGCGCCAGCACATTTTCCAGTACGCTGAGATACACCTCGGTTTTACCGGAACCTGTAATTCCTGCCAGCAGCCAGGCGGCATAGTGCTCATCTTCTCCCCGAATGGCGCCCACCGCAGTCGCCTGATCGGTGTTCAGGCGCAGACGCTCACCCTTTACCGCAAACGCGGTTCGCCAGTCATGCATTTGCGGCTGGTGCTCGTGCAATTCGCAAAGCCCTTTCGCGCGCAACGCCTGCATAGCCGCCTCGGTCAGGTCATGTTCACTGACTTCATGACGATAGAGCGGTTGCTGGCGCAGCACCGCCAGACCTTGCTGCTGCCTGGGCGCGCGTTTAAGACTTTCCGGGGACGTCGCGCGGCCCTGTTCCGTGATTTCCCAGCGCCACAGGGGATCATCCTGAGCCGGTTTACCTTGTCTGAGGAGTACCGGAATGGCATGGCTGAGCACCTCACCCAGCGGAGAGTGATAATAGTCGGCTGCCCAGTGAAGAATGCGCCACAGAGAGGACGGAAACAGGGATTCCCTGTCCAGGACGGTAAGCACCTGTTTAAGCTGTGAGGTCGCCAGATCGCTGCTGTCAGAGAACGCCACCACAATGCCGATCATTTTCCGGTTACCAAACGGCACGATCACGCGACCGCCAGTCACCGGCTGCACACCCTCAGGCGGCAGATAGTCAAAAAGGCGGGGAAGGGGAACGGGCAGGGCAACCTGAACAACGGGCATAACTTTCTCTTTCCGGTTCATCTGACAGGGCGATTAGTGTACACGCTGGCGCACAGGACGGATATCTCAGGCGACATTTGCAGCAGCAAACATTAGCCTGTATAATATGCCGCCTTCGGTAGGAAAGACCTTACCGGAGTACACCATTAATGTTCAATCGCGTGTGGTGCTGCGCAGGTTTCGTCCTGGCGCGGAGAGCGACACGGCCTTCTATGAGGTTTCCCATGAAACAAGGTATTCACCCTAAATACGAAGCAGTTACCATCAACTGTACTTGCGGTAACGTGATTCACACTCGCTCTACGCTGACTCACGAACTGAACCTGGACGTTTGTGGTAAGTGCCACCCGTTCTACACCGGTAAGCAGCGTGAAGTTGCCACTGGTGGCCGCGTTGACCGCTTCAACAAGCGTTTCAGCGTGCCAGGCACCAAAAAATAAGAAACGGCATTCGAACATTTGTTCGGCGGCAAGAAAAACCCAGCTCAGGCTGGGTTTTTTTATGTCTGGCTGACTCAGTATTCCCAGGTGTCCGGGTCAATGCCCATCTCGCGCATAATTTTCTTCGCTTCTTCCGGGATTTCGTCGTTACGTTCTTTACGCAAATCGACATCATTTGGTAACGGTTGTCCGGTAAAAGCATGCAAGAAGGCTTCGCACAGGAGCTCACTGTTGGTCGCATGGCGCAGGTTATTCACCTGACGACGTGTCCGTTCGTCAGTCAAAATCTTTAACACGCTCAACGGAATAGAAACCGTGATTTTTTTAACCTGTTCGCTCTTCTTGCCGTGCTCAGCGTACGGGCTGATATATTCGCCGTTCCATTCAGCCATGGGATACCTTAATCAATAAAAGTTAAAAGTTACGAAATCAGCCGATTATGCCTGATTTTCTTCTACCGGACCCCTTCTCTGGCGGGTTTCTTCGTCCAACACAGGAAGAAAATGGGTTGAACGCCAGCATGGGCGCATAATTTTAGCGGTTATTGCGGCCATGCTCAATCTATACGCAAAGACATTTGGATGTCCAGATGTGTTGACGTCTAAATGTAAGCTGATATCCTGTGGTCAGTTTATTTCTCACTTCAGGAACAGTTAGCCCTATGACGCGTAAACAGGCAACCATCGCAGTGCGCAGCGGTTTGAATGACGACGAGCAATATGGCTGCGTTGTCCCGCCCATCCACCTTTCCAGCACCTATAACTTCCATGATTTCAATGAGCCGCGAGCCCACGATTATTCTCGTCGTGGTAATCCTACGCGCGACGTTGTGCAACGCGCGCTGGCAGAGCTGGAAGGCGGTGCGGGCGCGGTATTGACTAATACCGGCATGTCCGCCATTCATCTGGTCACAACGGTTTTCCTGAAGCCTGGCGATTTGCTGGTGGCACCGCACGACTGCTATGGCGGCAGCTACCGTCTGTTCGATAGTTTAAGCAAGCGCGGTGCTTATCGGGTGAAGTTTGTCGATCAAGGCGACAGTGCCGCGCTACAGGCTGCGCTGGACGAGAAACCTCAGCTCGTATTAGTAGAAAGCCCCAGTAACCCGCTGCTGCGTGTCGTCGATATCGCGGCCATCTGCGACGCCGCGCGTAAAGTAGGCGCAGTAAGCGTTGTGGACAACACCTTTATGAGTCCGACGCTGCAAAATCCGCTGGCGCTGGGCGCAGATCTGGTTATTCACTCCTGTACCAAATATTTAAACGGGCACTCCGATGTCGTGGCTGGCGCTGTCATTGCCAAAGATCCTCAGGTCGCGACCGATCTGGCGTGGTGGGCGAATAATATTGGCGTGACCGGTTCCGCTTTTGACAGCTACCTGCTGTTACGTGGTATGCGTACGCTGGGTCCGCGTATGGCCGCTGCTCAGCGTAATGCGTTAGAAATTGTTGCTTATCTGAAGCAGCAGCCCCTGGTGAAAAAGTTGTATCATCCTTCTCTGCCAGAAAATGCCGGGCATGAAGTCGCTGCGCGTCAGCAGCGTGGGTTTGGCGCCATGCTCAGTTTCGAACTGGATGGCGATGAAGCGCGCTTGCGTCGTTTCCTGAAAGCGCTTGAACTGTTTACGCTGGCTGAATCACTGGGTGGCGTTGAGAGCTTAATCTCGCATACCGCGACCATGACGCACGCTGGCATGTCTGCAGAAGCCCGTGCCGCAGCAGGTATTTCTGAAACATTGCTCCGTATTTCTGTGGGGATTGAAGACCACGAAGATTTAATTGCCGATTTGGATAATGCATTCCGGATCGCAGCAGAGGATTAACCATGACGATTTCAGCAGGCGCAGGAACGCCAAACAACAGACAGCTCCACAAGTTTGGTGGCAGCAGCCTTGCCGATGCACGCTGCTACCAGCGTGTTGCCAGCATCATGGCGGATTACAGCCAGCCAGGCGACATGATGGTGGTCTCAGCCGCAGGTTCAACGACCAATCAGCTGATTAGCTGGCTGAAACTGAGCCAGAGTGACCGCTTGTCCGCGCATCAGGTGCAGCAGACATTACGTCGTTATCAGAGTGAGCTCATCAGTGCCCTGTTGCCTGCCGAAATCGCCGAACCTTTAATATCGGCCTTTATTCGCGATCTTGAGAAGCTTGCCGGATTACTCGATGGTACCGTTACCGACGCGGTTTATGCGGAAGTCGTGGGCCATGGTGAAGTCTGGTCGGCACGTTTAATGTCCGCTGTGCTGAATCAACACGACCTGCAGGCCTGCTGGCTGGATGCGCGCGATTTTCTGCGTGCAGAACGTGCCGCGCAGCCTCAGGTTGATGAAGGAAAATCCTGGCCGTTGTTACAAACGCTGCTGGCCCAGCATCCCCATAAACGTATCGTGGTGACGGGCTTTATCTGCGCCAACGATGCGGGTGAAACCGTGTTGCTGGGGCGTAATGGCTCTGATTACTCCGCCACACAAATTGGTGCGCTGGCCGGTGTGGGACGCGTCACTATCTGGAGTGATGTGGCGGGTGTTTACAGTGCCGATCCACGTAAAGTTTCTGATGCCTGTCTGCTGCCGCTGTTGCGTCTTGATGAGGCCAGTGAACTGGCGCGTCTCGCCGCACCGGTGCTGCATACCCGCACCTTACAGCCCGTTTCCGGCAGCGACATCGATTTGCAGTTGCGCTGTAGCTATCAGCCAGAACAGGGCTCAACCCGTATTGAGCGCGTCCTCGCTTCCGGAACGGGCGCACGCATTGTGACCAGTCACGATGATGTGTGTCTGGTCGAAATCCAGCTTCCCGGGCAGCACGATTTTACGCTCCTGCGCAAAGAGATCGATCAGTTGCTCACGCGCGCGCAGATGCGCCCACTGGCAATGGGCGTTCATCCTGATCGTCAGCTGCTGCAACTCTGTTACACCTCTGAAGTGGTTAACAGCGCCTTCACATTGTTACAGGACGCAGGCTTACCCGGGCATTTACAGTTACGTGATGGCTTAGCGCTGGTAGCGCTGGTCGGAGCAGGCGTGACTCGTAATCCGTTGCATACGCACCGTTTCTGGCAGCAGTTGAAAGATCAGCCGGTTGAGTTTGTTTGTCAGTCGCCAGAACATATCAGCGTGGTGGCGGTCCTGCGCGTGGGGCCGACGCAGCATTTAATTCAGGGCTTACACAGCTCCCTGTTCCGTGCCGAAAAGCGAATTGGCCTGATGCTGTTTGGCAAAGGCAATATCGGCTCACGCTGGCTGGAACTGTTTGCGCGTGAGCAGGAAACCTTGTCAGCACGAACCGGTTTTGAATTTGTGCTGGCGGGTGTGGTCGACAGTCAACGCAGCCTGCTGAACTATGACGGGCTTGATGCCAGCCGCGCGCTGGCCTTCTTTGACGATGAAGCGGAAACACGTGATGAAGAATCGCTGTTTCTGTGGATGCGGGCGCATCCTTACGATGATCTTGTGGTGCTGGACGTCACCGCCAGTAAACCACTGGCACAGCAGTATCTGGATTTTGCCAGTCATGGCTTCCACGTGATTAGCGCCAATAAGATTGCGGGCGCGTCCGACACGCAAACCTGGCGTGAGATTCGCGATGCCTTCGAAAAAACCGGGCGTCATTGGTTATATAACGCCACCGTAGGCGCAGGTTTACCCATCAACCATACGGTGCGGGATCTGCGTGAAAGTGGCGATACCATTCTGTCGATTAGCGGTATTTTCTCAGGCACATTGTCCTGGCTGTTCCTGCAGTTTGACGGGACGGTGCCCTTTACCGAACTGGTGGATCAGGCATGGCAGCAGGGCTTAACCGAGCCGGATCCGCGTGTTGATCTGTCTGGCGAAGATGTGATGCGTAAGCTGGTCATTTTGGCCCGTGAAGCGGGCTATAACATTGAACCCGATCAGGTACGCGTCGAGTCACTGGTGCCCCAGAACTGTGATGAATCCGTCGACCATTTCTTCGAGAACGGTGACGAACTTAATGAGCAGATGCTGCAACGGTTTGAAGCCGCTCAGGAAATGGGGCTGGTCCTGCGTTATGTGGCACGGTTTGATGCCAATGGCAAAGCACGTGTGGGTGTGGAAGCCGTTCGTCCTGAGCATCCTCTGGCAGCCTTACTGCCCTGCGATAATGTGTTTGCCATCGACAGCCGCTGGTATCGCGATAATCCTCTGGTGATTCGCGGACCTGGCGCGGGTCGTGACGTCACGGCAGGCGCGATACAGTCTGATATCAATCGCCTCGCGCAACTCCTCTAAACAGGTTTCAACACAGGTGCTCCGGCACCTGTTTTTTTGCCCTGTTTCTGCTCGCCGATGTCATAACGTGCGGTAACGTTTGCCTGCCTGTGGCGCCATTTTGACTGGCGCTGAGGTGAGCATCGGTCACGTTGAATGTCTGAACGTCTCACTATGTTGAGGGGGAAGCGTTGGGTGGTGGTGGCAGGATGCGTTTTTTTGCCGGTCAGCGCTAAACGGACAGATTACTCTTCATTCTTCCCGCCCCGGATCAGCGAAATGGCAGAGAAGCTATGGCATGCCATTGGTCACCTGAGCCTGCTACGAGCAGGGTGAATATTCTGTCACGCGAAAGGGTAAAAGACCGGCATTTCTACAATCTGAAAGGTGCGATACCTTTTGCCCCCGCGTCAGTTGGGCGACCTGTAATGGCGATATGAGGATGACGTTAACTGATACGAAACAGGGCGGTATCAACCGCCCTGTTTCTGTGAGTTAACCTGTATTACGCATCCCTGCAGCGACACCGGCAATCGTCACCATCAGCGCCTGTTCGACGCGCGCATCCGGTTCTTCACCACGGGCTTCCTGTGCACGTGAACGGTGAAGCAGCTCTGCCTGGAGTACGTTCAGGGGATCGGTATAAACGTTACGCAGGGCAATCGATTCGGCAATCCACGGCTGGTCCGCCATCAGATGGGAATCGTTGGCGATGGTCAGCACCGCTTTAATATCGGCATCCAGCTGGTCACGCAGCTGTTTACCTAATGGCCATAACGATTTATCAACCAGTCGCTGATCGTAATACTCCGCCAGCCACAGGTCTGCTTTCGAAAACACCATTTCCAGCATACCAAGGCGGGTTGAGAAAAAGGGCCAGTCGTGGCACATGGCCTCAAGCTGATCCTGATGGCCTGCCAGCATCGCCTGCTGCAGGGCGGCGCCCGCGCCCAGCCAGGCGGGTAACATCAGGCGGTTTTGCGTCCAGGCAAAAATCCAGGGAATGGCGCGCAGGGATTCCACACCACCCGTCGGACGACGCTTCGCCGGACGAGAGCCCAGGGGCAGCTTGCCCAGTTCCTGCTCAGGGGTTGCGGAACGGAAGTAAGGCACAAAATCCTTATTCTCACGCACATAACCCCGGTACATGGCGCAGGAGTCGGCAGAAAGCTGGTTCATGATATTACGCCATTCCGGTTTGGGTTCCGGCGGCGGCATCAGGTTGGCTTCCAGAATCGCGCCGGTATAAAGCGACAGGCTGGCGATAGTGACTTCCGGCAAGCCGTACTTGAAGCGAATCATTTCGCCCTGTTCCGTCACGCGCAGGCCGCCTTTGAGGCTGCCTGGCGGCTGGGACAGCAGTGCGGCATGCGCGGGTGCACCACCGCGGCCGATGGTACCGCCGCGTCCGTGGAATAGCGTGAGGGAAACGCCCGCCTTTTCGCAGGTTTTAATCAGTGCATCCTGTGCCTGGTATTGTGCCCAGCTGGCGGCCATCACGCCGGCATCTTTCGCCGAGTCGGAATAGCCAATCATGACCATTTGTTTGCCCTGAATAAAACCACGGTACCAGTCGATGTTAAGCAGTTTGCTCATCACATCATTGGCATTGTTCAGGTCATCCAGGGTTTCAAACAGGGGAGCAACCGGCATAGCGAACGGAATGCCAGCCTCTTTCAGTAACAGATGGACGGCAAGGACATCAGACGGCGTTTTCGCCATCGAAATGACATAGGCTGCGATAGAGCCCTGGGGCGCTTCTGCCACTACTTTGCAGGTTTCCAGCACTTCGCGGGTTTCGTCACTCGGTTCCCAACTGCGAGGAAGTAAAGGGCGCTTGGAGTTCAGCTCACGGATAAGAAAAGCCTGCTTGTCGGCTTCCGACCAGCTTTCATAATCGCCCAGGCCCAGATAGCGGGTAATTTCAGCGATAGCTTCAGTGTGACGGGTGCTTTCCTGACGGACGTCGATGCGAACCAGCGGCACGCCAAAGCATTTCACACGGCGCAGCGTATCCAGTAACTGACCGTTGGCAATAATGCCCATGCCGCACTGCTGCAGGGACTGATAGATAGCGAAAAGCGGATCCCACAACTGCGCGTTGGAGACCAGCAGGTCTGCCGGGCGGGGCAAGCGCTCGCCTTTCAGGCGGCGCTCCAGGTAAGCCTGGGTAGACAGTAGCTGACTGCGCAGACGCTTTAAGATCACGCGATACGGCTCCAGCGCTTCAGGATCGCCACTCAGCTCGGCAACTTCCTGACTGCATTCGGACATCGACAGTTCCGAAATCAACACGCCAATATCGCGCAGAAACAGATCGGTGGCTTTCCAGCGGCTGAGCTGCATAACATGGCGGGTAATGGCGGCGGTAACGTTCGGGTTACCGTCACGGTCTCCGCCCATCCAGGAGGTGAACTGCACCGGCACAAAATCAACCGGTAACTTAATGCCAAACGTCTCTTCTACCTGCTCATTCAGCTCACGCAAAAATGCAGGTACACCTTCCCACAGGCTGTTTTCAACGACGGCAAATCCCCACTTGGCTTCATCAACCGGCGTGGGACGGTATTTACGGATCTCATCCGTATGCCAGGCCTGCGCGACCAGTTGGCGCAGGCGGCGCATAATCTGGTTGCGTTCGTATTCAGAGATATCGCTGTGGTCGAGTTGTTCAAGACAGCTGTTGACCTCGCCCAGTTTGTGAATCAGCGTGCGGCGTGTAATTTCAGTAGGGTGCGCGGTTAAAACCAGTTCCAGGGAAAGTGATTCAATGGCGTTATGAATCGCACTTTCACTGAGATTATTTTGCTTGAGGGTTTCAAATGTTTTTTTCAACAGTTCAGGGTGGTTTGCGCCATCGCCGCTGCGGGAAATCGTTTGATACTGCTCAGCCACGTTAGTGAGGTTGAGGAACTGACTAAAGGCACGCGCCACGGGCAATAACTCGTCATTTGACAGGTTTTGCAGCGTATTCAGCAATTCCTTACGATGAGTGTCATTTCCTGCACGGGATGACTTAGAGAGCTTACGGATGGTTTCCACCTGGCCCAGGATATTCTCTCCCAGCGCATCCTTAATCGTATCCCCGAGCAGTTTGCCGAGCATACTGACATTACTTCGCATTGCGGAATATTGTTCGTTCATGTGACCCTGACACCCTTATCGTCTTGATAAACCTCTATACCCGGCCTTTTCAGGCAGCAGAAAAGCCAGCAACGTCGTCCTCCCGGCTCTGACCGGGGTTCTTCAGTTGCTGCCCGTCGCAAGCTGAATAAAGTGGGATGATTGCCCAGTGGGTATAACATCGTCTTTTATCTAGCCACGTAATCAGGCGTTCGTCAAATGACTTAAAGTGAGGGAAACGTGCAGCTAACTGACGGAAATTCATGGAATTTGATAGCGGCGAAGCGGGATAAGTTATTCTTATTATCAAATCCCACAGATTGGCAGGGCATTTTGCTGTTAATACAGTGAAATGCCCCATTTGATGATAATTAGTGACAGAAATGCTGCACAACCTGAGCGATTAAGGCGCGCGTAGGCTGAATAAATGCGGTATCGATAAATTCGTCCGGCTGATGCGCCTGGTTGATAGAACCCGGGCCCAGCACCAGCGTTGGACAAAGTTGCTGGATAAACGGGGCTTCAGTGCAATAATTCACCACTTCTGTCGGTGTACCCAGCAGTTTTTCCACCACCTTGACCAGCTCGTGGTCAACCGGACATTCATAGCCCGGAATCGGCGGATGCAATTCTTCGATGGTAATCCGTCCCGGCCAGCGTTCGCTCACCGGCGCCAGTGCCTCATTCAGCAGCGCGTCAAGATCGCTCAGCGTCAGCCCCGGCAAAGGGCGGATGTCCATGTGCAATTCGCAGCAGGCGCAGATACGGTTTGCTGCATCACCGCCATGAATATGACCAAAGTTCATTGTGGGATAAGGAATCGCAAAACCATCATGGTTGTAACGGGCTTTCAGCGTATTGCGCAGTTGCATGAGTTCGGTAATCGACTCATGCATCAGCTCAATGGCGTTGACGCCGCGACCCGGATCGCTGGAATGGCCAGATTGACCCTGAATACGAATCGCATTCGAGATATGTCCTTTGTGCGCACGGACAGGTTTCAGCGACGTCGGTTCGCCAATAATGGCGCAGTCAGGGCGAAGCTGTGTGGATGCGGCAAAATATGACGCGCCCGCCATGGTGGTTTCTTCATCAGCGGTGGCCAGAATATAAAGCGGCTTACTCAGGGCTGTCACATCCACATCACGGAGCGTGTCCAGAATAAACGCGAAGAAGCCTTTCATATCGGCGGTACCCAGACCGTACAACTTGTTGTCGTGCTCGGTCAGGGTAAAGGGATCGCGAGTCCAGCGACCATCATCAAACGGAACGGTATCGGTGTGCCCGGCAAGCAGCAGACCGCCCGCACCGCTTCCGGTGCGCGCCAGCATATTAAATTTATGCCGCGTGCCCGGCACGGGTTGGACTTCCACGGTAAAACCCAGGTCACGGAACCAGCCAGCCAGTAAATTGATTAAAGTTTCATTGCTCTGATCGAGAGCGGCATCGGTTGCGCTGATAGACGGTGTTGCGATCAACTGGCGGTAGAGTTCGATAAAAGGCGGTAATTTTGTCTTCACTGTTGACGGTCCTTGAGTTAGGATGTATCAATATTCATGCATTAATAGTGAATAAAAATACATTAACGTCGTGTGCATGTGAACCTTAAATCGCTGCAAACGACATCGTGGGCAACGGGGCAAGGCCGCGACCCGGAACGTGTGACTGTAATAAAGGTATACAGCCTGATGTTGAATACGCTGATCGTTGGTGCCAGTGGTTACGCTGGCGTAGAGCTTGCCACCTTCCTTAATCGCCATCCACATATCAACATAACCGCTTTGGCGGTGTCTGCGCAAAGTCCCGATGCGGGTAAGCGCTTGTCCGATCTTCATCCACAGCTGAAAGGCGTGGTGGATCTGCCGCTGCAGCCACTGAGCCGCGCCGACGAATGGGCAGATAAAGTTGATGTGGTGTTTCTGGCGACGGCCCACGAAGTCAGCCACGACCTGGCGCCTGAATTTCTGAAAGCTGGCTGCGTCGTGTTCGATCTGTCCGGCGCTTTCCGCGTCAACGACGGCGAGTTTTACACGCAGTTTTATGGCTTCACACACCAGCATGGGGACTGGCTGGATAAAGCCGTTTACGGTCTGGCGGAGTTCCAGCAGGAAAAAATCAAAGAAGCACAGCTGATTGCCGTCCCTGGCTGCTATCCCACCGCCTCTCAGTTGGCACTCAAGCCGTTGGTGGATGCCGGTTTACTGAATGAGGCGCAGTGGCCGGTCATCAATGCCACCAGTGGCGTCAGTGGAGCAGGGCGCAAAGCGAATGTTGGTACCAGCTTCTGTGAAGTCAGTCTGCAGCCTTACGGTATTTTTAATCATCGTCATCATCCTGAAATTGTGGCGCACCTGGGCACACCGGTAATTTTTACGCCGCACCTGGGCAGTTTCCCGCGTGGCATCCTGGCCACGATCACCTGCCGTCTTAATGCCGGCGTCAGCCGTGATGATGTCGCTGAGGTCTTTCACAATGCCTACCACGATAAGCCGCTGGTACGCGTTTACGAGCAAGGCGTACCGGCATTGAAAGCCGTGGTCGGTCTGCCTTACTGCGATATTGGCTTTGCCGTACAGGGCGAACACCTGATTGTGGTGGCTGCTGAAGATAACCTGCTTAAAGGGGCAGCCTCTCAGGCAGTACAGTGTCTTAATATTCGTTTCGGTTTCCCTGAAACGCAGTCACTGATTTAACGGACGACTAAACCATGACTAATCCATTAATTATCAAGCTGGGCGGTGTGCTGTTAGACAGCGAAGAAGCACTGGCCCGTTTATTTGACGCGTTGCTGGCCTACCGTTCTGCTCATCAGCGCCCCCTGATTATCGTTCACGGTGGCGGTTGCCTGGTCGATGAACTGATGAAAAAACTGGCGCTGCCGGTGCAAAAGAAGAACGGTTTGCGTGTTACGCCTGCCGATCAGATTGACATCATCACCGGCGCACTGGCTGGTACCGCCAATAAAACGCTGTTGGCCTGGGCGAAAAAATACGGCATTCAGGCCGTCGGTCTGTGCCTGGGCGATGCGGGCCTGGTCAATGTCACCCAGTTAGATGAAGCGCTGGGCCATGTGGGCAACGCAACGCCGGGCAATCCTGCATTAATTAACACGCTGCTGGGTGCAGGTTACATGCCCGTTGTCAGTTCAATCGGCATCACCGACAGCGGTGAGCTTATGAACGTCAATGCCGATCAGGCTGCCACAGCGCTGGCCTCAACGCTGGGTGCTGACTTAGTCTTGTTATCGGACGTCAGCGGCATTCTTGATGGCAAAGGTCAGCGCATCGAAGAAATGACGGCAGATAAAGCAGAACAGCTGATCGCTCAGGGCATCATCACCGATGGCATGATTGTCAAAGTGAACGCTGCGCTGGATGCGGCACGCACGCTGGGCCGTCCGGTCGATATTGCCAGCTGGCGTCATGCCGAGCAGTTACCTACCCTTTTTAACGGCGTGTCCATTGGCACCCGGATTCTCGCTTAACGACTCAGATTCAAGGATTACGAAATGCAAACGCAAAACATCAAAAAAATCGTACTGGCTTACTCCGGTGGTCTGGATACTTCGGCCATTATTCCCTGGCTGAAAGAAAACTATGGCGGCTGTGAAGTGGTCGCGTTCGTGGCGGATATCGGTCAGGAACGTAGCGATCTGGAAGGCGTTGAGAAGAAAGCGCTGCAGTCAGGTGCATCAGAATGTCACGTTGTCGATCTGCGTGAAGAGTTTATCAGTGACTACGTTTATCCGGTGCTGCAGACCGGGGCCCTGTATGAAGGGACGTATCTGCTGGGTACCTCAATGGCGCGTCCTATCATCGCGAAAGCCCAGGTTGAGCTGGCGCTGAAAGTGGGTGCTGATGCGCTGTGCCACGGTGCCACGGGTAAAGGTAATGACCAGGTGCGTTTCGAAACCACTTACACCGCACTGGCGCCGCAGCTGAAAGTGGTGGCGCCATGGCGCGAGTGGGATCTGCGTTCGCGTGAAGCGCTGCTGGATTATCTGAAAGCGCGCAACATCCCTACCACCGCGTCGCTGGAAAAAATCTACAGCCGTGATGAAAACGCCTGGCACATTTCTACCGAAGGCGGCGTGCTGGAAAGCCCGTCTAACGCACCTAACAAAGATTGCTGGGTCTGGACTGTCGATCCGCTGGAAGCGCCCGATCAGCCAGAAGACGTGACAGTAACCGTTGAAAAAGGCCGCGTGGTGGCGGTGAACGGTGAAAGACTGAGCCCGTTCCAGTGTCTGGAAAAACTGAACGTGCTGGGCGCAAAACATGGCGTGGGCCGTATCGATATCGTTGAAAACCGTCTGGTAGGCATTAAATCACGCGGCTGTTACGAAACCCCTGGCGGCACCATTATGGTTAACGCGCTGCGTGCGGTAGAGCAACTGGTTCTGGATCGCGACAGCTTCAAATGGCGTGAGCAGCTGGGCCATGAAATGTCTTATGTGGTTTACGATGGTCGCTGGTTTGCACCGCTGCGTAAGTCTATCCAGGCGGCGGCAGAGTCGCTGGCGGAAGAGGTTAACGGCGAAGTGGTTCTGCAACTCTACAAAGGTCAGGCCACGGCGACGCAGAAGCGTTCAGCTAACAGCCTGTATTCCGAAGAGTTCGCGACCTTCGGCGAAGACGAAGTTTACGATCATCGTCATGCAGGCGGCTTTATCCGTCTGTTCTCACTCTCTTCACGTATCCGTGCGTTGAACGAGCAGAAAAAGTAATCGCAGGCGGGGATCGCCTCGCCTCTCAGTATGACATCAGGGGCGGCTTTCAGGCCGCCCCTGGTTTAACGACTTGAAGGAGATTCACATGGCACTTTGGGGTGGACGCTTTACCCAGGCAGCAGATCAACGTTTCAAACAGTTCAACGACTCGCTGCGTTTTGATTACCGCCTGGCAGAGCAGGACATCATTGGCTCAGTGGCCTGGTCCAAAGCGCTGGTGACGGTAAATGTCCTGAGCAGTGATGAGCAGCAGCAGCTTGAAGCCGCACTGAACGCACTGCTGGAGGAGGTTCGTGCCAATCCTGAGCAAATCCTGCAAAGCGATGCCGAAGATATTCACAGCTGGGTTGAAGGCCAGTTGATTGAGAAAGTCGGTGCACTGGGCAAAAAACTGCACACCGGCCGTAGCCGCAATGATCAGGTGGCGACCGACCTGAAACTCTGGTGTAAAGAGCAGGTTGCCGCACTGCTGGATGCCACACGTGAGCTGCAGCAGGCGCTGGTGGCGACTGCCGAAGTCAATCAGGACGCGGTGATGCCGGGCTATACACATTTACAGCGTGCACAGCCGGTGACGTTTGCACACTGGTGCCTCGCTTACGTTGAAATGCTGGCGCGCGATGAAAGCCGTTTGCAGGATACGTTAAAGCGTCTTGATGTCAGCCCGTTAGGTTGTGGTGCACTGGCCGGAACGGCTTACGCTATTGACCGTGAGCAACTGGCAGGCTGGTTAGGCTTCGCGTCTGCAACGCGTAACAGCCTGGATACCGTATCCGACCGTGATCATGTGCTGGAGCTGCTTTCCGATGCGTCAATCGGCATGGTGCACCTTTCACGTTTTGCGGAAGACATGATTTTCTTCAATACCGGCGAAGCCGGCTTTATCGAACTCTCGGATAAAGTCACCTCAGGTTCGTCCCTGATGCCACAGAAGAAAAATCCGGATGCACTGGAGCTGATCCGTGGAAAATGCGGGCGGGTTCAGGGCGCGTTAACCGGCATGATGATGACGCTAAAAGGCCTGCCGCTTGCCTATAACAAAGACATGCAGGAAGACAAAGAAGGGCTGTTTGATGCGCTGGATACCTGGCTGGACTGCCTGCATATGTCCGTGCTGGTGCTGGAAGGTTTGCAGGTAAAACGTCCTCGCTGCCAGGAAGCGGCCGAACAGGGTTACGCAAACTCAACTGAACTGGCCGATTATCTCGTGGCAAAAGGCGTTCCCTTCCGTGAAGCGCACCATATCGTGGGAGAAACGGTCGTTGCAGCGATCGCGCAAGGTGTGGCACTGGAAGCCTTGTCGTTATCTCAGCTTAAGCAGTTCAGTGCTGTTATCGAAGACGATGTCTATCCGGTGCTGGCCCTGTCATCCTGCCTGGATAAGCGCAATGCGCAGGGAGGCGTTTCACCGTCTCAGGTTGCCCGTGCCATTGCGGATGCCAAAGCGCGCTTAGCCTGAGTCGCAGATAAAAAAAGAGCGGGCATACCATGCCCGCCAACCTCTAGCTTCAGAAACTACTTTTATTTTAGGCACATCATCAGACCATCGGTGCTCCCGACCGATGTTCAGATTCGTTACGCTTGTCGTCTGGCCTTCGCCTGTTCAGTTTTTTGTTTTATCAGCGTTGCCAGAAGATTTGCGTCAGCTAAAAACAGCGGATAACGCTGTCTTTATGATTCAGAAAACATTTCCCTGGGTGGCGATGAGTCTGAATTTGATGTGGGCATTATTCCCATCCGCTCTTGATAGGGCCAATCGTTGGTTGCTATTCTATCTATCGCCACGAGCTATCGTGGAATGGAGGGTAATAATGAATATCCGTGATCTTGAATATCTGGTTTCGCTTGCTGAACATCGTCACTTCCGACGTGCGGCGGATGCCTGTCATGTCAGTCAGCCGACCTTAAGCGGGCAGATTCGCAAATTAGAAGATGAGTTAGGTGTCATGCTGCTGGAACGTACCAGCCGCAAAGTACTGTTTACGCAGGCCGGTTTGCTGCTGGTCGACCAGGCGCGTACTGTCCTTCGTGAAGTCAAAGTGCTGAAAGAGATGGCCAGTCAGCAGGGCGAAGCGATGTCAGGACCACTGCATATTGGGCTGATTCCTACCACCGGTCCGTATTTACTGCCGCAAATTATTCCTATGCTGCATCAGACTTTTCCAAAGCTGGAAATGTACCTGCATGAAGCACAGACCCAGCAATTGCTGGCTCAGCTCGACAGCGGCAAACTGGACTGCGCGATTCTGGCGCTGGTCAAAGAAAGCGAAGCCTTTATTGAAGTCCCGCTGTTCGATGAGCCGATGAAGCTGGCAGTTTATGAGGATCATCCGTGGCGCGAACGCGATCGTGTGCCCATGTCCGATCTGGCTGGTGAAAAACTGCTGATGCTGGAAGACGGCCACTGCCTGCGCGATCAGGCCATGGGTTTTTGTTTTGAAGCGGGTGCAGACGAAGATACCCATTTCCGTGCGACAAGCCTGGAAACGTTGCGCAATATGGTCGCGGCAGGAAGCGGTATTACGTTACTGCCTGCTCTGGCTGTCCCGCCACAGCGTGTGCGTGATGGGGTTTGTTATCTGCCCTGTTATAAGCCGGTACCACAGCGTACGATTGCGCTGGTTTACCGTCCCGGCTCACCTCTGCGCAGCCGTTATGAACAACTGGCAGAGGCAATCCGCACACATATGCAAGGCTATTTCGATACCACGTTAAAACAGGCGGTTTAAACCGTTTAGCGCGGCGACGCGATACGCTTCTGCCATGGTCGGGTAGTTAAAGGTGGTATTCACAAAGTACTCAATTGTGTTGCCACCATTTTTTTGCTCCATGATCGCCTGACCGATATGGATAATCTCCGCAGCACGTTCCCCAAAGCAGTGAATGCCCAGAATCTCTTTGGTTTCACGGTGGAACAGGATCTTCAGACTACCGACGTTCATCCCCACAATCTGCGCACGCGCCAGATGTTTAAACTGCGCACGTCCCACTTCGTAAGGCACTTTCATCGCCGTGAGCTGCTGTTCGGTTTTGCCTACAGAGCTGATTTCCGGAATGGTATAAATCCCGGTCGGAATGTCTTCGATCAGGTGCGCTGAGGCTTCGCCTTTAATGATGGCCTGTGCGGCAATACGGCCCTGATCGTAAGCAGCGGAGGCCAGGCTGGGGTAACCAATGACGTCGCCCACTGCATAAATGTGCGGCTGCGCTGTCTGATACATGCTGTTCACTTTCAACAGCCCACGGCCATCCGCTTCCAGACCGACATTTTTCAGCGACAGTGAATCGGTGTTACCTGTACGGCCGTTCGCATACAGCAGGCAGTCCGCTTTGACTTTCTTGCCGGATTTCAGGTGCATGATAACGCCGTCATCCACGCCTTCAATCTTCTCAAACTCTTCGTTGTGACGAATCACCACGCCGCTGTTCCAGAAGTGATAAGACAGCGAGTCAGACATCTCCTGATCAAGGAACGCCAGCAGGCGGTCACGGGTGTTGATCAGGTCAACCTTGACATTGAGCCCACGGAAAATGGAAGCATATTCACAGCCAATCACGCCCGCGCCATAAATGATGACGTGGCCGGGTTCATGATGCAGGTTGAGAATAGAATCGGAATCGTAAATACGTGGATGGGTAAAGTCGACATCATGCGGATGATAAGGGCGCGAACCACAGGCAATAATAAATTTCCCGGCGGTCAGCTGTTCGCGCGTGCCATCATGATGTTCCACTTCAACCGTGTTGGCATCCACGAAATGCGCATCGCCCTGAAACAGCTCACAGCGATTGCGCTCGTAAAAACCCTGACGCATTGCGGTTTGTTGGCTGATCACGCTTTCCGTGTGATTGAGAATATCGGCAAACGATGAGCGGAGAAGGCGGGTATGGTCACTGTAGAGGGGATTCTGGTTGAACTCGATGATGCGGCTCACAGCATGACGAAGGGCTTTCGAGGGGATCGTACCCCAGTGTGTACAGCCGCCGCCTATGTTGTGATAGCGTTCGATAACCGCGATTCGGGCGCCTTGCTTCACCAGCCCCATCGCCGCACCTTCACCGCCTGGTCCTGATCCAATCACAATGACATCGTAATCGTAAGACTTTTGCATACCGGTACGTCCTATTATTTATACATTTTTACAACGAGATTCTAACATCTCGCCGCGCACTTCTGAATTCTAACAGCGATTTTCATCACGTTTTGGCTTTCAGTGAGGTTTAACACGTCGTCACAAAGTTTGCCGGACTGTACGCTGAATATTTTGTTATAGTGCTGTTTCAGAACCTCACAAGGCAGAGAGAATGGGCGTCAGAGCGCAACAAAAAGAACGTACACGACGTACACTGATTGAAGCTGCCTTCAGTCAGCTCAGCGCCGAACGCAGTTTTGCCAGTCTGAGTTTACGTGAGGTTGCCCGCGAGGCGGGCATCGCGCCAACCTCTTTTTATCGGCACTTTAAAGATGTCGATGAGCTGGGTTTAACCATGGTGGATGAAAGCGGGCTGATGCTGCGGCAGTTGATGCGACAGGCACGTCAACGTATTGCGAAAGGCGGCAGCATCATTAAAACCTCTATCGCCACCTTTATGGAGTTCATTGAAAATAACCCCAATGCGTTTCGGCTGCTGTTACGCGAACGTTCGGGGACGTCTGCGGCTTTCCGTGCGGCGGTTGCGCGTGAAATCCAACATTTTATTGCTGAACTGGCTGATTATCTTGAGGTCGAAAACCGCATGCCGCGCAGCTTCACCGAAGCGCAGGCTGAAGCGATGGTGACTATTGTCTTCAGTGCCGGTGCCGAAGCGCTGGATATTGATATAGCGCAGCGTCGTAAGCTGGAAGATCGTCTGGTATTGCAGTTACGTATGATCGCGAAGGGCGCGTATTACTGGTATCGCCGGGAACAAGAACGCCTGGCGGTAACCCTGGATAAACCTGAAGAGCTATGAATAAGGACCCTGCCATGACCCACCCAAGCTCCCGTGATAAAGGCACGATGTTACTGGCTTTTATTACCGGCCTTGCTATGAACGGCTCGTTCTCTGTGCTGTTTAGTGCTTTCGTTCCTTTTTCTATTTTCCCGTTGATTGCGTTGGGGCTGGCGGCATGGTGCCTGCATCAACGCTACCTGAATAAAAGTATGCCCGATGGGGTTCCGGGGCTGGCTGCGGCCTTCTTCCTGCTGGGAATCCTGGTGTACAGCGCATTAGTGCGTGCCGAATATCCGGATATCGGATCTAACTTTATCCCCACGATTCTTATGGTCGGGCTGGTGTTCTGGATTGCCCTGCGTTACAAGCGCAATCGCAACCGGTAATCACAAAAACGGGAACCCTTGGGTTCCCGTTTTTTTACGCTTTGCGCGTCAGTAGCACACCGCATTCCATATGATGGGTATACGGGAACTGGTCAAACAGGGCCAGTCGCGTGACATCATGGGTTTGCGCCAGCTCCAGCAGATTGTCACACAGGGTTTGCGGGTTGCAGGAAATATACAGGATCGTGCGATAAGCCTGCACCATCCTGACGGTTTCCTCATCCAGCCCACTGCGCGGCGGATCCACAAAGATCGTCTCGCAGTCATAACTCTTCAGGTCGATCCCCTCCAGCCGGTTAAAGCTGCGCACGCCGTTCATTGCCTGGGTAAACTCTTCGGCCGCCATGCGAATAATCTGGACATTATCAATCTGGTTGGCGGCAATATTGTACTGGGCCGACGCGACGGATGGCTTGGCAATTTCCGTGGCCAGCACGCGGCGGAAATTTCTGGCCAGCGCCAGCGAGAAGTTGCCATTACCACAGTAGAGTTCCAGTAAATCGCCACGGGAACCCGTTGTCACATCCAGCGCCCATTCCAGCATATGAATGTTCATCGCCGCGTTGGGTTGCGTGAAGCTGTTCTCCACCTGTCGATAAATCATCTCTTTACCGGCGACCGGCAAACGCTCTTCCACGTAATCCCGATCAAGGCAAATTTTGGTCTTAGTGGCGCGACCAATCAGCTGCACATCGACGCCTTCCGCCCGCAACTGATCGCGTAACGTTGTGGCGGCCTGCTGCCATTCCTCATCCAGCTTGCGGTGATAGAGCAGGGAGATGACGATTTGGTTGCTTAGCGTCGACAGATAATCAATCTGGAACAGCTTATGGCGCAGGATGCGATTATCGCGAATGACCGCCATCATTTTCGGCATCATCTGGTTAATCAGGGCACTGGCCGCCGGGAACTGGTCAACGCGAATGCGCTGTTTCGTCTCCTGATCGAAAATGATGTGATAAATGTCGTCGCCATCATGCCAGATGCGGAATTCTGCACGCATGCGATAGTGGCTGACCGGTGAACGGAACACCTCCACGGCGGGGGCAGCGAAAGGCGTCATCATCGTTTCTAACCGACTGACTTTTTCCGCCAGCTGCGCGTCATACTGTTCAACAGGGAGATGTTCGGGTGTCATGTTTAATCCTGGTTAATAGCCTGCTTGCCGGGCGATTGTAGGGATTCACCTGCTGATGTCCAGTCCTGCGCGCGCGAGCAGAGCGTCGGGGTGTGCAGATCTGGACTTGCCCGTGCGCGCTTCGTAGACTGCGGGCACCGGCCTCAACCTTGAGTTAACAGGGAATCCAGTGTGAATCTGGAGCTGACGCGCAGCGGTAAGGAATGTCAGGGTGATTGCAATTGCAGACACTGTCCTGCGGGATGGGAAGTCATCACCTGCTATGATTCCCAGCCCGAAGACCTGCCGGTGTGACGTCGCCACGCGTACAGTCATCGCGTGCTATCGACTGTATGCCTGCGGCATCCTTTTTCTTTTGGATGCGATAAAAATGAGTAAAACAACAACCCCGCTGTTTGCCTTCAGTGCAACGGCGATTTTCCTCTGGGCGCAAAATGGCTTTGCACAGAGAAGTGATGATGCGCTCATCGTGACGGCTAATCGTTTTCAACAGCCGGTTTCGTCGGTACTGGCTTCAACCTCGGTGGTGACACGGGATGAGATTGAACTGTGGCAGGCAAAAAATCTGGTAGACGTGCTTCGTCGCCTGCCCGGCGTGGATATTGCGCAGAACGGTGGGATTGGGCAAAGCGCGTCAATGTTTGTGCGAGGCGCTGAAGCGCGCCAGACGTTGATTCTTGTGGATGGCGTGCCCTTTGCCAGACCGGGCATCACCGGTGCAGCGGACTTCAATCTGATTCCGATCTCCCTTATACAACGCGTTGAATTCATTCGCGGGCCGCGCTCCTCCGTCTATGGCGCTGATGCCATTGGCGGAGTGGTAAACGTGATTACTCAAAATCCACAAAATCACAATGTGCTTTCTGCAGGCATGGGGTCAAAGGGATATCAGGAATACAGCGGGGGCGTAAACCAGAATGTGACCGACCAAACCCGCCTTACCGTCGCCGGTTCTTATCAGGCAACCAATGGCTATAACATCCAGCCTGATTCGACGTCTCCAGCCGATCGCGATCGTGATGGCTGGCGTAACAAAGCGTTCTGGGCAGGGGTTGAGCATAAGTTCAATGACATGTTTTCCGGTTTCTTTCGTGGTTATGGTTATTCGGCGAATACTGACTACGATGCTGGCTTCCCGGGCGGATCGGATGAGCAGCAGATTTATAATCACGCCTTTGATACCGGCCTGCGCTTTACTAAAGGTGATTATTCTTCTCAACTGGTCGCCAGCTACCAAAAGTACAAAATATATAATTATGTTGGCGCTGAGGGACGTTACGCAGACTCCAATACGCTGGATGATATGGATCAGCGCAACCTTCAATGGGGGAACGCCTTCGCAGTCGGTTATGGCACGGTGAGTACCGGGATTGACTGGCAGCGGCAAGCGTTGAGCTCAGTAGGCCAACTCTTTTCTGGTCAGCCCAGAGAAACGGACCGCTATAAGCAGGATAATACCGGGGCATATCTGACGACGCAGCAGCAATTGGGCACTGTTACGCTTGAAGGTGCTGTCCGGGGGGACGATAACCAGGATTATGGTCGTCATGGTACCTGGCAAACGGCGGCTGGATGGGAGTTTGTGCCGGGTTATAAGGCATCGCTCTCCTATGGCACCGGTTTCCAGGCACCGACGCTGGGGCAGCTTTATGGCCAAAAGCATTTTGGCATTAGCGCCAATCCCGATTTGCAGCCTGAGAAATCAAAACAATGGGAAGCTGCGCTCGAAGGGTTAAGTGGCCCCGTTAACTGGCGGCTGGCGGCCTACCGTAATCACGTCACGAACCTGATTGACTATGCGTCCGATCCGGTGACATTCCAGGGCGGCTATTTCAATCAGAAAGCGGTGACAATGAAAGGTATTGAAGCCACCGCAGACTTCGATACGTCTTTCCTGCATCATCAAATCACCTTAGGCTATCTTGATGCCCGACGCGATTCGGATGATGAAGTCCTGGCTCGCCGGTCTCGTCAACAGATGAAATATCAGTTGGGTGTAACGGTTTATGAGGCTGATATAGATGTTATTTACCAGTATTTTGGCAAGCGTTATGACAATAACACGAGCCAGTACACGAGTGAGCAGCGCCGTTTGCCGGCCTACAGCACCGTTGATCTCGCCGTATCGTATCCTATCACATCACATCTGACCGTTCGTGGTAGAATTGCCAACCTGTTCGATAAAGATTACGAGACAGCGTATGGCTACCAGACTCCAGGAAGAGAGTATTACCTCAACGGAAGCTACAGCTTCTGACCTGCGCCCGACTGTGCTGGTGTTTGATTCCGGCGTAGGCGGGCTTTCTGTCTATGATGAGGTTCGGCAACTCCTGCCGGACCTGCATTATCTTTATGCGTTCGATAACGCCGGTTTTCCTTATGGTGAGAAAACCGAGACATTTATTGTCGAGCGCGTTGTTGCGATGGTTGATGCCATTACTCGCCGTCATCCCATTTCTCTCGTCATTATTGCCTGTAATACCGCCAGCACCGTCACTTTGCCTGCATTACGTGAGCGATTTGCCTTTCCGGTTGTCGGCGTTGTACCGGCAATCAAACCGGCTGCACGCCTTACACGTAACGGTGTGGTCGGGCTGCTGGCGACGCGCGCAACGGTCCGGCGTTCGTACACGCATGATCTGGTGTCGCAGTTTGCTAAAACCTGCAAGATTGAAATGCTGGGCTCAGCCGAGCTGGTGGAGTTAGCCGAAGCCAAGCTTCATGGCGATAAGGTTTCACTGGGTGATGTCAGGCGCATTGTGCAACCCTGGTTACGTATGACGGAGCCACCGGATACTGTCGTATTAGGCTGCACGCACTTTCCTTTACTTCGCGATGAGCTTCAGCACGTCCTGCCTGAAGGTACGCGTTTAATTGACTCCGGTGCCGCAATAGCCAGACGTACTGCCTGGCTACTGGACAATGAAGCACCCGAAGTCCGCTCGCCGGATCAAAACATGGCGTTTTGCACTGAGCTGGATGAAGAGGCGGCGCAATTATCGCCGGTTTTACAGCGTTATGGATTCCCGTTGCTTGAAAAACTGGCGCTTTAGCGGGTTTTCGCTGAAAAAAACAGCACTCGGAAAATTAATTGAAATTAGCCCTTGTCAGCTTCGAAGAACTCCCTATAATGCGCCTCCACTGACACGGCACAACGGAATACGAAGCGCCGGGTTGAGTAAGGTTCAGAATGATTCGAACCGATGAGTTTAGCAAAAATAAGTGCTTGACTCATAAAGCGGAAAGCGTAATATATGCAGCCCGCGCCACAGAGAAGTGTGGCACTGCTCTTTAACAATTTATCAGACAATCTGTGTGGGCACTCGCAGGATTGATATCCGCGTCTCCGGACGCAAAAAAAATATCAAGTCTTAAGAGTGAACACGTAGTGAAATTCATTACGACGTTTTCCTTGAGCAT